>JADYXS010000437.1 GCA_021772155.1 Candidatus Obscuribacter sp.
GTGCGACGATTGCGTCATGCAATACCGCCACGAGGCTCGTGGCGGTATTGCACCGTCTTGTTTTCAATAAGTTAAGTGAGTGGCATTAGGCGGGACGCCCGCGCTCCCGGGATGGATGCGACGAACAAAAATCCGGGTATAAATGCTTGGTACTGGATTTAGCTCGCAATGGTAGAGACAAAAACGCGAAAATTCTGCGCACTTTGCGGCTGCCTGCCTGGTGACGACAGTGAAGTTTGCCCAAACGATGGCACACCGTTCAAGGTGATGCAAGAAGACGCCTTAATTGGAACTGTTTTATCCGGACGCTACCTAATCGACTCGCTGCTTGGAATTGGCGGCATGGGCGCTGTCTATAAAGCCACACACCTGACATTAAACCGCACAGTTGCAGTAAAAGTGCTGCGCATGCACGTCGGCGACAACGAGCGTGAGCGACTACAGCGGTTCAATCAAGAAGGTCGTGTGATAAGCGCCCTGCAACATCCAAGTATTATCGGCGCCACTGATTGCGGAGTCGATAGCGGAAAGGTATTTTTGGTGATGGAGTACGTGCAGGGCGAATGCCTGCTAGACGTACTTAAGCGCGAAGGACGATTAACAAGTTTAAGAGCCGTCAATATATTCGTGCAAATCTCCGACGCACTGGCCTATGCCCACAGCCAGGGCATCATTCACCGAGACATCAAGCCAAGTAACGTAATGCTATCTCGCGATGAACAAGAACGAGAAACAGTGAAGTTGCTTGACTTTGGTGTAGCAAAAATTCTCCATTCTGGCGACACTCAAAATCAGGCACCACTCACAAAAACAGGGGTAGTATTCGGCAGCCCACCATACATGAGCCCCGAGCAGTGCACAGGTCATGCTCCGGACGCGAGGTCGGATGTCTACTCGCTCGGTTGTGTCATGTACGAAGTGCTCTCCGGACGCCTGCCTATCGACGGCGAAAACAGTCTGGAAATTTTGCACAAACAGATTATTGCGGTGCCTTTAGAGTTTCGTGAGCTTAGTCCGGCAATTCAATTGCCCAAAGGCCTGGAAGCGATCATCTTCAAAGCCTTGGACAAGGACGTCGACGTTCGCTACCAGTCGATGGATGAATTGAAAAATGACCTCATTCAATTCAAACACAACCACCATTTCGTTCCGCAACGAAGTACCAAAACCGGATCGTCATCGCAGTTAAAAGAAGGACGAGCACCACTCTTAGCGACTATTGCCTTGATACTACTGGCGGTGTCTATCTTTGCCTTTGCGTATCCACGAACTTTCGTGCACGCGTCTTCGACTAACGGCAATCCACCCGCTACGCCGACCAAGTCGAACGCTTCCAGACCTCAAGCTGCTCCGGCCAACAAAAAGAAAGAGGCGTGCCCGACCACGGCCGAGGAGAAAGCCCTATCAAAAGCGGTGCTTTCGCTCACGCGCCTGCTCGAGCGCAACGGACAGGGCAAGCAAGCGCAAGCGGAGCTAAAGGAGCTGCTCAACAGCGAAGGACAATCGCTTCCTGCAAACGATCCCGTACTGCAGGACATGCGCCGCATTGAATCTAGTATTAGTAGTAGCACCAGAAAGAAATAATATACGCCTAAATCTCATGCAGCACCAATCACTGCAGGCTGCCATGCTCGAGGGTTCACCAGATGTGGTGCGCCCGTTCGCGCATGCTATCGTCACACCGGAAACTTTAGGATGTGTCATAGTGGCATTGTGTTCGATGTTATTGGATTTACCCGGACAGACCTTTCCTCCAGACGAGGCTGTTGTTAACGCTCATAAATCCCCGTAGATCGGCAAAGACAAGGATTTGTGAACAGCATGACACCATATATAGCTGGAGCAATGAAATTGCTCCAAGTAACTCCGCATGAGTAAGTTGACTCTTCAGCAGTTCAACGTTATCGAAGCCCTTCTAAACAGTGTTGGCTTAGGCATTGTTGTTACAGATACATCGGGCAAGCTGCTATTTTTCAACAGCGCTGCGACCAACATAATCGGGGTAGGTGCGGATCGAACGGCGCCCGAAGACTGGCCTCGACAATATGGAATCTATCTGCCCGACGGAACCACACTTTGCCCTGATGCGCAATCGCCTCTGGTCAGGGCAATTGGCGGTGAAGAAGCCGACAACGTAGAGGTGCTGGTCGTTACGTCAGACCGGGACATTCTAGGGCGCTGGTGCAGCATCAATCTGAGACCATTGAAAAACGAGCACGGCGACATAGAAGGCGCTATCTTACTGATTCAAGATATGACCGAGCGAAAGAAGCTGGCAGACGAAGTGGCCCGCTCTAATGCCGATCTGCAGCAATTTGCCGCAGTTGCAGCTCACGACTTACAGGAACCACTCCGCTCAATTGCTGGCTTTCAAGACCTGCTAGCTCAACACCTGGGTGAAGAGCTAGATGAGAAGTCCGTTCGTTGCATGGGCAAGATGAAAGCTGGGATCAAGCGTATGCAGACGCTCATAAATGACCTCCTCAGCTACTCGCGTATCCAGAACAAGCCGAAACTGCTGACACATATAAACTGCAACGAACTAATTGAAACTTGTATTGAAAGCTTAACTGCCAACATCCGAGATAGCGGTGGAAAGGTCACTTTCGATCATTTGCCCACAATATTGGCAGATGCTGCGCAGCTATCACAGCTGGTACAAAACCTCCTTGGAAATGCACTCAAGTTCGCGTCGAGCGATAGGCCTCTTGTAGTAAATATATCTGCCAAAAGGCAAGGCATAGACTGGCTGTTTTCTGTCACCGATAACGGTATCGGCATTGCACCAGAGTTTGCTGACCGAATATTTGTGCTATTTCAACGTTTGCATACGACCGCTGCTTATCCTGGTACTGGTATCGGTCTAGCGATTTGCAAAAGGATCGTCGAAAACCATGCCGGTCGCATTTGGCTTACGTCCATACCAGATAGAGGATCAACTTTCTATTTCACAATACGTGGGCCTGTCCTGGAGGAAGTCCGATGACTAATTGTAACCCCATCCTGCTCGTGGATGACAGCGAGGACGACGTTGAGTTCACCCTTTCAGCGTTGGAACAAACGAAGCTTGCGGGGAAGGTCAACGTCGTTTCTGACGGGGTTGAAGCTATGCAATATTTGCGGAAGGAGGGCAAGTATGGGGATGTGAAAAGACCTTCGCTAGTTTTGCTCGACCTTAATATGCCCCGCAAAGATGGTCGAGAAGTGCTGTTGGAAATGAAAGCTGATCCCGATTTGCGCCAGATACCAGTAGTGATTTTGACTACCTCTCAAGCCGAGGAAGACGTCGTGCGCTCCTATGATTTACACGCCAATTGCTTTATTAGCAAGCCAGTCGATCTCAGTCAACTTTGCAAAGTTGTCCAGGCAATTGAACTGTATTGGTTCAATGTAGCTCAACTGCCACCGGTGAATTAGTAATGCAAGGCACGAGACAAAAAGTTGAACAACTGAACGTACTCTTAATTGAGGACAATCCTGATGATGCAGAATTTCTTGAAGATCACCTTCAGAGGGTCAGGAGAAGAAAGATAACCATTGAGTGCTGCGACCTTCTTTCATCAGGATTGAGACGGCTTACAGCGGGCGGGATCGACACTATTTTCTTGGATTTGTCATTACCGGATAGCTCCGGTCTCGATACGCTAACCCGGGTACACAAAGATGCTCGTGGCGTACCGATAATAGTCCTTACCGGTACCGATGATGATGAGTTGGCAGTGCGCGCTCTTGAACTTGGAGCGCAAGACTACCTGGTGAAAGGTCAACTAGATCCATCATCATTGGGACGTTCCATTAATTATGCAATTGAAAGACAAAATGCAACCAACATATCACAGTGGTTGGCATCACTGATTGAATGCTCAACTGATGCAATAATCGGCAAATCCTTGCAAAACATAATTCTAAGCTGGAACCAGGGCGCAGAAGACATGTATGGCTACAAAGCATCTGAAGTTCTAGGCAAATCAATTGAGATGCTTTTGCCGCCTGGTCACCAGAACGATTTTGCCCAGATCCTGGAGATTATTAAACGCGGTGAGAAAATCTCAAACCATGAAACGAGAGGGCTTACAAAGGATGGCCGGGTCATTTTCGTCTCTTTGTCAGCATCTCCTATAAGGGACGCGAAAGGGATAGTAACCGATGTCTCAGTAATTGCGCGCGACATCACTCAGCAAAAACTCGATGCAGAGGCGTTTCGGGAAACTGCCCTGGGGTTCAAGGCAGCTATCGAAGCCTCCAGGCTTGGAATTTGGTCCTGGGATATCGTTACAGGCAACCTTAAGTGGGACGATCGCATGTTCGAACTGTTTGGAACAACCAGAGAGCGATTTGATCTAACCTGTGACAAATTCACGGATTTGATCCATCCAGATGATCGCCAGCGAGTTCAAGACAACATTGAAATGGTCATCTCGGAAGGTGCTGACTATGAAGTTGACTATCAAGTTTTGTGGTCGGACGGCACCATTCGGGACATACACGCAAAAGGCGAGTTATTCTGTAATGAACAAAGCAACCCAGTCCAGATAACAGGTGTGTGCCTGGATGTCACAGAACGTAAGCGCGCGGAACGAGCCTTGGCGGATAGCGAGGAGCGCCTGCGCCTGGCCCTAGATTCTGCTGAGATGGGTGTTTGGGACTGGGACATGATCAACGATTCCGTCTGGCGCTCGTCCAAGAATGACGAGATCTTCGGAACCGGTGATTCAACGCGGTCCGAATGGACCCTCGGAACTTTCTTGGACCATGTAATTCCGGAAGACCGCGCTGGCGTCGAAGAAGTAATAAATCTTTCGTTTGCCAGTGGCAAGTTTTACATTGAATGCCGAATCAAGCACGCTAAGGACCTTTGCGTCAGGTGGATTTGTGCGCAGGGCAAAGCCTCCAAGAACGAAAACGGAAAACCTGCCCGAATGATGGGTACCGTGACTGACATTACCGAGCGAAAACAGTTAGCTCAACTTGCCCTGGACAACCTGAAGAGTAAGGATCAAATAGCGCGGGCCGTTCTTCAACATGCCCCGGTGGGCATTGTTACATTGGATGCCGACTTGAACGTTCTTGATGCAAATGCTGCATTTATTTCAATGATCGACCGTAATTTAGACGAGCTAATTCAACAGCCGCTGAGACTCATTCCGCCATATGAACTGTTCGAAAGCGCGCAAAAATCGATTAACAGTCGCGATCCACGTCAAGTATCCAGGCTACAAGTGACGATTCAGAAACAACATTCCACGCGGCCGAGGCATTGGGACCTTTCGTTATGGCCTGTGGAAAACAACCAGGGTGAGCTAGCCACCGCTATATTGCAAGTCGTCGACCGCACGGACATGGTGCTGCTTGAACAGCAGCGAGACGATTTTGTAGCTTCGGTAGCTCATGACATAAAGAATCCCTTGATTGCCGCCGAGCGAATATTCGAGATGCTCTGCAACCAGTCACAGGATGCGCAGCCGGAAAAAAATGCACGTATTTTTTCCGCGCTTAGGGACAGCAATCAGAATTTACTTTCCATGGTCCAGAACTTAGTTGATGTATATCGCTACGAGACTCTAGATTACCCTTGCCACTATGAAGATCTTGATCTGCACACCCTCGTCAACAGTTGCATTGAGCAAATGGCTCATTTTGCTGAGAGCCGCAATGTCACTGTCGTGTGGGCTACACCAGACTCTCATCTTCGTATTGAGTGCGACGCCATCGGAGTCAGAAGGGTTGTGATGAACCTCCTGCACAACGCCATCAAATTCAATAAGCCTGGTGGCACGGTTGAGGTCGGGCTAAATGCGATCAATGATGTCATGAAAATTCGCGTGGCGGATACCGGGTCAGGCATTAACGAATCGGAAAAAGAAAGCCTTTTTCAGCGATTTGTACAAGGCGATGCTGGTAAGGGTCACACTGGCGGAACAGGACTCGGACTGTACCTATCGAAACAGATCGTTCAAGCTCTTCAGGGAGATATCACCTGTGAAAGCAGAATTGGTTTTGGAACCACTTTTGTAGTCAGCCTTCCACTTGCTGCTACAAGCAACCCATATCAAGGAATCCCATGCGCATAAAAGTGTTAATTGCCGACGATCACGAGCTAGTGCGCATCGGACTTCAGTCTATATTAGAGGAATCTAGCGGAATTGAAGTGGTTGGAGAAGCGATCGATGGAGCTACGGCCGTCGCAGCGGCAATCGAGTGCACTCCTGATGTCATCCTCATGGATTTGAGAATGCCAAGAATGGACGGGATCGCGGCAACCGCCGAAATTAAGAGTATTCGCCCAGAGACCCGTGTGCTCATTATTACTTCGAACGACAATCAAGAAGACATGTTCGCGGCATTATCAGCAGGAGCGGATGGTTACTGCAGCAAAGATATCCAACGTCAACAGCTTATCCTGGCCATACAAACCGTCCACTCCGGGGCGACATGGCTAGATCCACAGATCGCACGGCTTGTACTGAAGACAGCTACACAACCGGTACATGCGGGGAAATCATCAACATCAACCAAGGGTGCTGCTTCCACACTGTCGTCTCGAGAACTGGAAGTTGTGCAGCTGCTGGTTGAAGGGCTTAGTAACAATGAAATGGCCGGCCGGTTGTTCATAAGCAACGAAACCGTGAAAACTCATATGAGGCACATCATGGAAAAACTTGCTGTCAGTGATCGAACGCAGGCCGCTGTCAAGGTTTTACGCGACGGGTTAGTTTAGGAGCAACGCCGTTCACTTAAGAACACGTGTAACTGAGCCTGGGAGCGCCGGCGTCCCGCCGGCTTCTGTTGGTGCAGGTTCCTTTGCCAAAAGCCGGCGGGACGCCGGCGCTCCCAGGCTGAAGTGAGCGGTATTGACGGA
>JADYXS010000438.1 GCA_021772155.1 Candidatus Obscuribacter sp.
CAGCAGTTGCCTGATATAGTCCGGGATGTCGCGTGCTGGGTAGCCGAATTTTGCCGGCGCATCGCCACTGTAGTAAATTCTTGCTTTATCGTCGATTACTGCAACATAGCCAGTCATGCCGCTTCGCTCGACAAAACCTTTGACTGCAGCTGCCACAGCTGCCCGGTCTTTTGCTTGATATGCCTGGTTAAAGGCAGAGTCAGTGGCAAGCTTAGTAGCCAAACTCTCGTTGCGATTCTGAATGGCTTCAGTTTCTTGAGTAAGCTGCTTGATTGCCGGATCAACAATCTTGTGAGCGGCCGCCAGAGCAGCATTACGTTCCCCGATATACTGCGCCCCAGCATGAGCAACCACCATGACCAGAATCACGGTGAGAAAGGCAAAGTTTAATTTAGCTCCAAGTCCCAATCCGATGGCACTCCTAGCGATGTACGCACGTGGGCGGACATTACCAAGTTAAGTTTAGCTCGTAATGCTTAAACTGAGCTACTTATGAATGGGCTTTGGTTTGATGATTTATTGAAGGCTCGAACTGTGTCGTCGATACGCTTGTAGGGACGGCTCCAGAGCCGCCAGCGAGCGCATCACAACGCGCCCTTAAACAGCAGGGGAGCGCATACAGGCACCGAAGTGCCGACATCCACCGGTCGGCAGCACCTAAAGAACGTTTGAACGTTCGTTCCGCTTACTTGGCAGGCGATACGTTTCTGTATTCCACTTGGACTTGAATGGCGCGAATCAAGTGATTTGGACCGCAGTAGCCCATTTCCAGAAGAATCTGCCCGAGCGGCTTATGCTCGCGACCGCCGTCTGCATCAGTTCTCTGAATATGCAGAGCTTCGTCTAATTGATAGATTGTGATGTAGCCGAGCTCGACAAGTATCTGGCCAAGCAGCGTGTTGTTATCCGGCTGCTCGTTTGTCGGCTCGTCGTCGATTGGCTTGGATGGCCCGGAAGACTTTGATTTCATGCGCGAATGCCCAACACCCTACGAAATTATAGTAACAGACCGCCGGACACACCCGAAGGGTTCAACTTATGGCTGCTGGGTTTCCCCTCTGACCAGGTTCGTCGGCCTCCGCCGTGCCCAACGATCTGTAATGAGAGATTATAGCGGATGGCGTTCTTTTCAAGAGTGATTCTATTATCCGTCTGTTCGAACCTGAGTTAAACTTGTGCGTCATTGGTTGTCCTCGTCGTTATACGGGCACAAATTCCTGTAACGCAACTATTACCAGATCAACTGTTCGAAACCGAAAAGATGATGACATCCTTGTGATCTTGCCTCAACCTTTGAACGGTCCTAATGAAGGTGTCGTATGAGTGATGAAGCCTTAGAAGTTGACATTCTCGCTGCCTCACTTCGGATGGAAGGCTCTCAGTCTTCAGATATGATGGAGCACTTGGCAAAGAAGCTTCAGTTGGCGCTTCCAGATCATGTTAGTGTCACCCGTGGCGGCTGGATTCTGTCCTCGACTCGTCCAGTAAAGGACCTTATCGTACGATTTGAAGATGTGCATTTTCAGCTCAGCAAAGATAAGTACGGACCGGTTTCGCCAAAGCAAATAAAAGTAGTGCGTGGAGTTGCTATAAAAACTTCCGACATCACCTTTGACGATTGGATTAACAATTTAGCTAAGGAAATGTCTGAACTTGCCGGGCGCAACTCGCAGGCGCGGGAAGCCATGAGCAGGCTCGTCCAATAAGGCGGATAAAATGTTCTTCTGGAAAAAACAAAGCGAAGCAGAAAAGCTCGCATTGGAAAAGCAGAAAGCTTCAATCAAAGCTCTAGAAGCAGGTGACATTCCGATAAGGGCCAGAGAGCGCCTTGAGGAACAAGCTCGATTCGGCAGCAACTTCTTCACCAGCAACCTGACCACGCGAGAATACCTCTGCGCGCGGGAAGCTGGTTACCAGCCGATTAGTCAGGTGATGGGCACGTCTTTCGTCAACATCAGTTTCATGGGCGGACTGAGAGCATCACGCTCGACCGGCGAAGTTGTCTCAGTCTCGCAAGCTCAACTGCAAGCGCGAACGCTCGCCTTGACCCGTATGCAAAAAGAAGCAGAAATTCTCGGCGCCACAGGAATTGTTGGCGTGCGGGTGATCATGCGCAATTATGACTGGAGCCAAAGCCAGGTCGAATTCACCGCAATCGGCACGGCAATTCGCGTTCCGGATGTTCCTCCAGGTAAACCATTCACCTGTTCATTGAGTGGACAAGAATTCTGGCAGCTGCACCAGGCGGGATATTGGCCCAAAGGTGTATGCCTTGGCGTTTGCTCTTATTATGTTTGGACTGATATTAACACCAGGAACCTGTTGTACAACTGGTGGGGCAACAGCAACTCAAACAACGCTGAAGTTACTTCTTACACCCAAGGGTTCTACGAAGCTCGCGAACGAGCTATGAGCCGACTGATTCTAGATATTCGCGAGCACGAGGCAGATGGTGTAGTCGGCATGAAGGTCGATCAGGATGTTGAAGACGTTGAATACGAAATAAACGATCGCACCTATCACGACTTTCTTATTCACTTCAATTTGATGGGAACATCGATCGTCAAAGATCCGCACGCGAAGGCTGTAAAGCCACGCTCCACTCTTGTGGTCTTGGATCTGGCAAGCAAATCAACACGCAATTTGGAATACGCGTCCGACGCGTCAGCAAATACGAACCGTGGAAACATCGACATGGTCAGTGACGATGTTGGTGACGAAGAATAGAATTGGCCTGCGGAGGGGCTTAACGAAATGACAGATAGTACCAAAGCATCAGATTTGCCTAGTCATGCCCATGAAAGGCTGCAGCAGATGCGCGGCGGCGGCGGACACAAAAAACTGTTCACAAGCGATCTGACGGTCAATGAATTCCTGCTTGTCAAAGAAGCGGGATTCGAACCAGCCGGACTGGTGGTGGGGACATCCATTTATCACATCGGGTTTAAACAAGCGAACTGGTCTAAAAACGAAGAAATGGTAGTCCTCTCGCAAGCGATGTATCACGCTCGTGAACTGGCTATGGAGAGGATGGAAGAAGAGGCCGCCGAACTAGGCGCGGACGGCATTGTCGGCGTCCGTTTGAAAGCCAAACACATGGATTGGAATTCCGATCTGGCAGAGTTCGTTGCCATTGGCACAGCCGTCTATAAATCGGATGGCAAAGGGGCAGAATGGCGCGTAAAAGGCAAACCATTCACCAGCGATCTATCCGGACAGGACTTCTGGACTCTGCTGCGTGCAGGCTACCGCCCGGTTGGATTAGTCATGGGTAACTGCGTCTATCACGTTGCGCACCAAAATTTCGGACAGTGGTTCAAGAACATCGGACAGAACGTCGAAATGACTAACTTTACGCAAGCACTCTATGACGCACGCGAACTGGCGATGGAACGCATGCAACACGAAGCGGAAGCGGTTGGCTCAGAAGGAATCGTCGGAGTGAACATCCACGAGGGTCGTTATGGCTGGAGTTCACACGTAATTGAATTCTTCGTGATCGGCACAGGAATTGTTCCAATCACAGCGGACCACAAATTGCCGACACCACAGCTGGTGCTATCACTGAACGACTAGCCTGGGAGCGCCGGCGTCCCGCCGGCACCATTAGAGACGTGCGGCGCATGCCGCACGCTCTTGCGCAATTACTTTTCAATGCAGGCAAGATGCCTGCGCTCCCGGGATATGACCCTCGATGCTGCGTCAGCTAGTCTTGCGCGCCTGCTGCAAAGTCCGGTCCGTTGTCGGACATATTCCAGCGCAATAGCTCGCGACGCCATTCAAGATCGGCCTGCGCTTCCTTGAGAAGGCCAGCCAAACCTTGGTAGTCAGCGAAGGACAGGTCGATTGCCACACCCAGATCAAAGGTCAGCTTTACGCGTTCGTAGTTGGGCGTGCAAGCCATGCAGACGATATGGTCGGGTCCACAAATTTCAAATATGCGATTCTCATCGCACTGAATGGGATCCTTTTGCCAGTTCAAATATTCCACGAACTCTTCATCTTCAAGACTTTGCTGAACCAACAACACAAGCGCCTGATACTGCGTTTGGTTAAGGTAGACGGTGATTTCTTGACGCCGCAGATCCAGGGCGACTTCGCCGTTTTCTTTGTCCAAATACAGGTCCGCAAAAGCGTTGGCAAAACTGATTTGGTACGCAGTGCTTGTCTTCATTAACCCTCAACCTCGGTGTACATGGGCGGCCGAGCCGCAGGAGACGTTTGTTCTGACGGCGAATCTAGCGCAACCATTTGGCGACGTCTCGGGCGTGATAAGTAATGACCAGGTCTGCACCTGCCCGCACAATTCCGGTGAGAGCTTCCAGGACGATCCGTCGTTCATCAATCCAGCCGTTAGCTGAAGCAGCTTTAACCATGGCATATTCACCGGACACATTATATGCAGCAATCGGTTGGTTGATCAGCGGACGGGCCCGACTAATGATGTCCAGATAAGGCAATGCTGGTTTGACCATTATTATGTCGGCACCTTCTTCAACATCCAAAAGTATCTCGGCCAGTGCTTCACGGGCATTTGCCGGATCCATTTGGTAGGTGGTTCGATCCCCGAATTGCGGAGCAGACTCAGCAGCTTCACGGAAAGGACCGTAGAATGCCGAGGCATACTTAGCGCTATAAGCCATCAACGCGACATCCTGGAAGCCGGCTTGATCCAGGGCAACACGGATTGCCCCGATGCGACCATCCATCATGTCCGAAGGAGCAATGACGTCAGCTCCCGCTTCAGCTTGCGAAACGGCCGTCCGGGCAAGAATTTCGACACTTGGATCATTCAAAACTTTGCCATCGGGCGTTACTACACCGCAATGACCGTGGTTCATGTATTCGCAAAGACAGGTATCGGCAATGACCATCATTTGAGGAAATCGTTCTTTTATTGCGCGAGTGGCTTTCTGAACGATCCCGTTTTCTTCCCAGGCACTGGTTGCAGCAGCGTCTTTGGCTTGTGGAATGCCAAACAGAATCACGGCATTGATACCCTCTGCGGCACACTGCTCAACTTCTCCCAGCATGACGTCGATGCTCTGCTGGTTAATCCCAGGCATCGATTTGATTGGAGTTTGTACCCCGCGACCGTCAACGACAAAGAGCGGATAGATGAGTTTTTCGACATGAAGATGAGTTTCTCTCACCATCGCGCGCATTGCTGCAGAGGTGCGCAGACGGCGCATGCGGCGAATTAAATTGCTTGTGCTGACCTGCTCGAGGGACTTAGTTTTCACAGTCATTATCCTTAGCGTACTTTAATTTCCATTCCGCAAATATGTAAGACCCGGAATATCCATACTATATCCGCGAAAACGGCATTTTACGGCGTCATTATCGGGTTCTAAGCGGATCTCGCGCTAATTGAAATGGTTGCGTCAGATTGGTGTAATGTAGCCATGTGGCTTTTCTTGCGGTGAAGAGGTTTAAATGGTCCTTCCAGCTAATGTTGGCGATGATCCACGTTATACCGACCGGCTCGTTCCGATGACCTGCCCGGAAGATATCCCACTGGAATGGCGAAACTCCCCCATCGAAGCGCTCATTCGTTCCGAAAATATGGGGCAACCCATTGCCGAGACTGTGGGTCAGCCTCAGCTTCTCATTGCCACTTGCATAGAGTTTCGCTACGCCTTACCGATTCCGCGAATGTATGCCTACGTCATTCGCAGAGCCAGTGGTCGCCTGGTCGGCTCGGAATTCAGCATGGCCTACATCCTAGCTAAAGGTGTCCAGCACCTGGCCTTAATTGGACACAACGATTGTGGCATGACAAAAGTTGCCGAAAATCGCGTCCCGATGATAGCGGCCCTCATTGCCCAGGGTTGGGCCCCTGATCGGGCCGAAGACTTCATCAACGCACAAGCAGCGAGACACTCGATGGCCGATGAGCTTGATGGACTAAAGCGAGAATATATTCGCTTGCGCCGAATTTTCAAGAAACTCGTGATTGCACCACTGTTCGTTGATTTAGCCGACACGCGTCTATTCGTTCCTCGCTGGTACGCAGACCTTGACCCGACGCAACAAGATGATGCGGAGTTTTCGGTTTCAGACATCGACCTGATTACAGACATCGTGCTTTGAACGGTGCTAAAGACTCTGGCTGCCCCTTCCCAGAACCTCCGGCGTCCCGGCTGGCATTTTTTGTGGCAGCATCAGATGCTGCCATGCCGTTCGGTCTGTATCAAAGCCGGCGGGACGCCGGCGCTCTCCCAGGTATCAACTGTAGCGCTTCAACAAAGTATCAATCATTCCGTCAATCGTATATTCGGCTGCTTGCAGATCACATTTGAAAAGATGAGTTTTGGCAGCTTGAGCTGTTTCCGGACCGATGGCCAGCAATAGCGTGTGTGCTATCAGCTCTCGTATCTCCAGTTCGCGCGCCACCAGATTCAGTATCGCTCGCAGATTGGTGGCTGTTTGTGCGCTAGCCAGCAAGACCACATCAATTCGCCTTCGTTGCAACAGTTCCAACAATCTTACAGCGATGGTGTCCGCGTTTCGGGGCAAGGCGGTGCGGTAACACTGCACCACATCAACAGTTGCGCCGGCCTTGCGCAACTGTTCAACGATCAACAGTCTTCCGATATTTGTTTTGGGCCAAAGTATGCGCTTGCCGGATAGATCCTTTATCTCGGGAAATCCCGCGATAAAGCCTTCGGCAACATACTCTTCGGCTTGATAGGTAACCTGGGCTCCATGTTTTTCAACGGCGGCTCTGGTTGACGGACCAATGGCAGCAAACTTCAGCTTCTCGCTATTGGACTGATGCTCGGTGCTCTTCGGCAATCGATGCCAAAATGAATTCACAGAGTTGGTGCTGGCGAAGACAACCCAGTCGTAATCAGTTATCTGAGATAGTGCCTGGTCTAGCGCTTCCCATGATTCCGGGGGCAGAATATCAATCATGGGCATGGAAACAGGTTCCGCTCCCAAGGCACGCAACCGATCCATAATTGGTTGTGCTTGATGCTGGGCCCGCGTGACCAGGACTGTCAAACCGGCCAGCGGTTGGAGCACACTATTAATCACGGCGGCGAAATTTGTGGTTGAGGCTGTTGCAATATAGCATCAAGGATTTCCGATGCACCGCGGCTCATCATTTCCTCAGCAAGAGCGATACCGAGTTTCTCTGCCTGGTCTTGCTCACCTGTCATCTGGCCGCGGACCATGCGCTCGCCATCGGCAACACAAGCGGAAAGTTGCAGTTTATTATTAGCTTGCGCGCGCCCCAAGGCACCAATTGGAACAGAGCAACCTCCGCCTAGCTTCGCTAGATACGCCCGTTCCGCAGTAGCCTCGGCCCACACTTGCTGGTCATTTATCTGCGCCAGCAGGGAACGCAAGCGTACGTCAGAAGCGCGACATTCTACCGCTAACGCACCTTGTCCAGCAGCAGGAACGCTGACGTCGACCTGGAAATACTCAGCGATGCGATCAGCGTAGCCTAAACGAGAAAGACCTGCCGCCGCCAAGACCATGCCGTCACAATGCTTCTCGTCGAGTTTTCTCAGTCGTGTCGGCACGTTACCTCGAACATCTACAAACTCAATATCCTTCCGCACGGCCATCAACTGTGCCGCTCGACGCCGGCTTGAAGTGGCGACTTTGCTACCTGCGGGCAGGTCCACGAACCGTACATTATCGCGACTGACGAAAACGTCTCTGGGATCATCACGCAACAGTGTTGCCGCAAGGAACAAATCATTCGGAATCAGGGTTGGAAGATCCTTCAGGCTGTGAACTACAAAATCTACGCTATTAGCGATTAACGCCTCTTCGAGTTCTTTTACGAACACGCCGGTGCTACCAAGCATGGCAATAGGCTTGTTCAGAACCTTATCGCCGCTAGTACTGAGCGCAACAATTTCAAAGCGAAGTTCCGGAAAGCGCTCATTGCACAGCGCCAAAATCATGTCCGTCTGCAACAGCGCAAGCTTACTTTCTCTGGTGCCTACACGCAGCGGTGTTTCAAACGACGGCACGATTATCTCGGGCAGCGAGGCGGCTGCGAGGTTTGCGCCGGCAACTCACCATCGATCAGCACGTCCAGATCAAACAATGTTTGTAGTGCTTCAGCTTGGCGCCTAAGCATTTGGTAGTCATTGGTCGCCTTCAGCTGCACGGTCGGATGATGAAGAATCTGGTTAACGATTGCTCTACTTATCTGTTCCGCTTGCACACTGTCGGTATCACCGGTGGTGACGTTAGCCTTACTCGTTTTGCGCATTTGCTCGTCTCGAATAGATTCGATCTTGCGGCGTAAACCAGTGATCGTCGGCACGACAAACAGCGATCGCTGCCAGGCATGGAACTCACCAAGTGTCGCGAACACCAGTAACTCTGCTTCGGAAACAAGTGCTTCCCGCTCGGCCAAGTTCTTATTCACGATTTCGCAAAGGTGATCTGAATCAAACAGACGAACATTCTCGAGCTCGCTAACTGCCGGATCGACGTTGCGAGGAGCAGAGATGTCGATGATGCAGGTTTGCTTACTGACATTGACGCGCGATGCGCGAAACTGTTCGAGGGTCAAAAGAAATTCCGGTGCACTGGTCGATACGATCACCAGATCAGCATTGGCGGCCAGCTCGAACCGATCTTCGAACTCAAACCCGACCTTAAACTTGGATAAATGCGGGAGCTTGCCTTCGGCAAACTGACTTACCCGCTCCCTTGTGCGGTTGATCATGACGACGGCACCGCTGCCGCCCTCACTCAAAACGTGCTTGGCGCAAATCTTGGCCATCTTGCCAGCGCCAATTATCAGCACGGAACGGTCTTTCAAAGAACCAAGTTTCTCACGAGCAAGTTCAACAGCTGCCGAACTGACAGAAACTGCTCGACGCGCCATCGAGGTTTCGGTGCGAACGCGCTTGCCACAATTCAGTGCCAGCTTGAAAATGTTTTCAAGAACCGGACCGGCTGTATTCGCCTCTTGTGCGGACCTTAGAGCAGCTTTGACTTGCGACATGATCTGCCCTTCACCCAAAACCATGCTGTCCAGTCCGCTGGCCACGCGAAACAGGTGCAAGGCGACATCATCGCGAAGCAACTTGAAATTGGGCTTAAGCGCGCCATGATCGGCGATGGTTTGTGTAGAAAGGAAGAAAGATTCGATTTCAGCAAGCCCAGCGTGCACGTCTGTGACTACGGCGTAGACCTCAGTCCGGTTGCACGTAGACAAGACCGCGGCTTCTTTGACGTGGGGCAACCGAGCCAAGGCATGCAGAGCATGTGCCATACAGTACGCTGGAATAATGAAGCGCTCGCGGATGGCGATAGGCGACGAGTGATAGTTAATTCCCAACACAACGAGGTGGGCAGCGTCGTTAGAGGACGAGCGTTTCACAATCTTCCAGTCGGATGTTGCGGTCACACTGTCTCCCGGGATGCCGAATTTTAGTGCCGTGCGCGTTGCTGACAAGCATAATGCTGTCAATGAGCGCATCCAGTCACTCGATGCGGCCCATTATAACGACTTGGTTAGCTGACCTGATGTCACTTTGACATCAGGTACATATTCCGCAAAACTGTCCTGAAAGCGATGTTTTCACCGGTTTCCAGCTGTTGCGGTCGACAACGGGCGAATGGAATTTTTGCTCATAGAAAGCTGTTCGGATAGCTCCGGATGTATCCGTTCTGCAAGCCAATATAGTCCTTCCACCGTACGAAGCGTCGGCCGTGAAAGTCGATCCAGCTGCCGTGACGGCAAAATGTATAGACGATGGTTCTTGACTGCCTTCAGCGATGTCCATGGCGGACGATTGAATGAATTGCGTTCGACCTCCGCCGGCATGATGATCACGTCGGGCTGATCGACAAGTAGCCTTTCGAAATTAAATCGCGGATAGCTTCCGGCAAGGTTGCCGGCGATGTTGGTGCCACCGCATATAGTGACCGCGTCGTTCAAATAGCTGTCTTTGCCAACTGCAACCAAAGGCTCCGGCCAAATACAGAAAAACACCTTAGGACGTGTGCTAGAGATGGCAAGCGTCTTCTTCAGACCGGAAACGGAACTGTCAAATTCGGCAGCTAGCCGACTAGCTTTCTCGGAGTGACCGGTCCACAATCCGAGCTTCACCAAGTTTTTCGAGATATCGCCAATGCTTTCGTTGCGCAAAATTTCAACGCGAGTGACGAAAGCTTTTTGCTTCCCGATCATCCCGCCCATTTGTTCCTGTCCATTTACCAGGAAAACAGACTTGGGACGAACTTGTGCCAGCTTTTCCAAATCCGGCATGATGAAGTTACCAACTTTCGGCAGTTTTTTTGCCGCTAGCGGATAGTCGCACTGCGTGCAGACTCCGGCAAGATTGTCCTGTGCATCGATGGCGTACAGCAATTCGGTGTTGGACGGTGCCATCGAGACATAAAAGTTTGAAAGAGTGGCGCTGCTTGGTGAACGCGCGTTGAGACCATTGTTGCTACAAGCGGTCAGCAAAAGAACAGTCAGTGCTGACATGAGTGAAGGCAAGAAGAAGCAATTCAACCGTTTGCGTTGCTCACTTCTAACCAACTGGTCACCTCTTGCACTCGTTCTGAAATCTCAGCGGATTTGATCGTGTAAGTCCGATCCCATAACTCCCAATCATACAAGGTGAGTCTAGTTAGGCGATCGATCTGCTTGATGTAATCGGCATCTGTCCAGCGAAAGGCGTCTTCCTGCGGACTGAATAACGGCGGAATATAGATGACATGCGTGTAGCGCTCCGCCTGTCCACGGCAGGTTTTGTAGTAGGCTTCGGTTGTATAAGTCATTGCCGAACACAACTGCCAGCGCTGCCACATAACCCAGCAATCGATACTACAGCGATCGGCAACGAAGCTCTCGTGTTCTGCTTCTCGAAGCAGTTGTTTCTCCAGCAACAACGCCCGAAACTGTTCCTGATCTGGCACTTCGGTCGGGTTCTGGTATCCCATTTGGTGGCAAGCTTCCCGCGCCAGTTCCGGTATCAGCGCTAAATCCAGCTTTGCTGACAAAAGTTGGGCGAGTGAAGTCTTGCCGACTCCACTCGCCCCGATGAGAACTAATTTCACACTGGCTGTTGTCAACCTGCTCGGCCTTATTACTTGATTGTTGGCTCAAGCAGTTTAGCCGGTTCAGTGTCGTTACCGTTAGCAACGACTGTGTTCAACGCCTTCTTTTGCAAAGCAGCGGAAAGGTCGAATCCAGTCAGCCCCTTGATCAGAGTCATGCTTTGAGCCGCTACGTTGAGCACTTCGCTGCTCATTTTCGAGGCACCTACGCCGTCTCCACCTGTGGAAAGTACCGTCACGTTGCCGATCCTGCTTATCGGTGAGGCAGCAGCAGCGACCACTTCCGGCAGTCTGTCGATGATCATGCTAGCAATAGCAGCTTCGTTGTACAGTTTGTAAGCTTCGGCTTTCTTGACCATCGCAGTCGCTTCGGCTTCACCTTTAGCTGCAATAACGTCAGCTTCAGCAAGACCCTGCGCCCTGGATGCTTCCGCTTGTGCAAGACCGGTAGCTTTGATGGCTTCGGCTTCCGCAAGAGCCCGTAAACGAATTCCTTCCGCTTCGCCGGACGCTCTCAACTTGGCAGAATCAGCATCGGCCATAGCCAACAGCTTCCGTTTTTCTTGTTCGGCTTGTGCGTAGATACGAACTTTCGTTTGTTCTGCTTCAGCCGGCTTGGTGATTTCACCTTCCAGCTGCACTTGCCGCCTCTTCACTTCAACAGTTTGCAGTTCAACGTTCTTCTGCGCTCTGACAATCTCAATTTGCGACATTTCTTCAGCAAGTTTTTGACTGCTTTGCGCTTCGACGATCTTGTAGGCCAAGTCGGAGACAGCTTTCTTCTGCGAAATAATTTCTTGATACTCAGCTTGCTTAACTTGGAACTCTTTGTTCGATTCAGCTACGTGAGTATCGGCAACCAGTTTAGCCTTGGCTCCCTCTTCTGTCGCTTGAGCTTGAGCAATTGTGGCATCTCGTTCTGCCGCGGACTGAGCGATTTTGGTCTGCCTGTTAGCATTTGCCACACCGATATCGGCATCGCGCTTGGTTTCAGCCGTTTTTTGCCGACCGAGCGATTCCAAGTATCCAACATTGTCCTTGATCTCTTTGATCGTAAACGAAACGACTGTCAGTCCCATTTTTCTCAAGTCACCGATCGAGACTTCTTGGACTCGTTGGGCAAACTGATCAAAATTACTGATCAGCTCTTCCACAGTCAGCGTGCCTAGAATAGCTCGCAAGTGACCGACGAGAGTTTCGTGAGCTACGCTTTTTATTTCGGCGTCCGATTTATCCAAGAACTGCTCGGCAGCCGTTGCAATAGACTCCTCGTCGCCTTTTACTTTGACCTGTGCGACGCCTTCTACGATGATCGGAACACCATTTTTGGTGATAATTGCCGCCACCGAACGGACATCGATGGTCATAACTTCCAGGCTGAGAAAGGCACGTTGTTGAATAACGGGCCAGACAACCGAGCCACCGCCCTTCACGATTTTGAAATCGTGTTCTCCGTGCTTGGTGCCCAAACCGGAAATGATCATGGCCTGGTTAGGCCCGCATTTCTGGAAGCAGCCAAGCGCCATAGATCCAACTGCGCCGGCAACTACAGTGATAGCCGCGCCGCCTAACAGAATAAGTGGGTCAAACATTGAAGTAATTCTCCATACTAAAGAAAAGACGGCGCACTAAACCCACCATGCCACAGGCGTGACCTTGTCTACCCTGCATGACAACTCAATTGTTTTGGTCGGTAAAGTGAACGTAGGAATATCCTACAACTAGTTGTAAAGAGATCTGTCGAGTTTAGCTATTTCGCAATTTTTGTGGAACCCGCGGATGCTTTTGTAAGCAATGCTTCGGACGAAGTGCAGGTAGGGGAAGGGCTTGCCCCTCGCTCAAGATGTAGGGGAAGGGCTTGTCTCTCGCTCAAGATGTAAGAGGGGAGGGGCTTGTCCCCTCCCGCGGCGCTAAGTTGCACTCACGCGCCGTAGCGAGCCCATTCGGTCCACAGCACCACGATCTAGTTCAACGGGAGGGGACAAGCCCCTCCCCAATACGGCGCCGGTGCCTTTAATTCTCTCTGGCACTTTCCAGCAAGATTGCAGCTTTCCTCCTTGCTTCTGCGTTTGTTTGCGCAGCCAGTGCATCAAGGTAGCCGACGTCGTCTTTGATTTCGTTGATGTTGAACAAGACAACCGCCAAACCCATCTTGCTCAAGTCCGCATTTGAACCTTGCTGAATCCGTTGATTATTTTGATCAAGATTACCGATCAGCTCTTCTACAGTCAGGGTGCCAATCAGGGCTTGCAATTGACCGGCAAAAGTTTCAAAAGCCAGACTCTTTATCTCAGCATCCGACTTCCCAAGGAAATGCTGCGCGGCAGCAGCAAGCGAACCGTAGTCGCCTGGCACTTTGACTTGTGCAACAGCCTTAACGATGAGCGGTATACCGTTTTTGCTAACAATCGGAGCAGCCGAACAGACATCCATGGTCATAACGTCCAGGTTCAAAAAGGCATATTGCTGAATGACCGGCCAGACGACCGTGCCACCGCCCTTCACGATTTTGAACCCTTGCTCATTGGGTCCTTCAAGCAAACCAGAAATGATCATCGCCTGGTTGGGCCCGCACTTCTTGAATCAAGTGAGCGCCATCGATCCAACCGAGCCGGCGACCACAGCGACGGCTGCACCGGCCAATATAAGAGGTAGTTCCAACATCGGAAGTATTTCTCCGTACTAATCAGCCAGTGTTCCGCTACAGCGAGGAAGTGGTTTCCACAGTCGCTACACGAATAGACAAGCTGTCATTAACCGCAACTGGCGTGAGACTTTTCACACTGACTGAAATCACAGCCAGTCCCATCCGCTCGAAATCCAGAGCAGACTCAGCTTGAACTCGCTCACCAATCAACTTATAGTTGAATTGTGCGTCTTCTGATTCAAGCTTGCCAATGACCGATCGCAGATTTCCATTAAGCCTTTCTGCTGCAAGGGACTTGATCTGCTCGGTAGTTTTTGTGAGAAACAATTGCGCAGCTATGGCAATTGCGTTTTCCTTAGCGGGGATCCTGACTTGCGCAACCGCCTCAACGGAAAGAGGAACGCCATCGCGAGTCAACATCGGAATGGCCGATTCCAGCTTCAAAGGCATTAGCTCCAGGCTCAAATATGCGTGTTGTTGAATAAAAGGAAGGACCAGCGCGCCGTTTCCGATAACAACTCTGAAACCCTTTTCCAGATTAGGCGAGTTCAAGCCAGATATGATCAAAGCTTGATTAGGAGCGCATTTGCGGTAACGGCTCGCCACCAGAGTGATAAGTAGCGATAGCACAAAAGTCAGAACAAACAGTACAAATAACATCGGTCATCCTCGAACCGCAGCACAAAAGCGCTAAGTCTCTTCCACAAAGTCTCTACAGGGCTCCACGATGAACACACCGTCGCGGACATCTGTAATAGTCACCTTGGTTGCCTTGGCAAAAGCGCTGTCGCTATCAATACCCTTGGCTGAGGCAGTCCCGCGCACCTGCCCGGACAAATAGATAATTTCGCCCATTCTTCCTGGTGAGATAGGGACTGTTATTTCGCCCACCGTTCCAATCAGTTGATCATCCCGGAACAGAGATGACGCGTGCAGCTTTTCGGCGATCGAGTTGGTCAGGCGGCACATTGCATTGTAGCCGAGGATCCCAAACAGACAAGCCGGCAGGAAAGTGAAAACTCCAAGTACGGGCAAGTACTTTTCCAGAATCAGACCACTTAGTCCAAAGAAAAAGGAAAACATAGCTATGGTGGATGGGCTTGTTAGCTTAAGTAGCAGCAAACCGAAGTTTGGCTTTCGACTGCGATTTATACCTGTGCGAAGGTGGGCCAGATTGGTCCGCCCTAACCCATTTGCAGCGTGACGGGCGTCGCCTGTGGCAAAATCCCCGGCGTCGCCAAAGTCGCCTGCATCACCACCGCCATCCATGGTAGAAGCATCACCACCGCCATCCATGGTAGAAGCATCACCGCCGCCATCCATGGTAGAAGCATCGCCGCCGCCATCCATGGTAGAAGCATCGCCGCCTTCTCCAGCTGAAGCATCTCCTTGCTGGGCATTGAGCATGCCCAAACCAGCGGTTCCAACAACATAGATGAACCCAGCACCGGCGCAGAGCATATAAATTTGACTAAGCAATAACATTACTCGCCCTCCCACGGCTCCACGTAAGCGATGTCATCGCGCATGTCGCAAATAATCGCCTTTGACCCACGTGGTATGGGTGCATCGGGTCTAGCCAGGCGGGCCGAAGCGGTATATCGGGTCCCGCCTTTCACATAGATGATTTCACCCATGCCTTGCTCGCTAGGAGCGACACTCACTTCCGCTTGAAGGCCAATTACGTCTTGAATGCTAAAAGAACCGGACTCGTACATACGGGCGCCCAGCCAACCGATACATGCCATGGTGATCTTGACTCCACCCAAACCGCCGAGAATCGCCACAGGAAGCGTCCACTCAAGAGGAAAAGGTAAAGAGCGCCAGAGGATAAGTCCGGTTGCCCCGAACCAGGTGGCAAAAATGGCGACATTGGTCGGATTGCACCAGGTGAGCATGGTCATGGCAAGGTCGCGTTCTCTAACGGAAGCGGCCGTCGACCTGGCCAGACGTACAACGCGAGCATTATCAGACCCATCGGAGTTGTGCCCGGAAGCATCGTGACCGTGATGACCACCTTGGCCATGGGCGTGACCGTGATGACTGCCACCATGACCATGTCCGCCGGCGTCACCGCCGTGCCCGTGTCCACCGTGACCATGCCCGGCATGCCCGCCGCCATCCCCCCCAGAGTGTCCATGATGCAAAGCGCCTGTGAGAGCAGCAACTGTCACCGACAGACAGCCTATCCCAGTGCAAAGAATGTAGATTTGAGCTAGAACTGGAAAGGGTGGCATAACGCTTGGACCTGTTGACATCCTGCTACAAGATTACCCCTAAATAGGGGCTAGCAAACATAAAGAGATGCTTGCGATGCGCCATCGGGCCTGCCAAAATCGCATCGACTGATCAACTCAATCATCTTATCCGAATGGAAATAGTAGTAGCCCACAATAATTCCGATTTTGATTCGCTGGCGTCACAGTTTGCTGTGACGAAGCTCTTCCCCGGAACGAAAATGGCGCCGAGCAACATGCTCAGCCCGAACATTCGCGAGTTTCTCACGCTCTACCGCGACTCCTTGCCAATCGTAGACTTGCAGTATGTGGATGCCGACAAGATCAACCACGTTTTCGTCGTTGACTGCCAGAACATCGAAAGGTTGGATGAAGTTCCGCGCGCACTGATCAGCTTGAAGCGAGCAACTCATACAGTCTTCGATCATCACGAACTAGATCCTCATGGACTGAGCAGTACTGCACGCGCCGACAGCAGAATCGAAGCTGTCGGATCCTGCACGGCGATGCTTACCGGGTCGTTGATGGAAAAATCCGTTCAACTACAGCCTTTTGAAGCAACTCTTCTTTTGATCGGCATTTACGAAGACACTGGCTGCATGACCTATTCTGGCACCACTGAGCTCGACGCAAGATGCGTCGCCCATTTGCTTGGTCAAGGCGCCGATCTGAATCAAGTCAACAATTTTATCAATCCGAAGCTCGGCGAGGAACAAACCGCTCTTTTCCAATCCTTGATTGCCAATGCAGAAACAGTCACCATATCCGGTGCAAAGGTCATGATATCCCAAGGTCGTTGCGAACGCTACATCGAAGGACTGTCCACGCTGACTCGCAGATTGCTGGAAGTTTCGTCCGCTGATGCAGCAGTAACGATTGTGTACATGCGCGACCGGACTCACATTGTTTGTCGTAGCGATTCACCACTGATTAATCTTCGCACCGTAGCACGAGAATTTGGCGGTGATGGACACCCCGGCGCGGCCTCGGCAGTCACCAAAGACAATGACCTGGAAGGCTTACGTCAAAAGGTCGTTAGCTTGCTTCGACGTAATACAAGTCCAGAAATCACCGCAGCGCAAGTTATGAGCACGCCGGTGCGTACGTTGAAGCCTGACGTGGCAATGGACGAGGCAGGCAAAATAATGCTGCGATATGGTCAGGATGGATTGGTCGTTATGGACGATTCCGGATTGGCCGGTATTGTCTCCAAGCGGGATGTAGACAAAGCGCTGCACCACAAGTTGGGGCACGCTCCAGTAAAAGGTTTCATGAGCACTCCGGTGATAAGCATCAGCGAAAAAACACCTATTAGCGAAATACAATCGACAATGGTAAAAAAAGATATTGGACGATTGCCGGTTCTCAATGCCGATGGCGATCTGATCGGCATAGTCACGCGGAAGGATGTATTGGCGACACTCTACGGTGCAGATGCAGCCGGAAAACGAGAGTCCCAAATTTCACCAGAGCAACGGCGAATCGATTTCCGTGACCGCGTTCAGTCGCTTGACAAACCAACGCAATGGCTATTTAGCACCATTGGAAAAGTTGCCGCGGACAGCGGCATGCTAGCGTATGCGGTAGGCGGTTGCGTGCGAGATCTTTACATGGAAAGAGCTAGCTTCGATTTAGACTTTGTCATCGAAGGTTCTGCCATAGATCTTGCCCAGGCACTGGAACTAGCTTATCCAGGACGGTTCGAGCTGATCGCCAAACACGACAGATTCAAAACCGCCACCATAATTTTTAAAGCAGATAGAAACAGAGAAGTTGATCTTTCCACAGCTCGCACCGAATTCTACGAATTCCCTGCGGCTTTGCCAACGGTGGAAGCTTCTCGCCTCGAGCACGATCTCTTTCGCCGAGACTTCACAATCAATGCGTTGGCACTTGCATTGAACGACGAGCTGAATGGCTTTGTCATAGACTTCTTCAACGGCGTGAATGACATCGAATCCAAGTTAATCCGCGTTCTTCATCCGTTCAGTTTCATTGAAGATCCCACCCGAATCATTCGCGCGGTCAGGTTCGCCTCTCGGCTCGGGTTCACCATCGAGGAAAAGACACGACAACAGGCTCAACGAGCAATTGCAATGGGTGTCTTCGATAGCCTCGGTGGTTTTCGGCTGAAAGAAGAACTGCGAATTCTCTTCGAGTCCAACAAGAGACTAAGTGCCTTAGAGATCCTGAACGACCTCGGCTCAGGCTTGCGTTATTTAGCACCGAATCTAGCTTTCGACGATAAAGTGCGGGCCCATATTCGCCGCGCTGAAAGAATGCTTGTGCGCATTCCCCTGGACCGCCAGTGGATAATCTACTTGGCTCTCCTTCTGGCACCATTAGGCGAAGCTGATCGCGAAGTCGTCATGGACCGACTGGTCCTGTCTAACGATGAGCGCGATTGGATTCGTGAGGGATTTCAGTTACTAAGAGAACTGAGCGTCAATAACTGTAAGTGGCTGCTGCGCAGCGACATATTCTCTTTGTTGCACGGGCGCAGTGATCAGTCGCTTTCAATTGCCGCCTGCCTGGCATCTCCGGGATCGCCGACGAGAAGGTGGATCAAGTTGTACTTAGAGGAACTGAAGAGCGTCCGGACTTCGGTCTCCGGAAATGATCTGATCAGTCTTGGTTTTCCAAAGGGACCATTGATTAAAGAAGCGCTGAATAAAGTCCACGTGGCTCGCCTGGACGGTCTGGTCAAAACACCAGCGGAAGAATTCGCTTTTCTCAAGCAACATTATTCACAATTCTTTGCTGCGTAGTTTGTTCTGTAGGGGAGGGGCTTGCCCCCTCCCGCGTTGGTTCACACAACGGTACACATCATCCAACGGGAGGGGACAAGCCCCTCCCCTCTTACGGCCTCAGCCGCGGCGTCAAAACATTTACGGCACTCGGACGCACTTCAATATTCATTGGAGTGGTGCCAGATGAATCACCATCGACTGCCGCAATGACTTCCTTGTAGGTAGGAGGATCATCGCTTTCTCCGCGAAATGCCGTTCTCACCTTGTGCGCCATTGCCTGAAAATCGGACAGCTGACTCTCAATTGGTACTACGTTAACCTTGACCGATTTAACCTTACGTATGTAATAAGGCGCGTCACCGCCCAGCAAACCGCCAGAAAAATGGAATCCCAACTCAAGATAATCGCCGAATTCCGCCGGCGTGATGATGCACAGATCCAATAGACCATCGTTCAGCTCGGCGGTACCGGAGAGAGTACCGACGCCAAGCTCAGAAACATTCGTTACGAAGATTCCGCTGGCAGATACCTGAAAATCATCGTCGCCGGTCTGCACACGAAAATTAACTGGTGGCGCGGCGATCCGTTGAATGATCGAACCGACATAGGCCAACATCTTCAAGTTTGCTTTGTCTTGCTTTGAAGGTCCGATGACCGCATCAGACAAAGGTCCAGCACCTGCGGCCACGCAGAAGTATTCGCCATTCATGACACCAAGATCTATGCGCGTCTCGATGCCATAGAGCATGACTTTGATAGACTCCAAAAGTGGATCAGAAAGCAACGTATCTTCGTACAACTTAAGATTGCGTGCCAACTGATTTCCAGTGCCCAACGGAATTAGTGCCACGGGTGTGTTTGGACAGGCTTCTGATGCAGCGCCGAGTACAAGTCTTATGGTGCCGTCACCACCGGCGGCGGCAACCAAATCGTAAGAACCGGCGGAGATTAACTGCGTAACATCTTTGTGACCAAAGTTCTTCACCGTGTTGCGAACAGTGACCTGATAATCACCGTGAACACAAAGATTGTGAACAACTGCACCAACGCAGTGATCGATGTCGACTTGCGTTCCGGAACTGGGATTGTAGATTACAAGGGCTTCTCGGGTTTTCAAGATACACGACAGCTTGTCAGGAGAAAAACTAGAACATTCTCAACTGGGGCGAATTCACTTGAGTAGTCAACGCCCAGTGTATAGAATCAACGGTGCGTGGCACTCCCGCCTGAGACCGTCGATACTTAAGTTGACACTTAGAGGGAATTCAGCATTCGATTTCATGCTGGTAGTATGTTCACAGTAGCCCCTTTAGAAGGTGTGTGCCGAGTGATTTTTAAAACGAGCAAGCTACTTTCAGCAGCAGTGATGATCGCTTCGTTCTGCGCGCCGACTATTTGTTCAATGCAGCCTGCTTTGGCGAAGCACGAACAAATTTCTGAATCGACAGTCCGCGACGAAGTAATCAACAAGAAGCCATATCTGGTTAGCAAGGTATTGATCAAAGCTAGACCGGAACATGTCTGGCAAGTGCTTACCGACTACTCCGCGGCAACCAAAGTTTTTCCAACACTACGTAAGTGTCGAATTCTTTCAGATCTTGGAGCGACCAAGCGCGTCCAATATCAAATTCATCCAACAGGCGCGTTGAGCAATTTCGAGTACGAACTTGAGGTTCGCGAGCTAACCCATAAATCTATTGAGTGGAAGCGTCTTGGTGGTGATTTCAAAGCCGTTGAAGGCTATTGGCGTCTCGAGCCGGTTGAAGGCGGTCGCAGCACGTTCGTCACTTATGCGTCGCACGTAAATGGCGGCATGTGGCTACCGCAAGCTTTGATCAAAAGGCAATCGCGTATAGACATCCCGCAAGTAATGGCCGCTTTGAAAACTCAAAGTGAAACCACAACCCAAATTGCCGCACGCGCTCACCACAACGGTTCACATACCGCTAATTAAGTAGCGCTTAAATCCGGTACTTGATTTCACATACCTTCCCGCCAGATGAATTTGCAAAATAGCAGCACAACATGGTGTTTGCTAGAATGGTTGTCTTGAGGAGAGGTACCGAAGCGGTCATAACGGCGCCGCCTCGAAAGCGGATGGGCGCAAGCCACGTGGGTTCGAATCCCACCCTCTCCGATCTTTTTTAGAGGGATTGGAATGAAGGTCGGCATAATTGGTTTGCCTGCGGCAGGTAAGACAACAGTTTTCAATGCAATAACCGGCGCCAACGCAGAAGTGCATGCGTTCTCCGGCTCCACTTCAAATGAACCAAACATGGGCATAGTACCAGTCCCTGATGAACGGCAGGATTGGCTTAACGGTTTATACAAACCGAAGAAGAACACCTGGGCTACCGTGGAAATTGTCGACGTGGCAGGCATGGTGCCAGGTTCAGCGAAAAAGCACGGCTTCGGTCCGGATCTGCTTGCAAGCCTTCGCCAGGTCGAAGCCTTAGTCCACGTGGTGCGGGCATTTACAGACCCCTCAGTGCCACATCCGGACGGGTCTGTAAACGCCTTTCGCGATGCTGAGTTGATGGAACTTGAATTGATTCTTGCGGATCTGGCAGTTATCGAAAAGCGTTTGGACAAACTGGATGCAGAAAGCCTGAAGAAGAAGGGTCCGGAAAAATTAGCTGCCGAGAAAGAAAAGGAAATTCTTGCTAAGTTCAAAAACGTATTGACTAATGAGCAGCCATTGCGCCAAATCGAACTGTCAGAAGATGAGCAAAAAGTGGTCCGCGGCTACACCTTCCTTTCACAAAAGCCACTACTTCTGGTGACAAATATAGACGAATCGGAAATCAGCAAGGAAGACAGCGACACTCTGACGAAACTGAAGCCGTTCGCGGAGAGTAAGGGCGCACCGCTGTTGTCCTTTTGCGCCAAAACAGAAATGGAAATCGCGCAGATGGAACCGGCCGATCGCGAAGAATTTTTGACTGCTTTGGAAATCACAGAAGTTGGTCGCGAGAAACTGGTGCGCGCAGCGTATGAGTTGCTTAACGTGATACCGTTTTTCACGGTCGGCGAAGACGAAGTCAAAGCTTGGACAATTGTCGCCGGCACCATAGCTCAAGAAGCGGCCAGAAAGATCCATTCGGATATCGCCCGCGGCTTCATTCGCGCTGAGGTAGCTGGATATGATGCGCTCAAGAACTGTGGTTCTTGGAACGCTGCTAAAGATAAAGGCCTGGTGCGTTTGGAAGGCAAGGAATACGTCGTGCAAAGCGGCGATTGCATCAATTTCCGCTTCAACGTGTAGGGCCTGTCCCCTCCCCTACAAATTCTCAATCATTTTTTGCGGTAGAGCCTTTATCGACACCCGGCTCTTTCCGTCTAATTAAGACTTTGTCGATTCGGTGACGATCCATATCAACGATTTCAAATTCGAAGTCGCCCCACTCAAACTTTTCGCCTTCTGCTGGAACGCGCTCAAGATGGAAGAGAATAAAACCGGCAAGAGTTCGGTAATCTTCCTTTTCTTCACCCGGTAGGTCGTCGATAACTAGGGCTTCTTTGAACTCGTCGATCGGCGATTGCCCATCTGCCATCCAACTACCATCTTCTCGCCGGGTAATGCTCCAGCGCGGTATGTCACCGGGCATCGGCAGCTCGCCGACAATCGCTTCAAAAACATCCTCACGAGTGACAATTCCGTGCACGCCGCCATATTCATCCATGACTAAAGCCTGCTGTTGGCTATTTTCCCTGAATCGTTGAATAAGGTCCAGGGCGTTCATGCTCTCTGGTACGTACATTGGCTCATACATCAAAGCTTTCAGGTCGATCTTACCGTCAACAACCTTCTGTTTAATCAGCAGTCGCGTTTGGACTATCCCCAGCACTCTATCAAGCGAACCTTCGCCAACCGGCAAGCGAGAATGCGGCACATTCAACGCCTCTTGATACCAGACATCTTCAGTATCATTGGTATCAATCCATTCAATCTCCCGGCGCGGTGTCATGATCGAGCCGACTCTCTTGACGTCGAGACGAAGCACACTTGCCACCATCTCTTGTTCGACTTCTTCGAAGACACCGGCTTCGGTGGCTTGCTCAACCATCACATGAATCTCAGCTTCCGTAACAGTCATGTCGGCACTCGGATTGATACCGAGCACTCTAAGAACGGTCTCAGTCGAAGAACTGAGAATCCAGACAGCTGGTCTTGCGATCTTTACGAAAACACGAATCGGCAGAGCCACGTACTTAGCAATCAACTCCGGTGCGCTTAACGCGATTCGTTTTGGCACCAATTCCCCAAGCACCACAGAGATAAAAGTCAACAAAGTTACGACGATACCAATACCTATCGCGTCGGAATGAGGCGCAAGGTGCGGGACACTATTGCGCACTCGCTCGGCGATATCGTCAGCTATGGTGGCACCACCAAAAACACCGGTAAGCAGCGCTATCAGCGTAATGCCGATTTGAATCGCGGCCAAAAAATGCGTCGGCGAATTGGCAATTTCCAGCGCAATGCGAGCGCTCTTGTCGCCGGCCTCCGCCCATTGCAAGAGACGGGCCTTTCTGGCTGAGACAATGGCCATCTCGGTCATTGCCAAAAAACCGTTGCATAGCAACAGCAATAATATTACGGCGATGTCAATAAGTATCGGAGTCATCCGCGGTCATTTTATATGCAATCGATTGGGCCGC
>JADYXS010000439.1 GCA_021772155.1 Candidatus Obscuribacter sp.
AAAAAGAACGGGCTGGTTACTGGAATGGCTCACATAACAGGCGGTGGTTGGCGCAATATCTTTCGCCCGAATCCTCAGATTGGTTTCCACATTGAGAATCCTTTACCGGTTCCGGAAGTGCTTATGCGCATAGCTCGCCACGTGGCGTTGGACGAGATGTACCGCACGTTCAACATGGGCATGGGGCTCGCCGTGACTGTATCTGGTTCGCCTGATACGGTTGTTGACACCTTCCGCGCGCACGGCTTTGTGGCGCAAGTGCTCGGATACGTGACCGATGAACCGAGCAAGTTGTTTCTTGCCCCTCTGGAAATGACCATTCGTGACCAAGATATATAGCTGGAGCAAATAAGGAGTCCGACGATGCGAACTGTATTGGTAAGTGTTTCAGACAAATCTGGTTTGGAGTCCTTTCTCCGCGGTCTGGAACGGTTCGATAGCTTGCGTTTGATTGCTACCGGCAATACAGCTAAGTTTCTCAGCGAGCATGGATTTTCCGTTGTGAAAGTAGAAGAGCTGACAAAGTTTCCGGAAATACTTGCCGGACGTGTGAAGACACTGCATCCGAAGGTGTTTGCCGGTATTCTATCCAGACCTCTTGCCGAGGACAGAAGCTGTTTAGCCGAGCATGACATTGAAGAAATTGATGTGGTGGTCGTGAATCTCTATCCGTTTGAAAAGAAACTGAAAGAAAATCTGTCTGAAGCGGAAATGATTGAGCAGATTGATATCGGCGGTGTAACGCTCCTGCGCGCTGCTGCTAAGAACTTTGCCCGTGTGTCTATTGTTTCTGATCCGGCACAGTACGATACTGTCGCTGAATCTCTAGAAGCAAGTAAAGGTACGTTTACTGACTCTTTGAGAAAGCAACTTGCTTGTGCCGCACTGAAGCGCACGGCAGAATACGATTGCATTATCTCAGCCTACCTTGAGCGTCAGATTTCAGGTGATGTTGCCATTAGCGAAATGCCGCAAGAACCGATGGCGCGTTTGCGCAAATACCAGGATTTGCGTTATGGAGAAAATCCGCATCAGGCAGCAGCCTGGTATCACCCACCGGATATCAATCCAGAATTACAGCAAACCTTTCCACCGTTTGAGCAGCTTCAGGGCAAGGAGCTTTCAGCCAATAACATCGTTGATGTTTATTCGCTGATCAAAATTCTGCGCGACCTGGACGGCACCGGAGCCTGTATCATCAAGCACAACAACCCCAGTGGCGTGGCGATTGATAAAGATATCTTCGCTGCCTTTCAAAAGGCTTATGACTGCGATCCGATTTCTGCCTTCGGTGGAATTTATGGATTCACAGGCACTGTCACAACAAAGCTGGCTGAGCGTATTACTGAAAATTTTGTTGAAGTGGTGTTAGCACCAAGCTTTGAGCCGGATGCTCTGACGGTCTTTGCCAAAAAGAAAAATGTCCGTGTGCTGCGCCTTAAGACCGATGTTCTTGATCGCGCCTTCAAACCGACGTTACGCTTCAAAGACCTGCAGGAAATGGGATTCATCGTCGAGCGTGATGTTGAAGCGCCAGTCAGGGCTGATACATTTACCTGTGTTACTGAGGCGAAAGTCTCAACCGATGACATGGCAGATGTGCAATTCACCTGGTCCGTCGTGCGGCATCTGACCTCCAATGCCATATTCGTTGCCCGCAATGGATTGTCGTTGGGATTCGGCATCGGGCAGACGAACCGCGTCGCTAGCGTTCGATTAGCCGTCGATCAAGCCGGCGAAAAGGCTCGCGGTGCAGTGTTAGCCAGCGACGCCTTCTTGCCGGCAATTGATAACATTGAAGCGGCAGTAGCAGCCGGAATAAAAATTGTTGTACAACCAGGTGGCAGCATCAAAGACGACGATGTTATCGCCGCTTGTAATAAACACGGCATCGCCATGTTGTTCACTCACCAACGCTGCTTCAAACACTAAGATTGGAACCTCTGAAATGGATGGCGGAGGGATCTCTGGCATCGGCTCTAAGGTTCGACTTCTATCTTGAAGCCTTCGCGAATAACCGCGTTGATCGAAACGCGACTCCCGGCATCTTCGAGCTTCTTGCGAAGCCGGGCCACTGTCGCATTGACGGTGTTCCGCGTCACATCCGGTTCGTCCCACCATACTTTGTTTCGCAAGTGATCTTGAGAAAGCAAATCTTCCGTATGCGAAATCAGAAAGGCTAATAAGGCGAATTCTCGCGGACTCAATTTTAAGTCATTAGTGCCAACCGCGGCTTTTCTAGAGGTCCGGTCGAGTGCGATGTCAGCAAAAGAGGTAGACTCGTCCGTCTGGTTGGGCAGTCTCCGCAACAGCGCTCGTACTCTGGCAGTTAACTCAATTAGCGAGAATGGTTTGGTCAGGTAGTCATCTGCCCCCGAATCCAAACCCTGCAGTTTGTCGTTGATGGAGCTTTTGCCGGTGAGCATCAATATCGGTGTCGTTTCCCTTTGTTTTCTGTACTGCGTACAAAGCTCTACTCCGGAACCATCAGGCAGCTCCCAATCAAGTATGAGCAGATCGTAAGTGAAGCTTTGCAGGTGCTCTTGGGCGTGCTGAATTGTACCGACTACATCGACAGCATGTCGCTGCGCCTGCAATCCATCAGCAACCATGCCCGAAACAGCTATATCATCCTCGACCAATAGAATTTTGGGCATCGCTGTTTGAGTCCTTGAGTTTCTATCCCCAGATAATCTTACACTTGGGCAAGGCTGCTTTCAGTCGCTCCAATCCCTGCTTGGTAATGTTTGTCTCTGAAATTACCAGAACGGACAGTGTCTTGATTGACGCAAGGTGAGGCACGCATGCGTCTGATAGACTATTTTCCGAAACATTCAACTGCCTCAGTTGAGTGTGCTTGCTCAAGCTCACAACTCCAGTATCGGTAAGCCCTGTATTGCTTAATTCAAGGTTCCATAATTTGGGCATCGAGGCTAGCAAATTCGGTTGTATCTCATGAAGATCCAGTCCCGACAGCAACAGCTGCTCCATGTGGTGCCCCGGGATTCGGGAGACACCTTGTCCGCTCACTTTTGTATGACTGAGGTTTAGGTAGTTCAGGCGATTGCAGCGTCCAATGAAATCAACCGCGGCATCATTGATCTTGGTGCAATAACTCAGATCGAAAAGGCGCATTTTTTCCGGATTGAGCAATTCCAGTGACCGCGAATCTATTTCTGTCGCCATTGCTCTTAGATGAGCTAGTTCCGGCAATTCTTTCAGAACCCGGAAAGAGATTGTGGACATCGGTTGCCCCTCGACAGCCAGTGTATCCAGTCGCTTTAATTTGCTCAGTTGGCTAATAGATTTAGCCAGCGCGACATCCCGTTGTTCGAGAGTGGTTTTTGGCGAAAGATCGATCCAGCTGAATTTGCAAAAAGCAATTGAGAGACTTTCCAGCTCATGCAGCGCGGCGAGCTGGCTGAAAATGGTGGGATTGGTAAATCGGTTGTCTCCAATTTGCAGAATTTTGAGATGGGGCAACCGACCGAGGTTTTGCCCCTGAATTTTTGTTCGTCTTAAGTCCAAATCTACCAAGGCCGGTAATTTGCTGAGTAGCCCCACTCCTTTGTCGGTGATTCGTGTTCCTTTGGCGATGACTTCTTTTAGGTTTGGCATGGACTCAAGATTTATAAGCCAGTCGTCGGTGACATCCGTTTTCGACAAGTCAATTCCGTAGATTTCGTTTAGTTTGCTGCTGCCTAACCAGCGGTTCGGCTTTTCCAGAGCAGAATTATTCAATTGAAGGGAGAACATCTCGTTTGCGGCACCTCGCCTTCCGCGAGCGCTTCTGAGTGCATGGTTGCTCATCTTGTACGGGTAAAGTCTACCGATGTCCGCATCCTTGAGGAAGACCGGTGTGCCAGTATTCGTCTTTGATTCTGCCTTTAGTCCCGCACCGGAAGCGGCAAGTGCAAACATCAGAGACCAGATTGCCGTTTGCTGTAGGAGCTTCCTTGTCGCTGAAACAAAGGGAAAGCGGGCAAATAGTAGTGTGGTATTGGTAGACATGGTTCAGGATGCACTTGTTTGGCCATTTATCGATAAAGCATAAAGGATTGCTGCTGGTTTGCATCCCACTTTTGCTTGAGCTAATTATATTCGCCGTCCTCGGTTCCCTGTTACATCAGGCCGAGATGGAGGCCCAGCGGGAAGCTCGGTCACGAGAAATTATTGAATGCAGCACTCTACTAACGCGTTGTTTCGCGGACGGGGCGTCCAGTCTTGGAGTCTATTGGATGACCAAGAGCCCGAAGTTGGTGAAACGGTACGATGTTCTCATGGATCAAATCGATCCGACGGTAGCCAAACTCAAGCTTCTGTGCAAATCCAGCCCGCAGCAGATGGAAGCAATTGATCGCATTGAGGACTCAGCGAAGCGAACGAGGCAGTTACTAGAAGGCCTGAAGGATTCAGTAAGGCTTGGTGGCTCCTCTATGGGCAGTCTCACCTCAATGGAGGTGCTGGCTGAGGCCAAGCAGTGCGTCAGGCACCTTACTGACGAGCTTGCCACATTTGAAGATACTGAACGAGGTCGCGGTGAAGTAGATCCTGCCAAGCAGGAGCGCTTCCGGCAAACATTAAAACTTGCAGTAATGGTTGGCGCCGCACTTACGCTGTTGATTGGGATTCTCATGGCGATGTTGTTCAGTCGAGGCATCGTCACGCGCTTGCAGATGTTGAGTGAAAATTCCATGCGCCTCAGCCGCAGTGAGCCGCTGTTGCCTCTTTCGAGCGGCCATGATGAGATCGCTCATGTCGACAATGTTTTTCACACAATGGCAGAAGCATTATCAGAAGCACACAGGGAAGTGGCTTTAAGTGAACAGCGGATGCGTTCGATAGTGGAAAGCGTTCCAGTGGCGCTCTTTGTCACAAAGGGCGAACTTGTTGAAACGATGAACAGCGGAGCCCGCGACCTTTGTGGAGAGCAGTTGGTTGGCGGGAGCATAGTGTTAGCACTAGGGACTAAGCTGATTTCACTACGTGATGGACTTGTGGAGGCCGTTCCGCATACCGGCAATCCGAGAGCTCTTCTTACTCATTCAGGACAGAATATATTTGTAGATGTGGACACTGCCTTGTTTGAGACTGTTGATGGGGCACGTACTCTAGTTATGGTCGCCGATGTTAGTGAACGACAGAAACTTGCTGAACTGAGGCAGCACTTTGTCGCGATGATTACGCATGATTTGAAAACACCACTTACCTCGGTGCAGATTCTGCTTGAGGGTTTGATCCTGGGTGCTTACGGCGAGCAATCGGATTCGTCTCTGCTGCGCTTCCGGCGAGGGCACAAGAGTGTGGTGCAACTAGTCGACCTGATCATGGACCTGTTGGATTTTGAGAAGTCAGATGCCGGAATGATGCAGATAAATCCTAAAGACACACATCTTTCCACGATTCTGACGCAATCCTTTGAAGCCGTTGAATCCCTGGCTGAAGCTTCTGGTATCGAGATAGTACTGGAGTACGAGGATGCTTCGTTGTTTGTTGACGAACGAAGACTGGTTCGCGTAATCATCAATCTTCTTTCGAATGCCATCAAATTCTCGCCTGAAGGCTCTTTGGTGACCATTAAAGCCGGTGTGCAAAACGACGAGCTGGAAATTCACGTTAAGGACCAAGGCAAGGGCATTGCCCCAGATCTGCAGGCGATTATTTTCGATCCCTATCGACATTCCGAATCGATTGGCAATTCTAAGGGAACTGGATTGGGGCTGGCCAACTGCAAGGCGATTGTGCAGGCGCATGGCGGCACAATTAACGTTTGCAGCGAGCCGGGGAAAGGCACGGATTTCTGGTTCGTCATGCCACACCATTTTCGGTCTTCAGAGCATGCCACGGTCGACGCATCGGCACCCCATACTCTGCGACAGCTCCAGCGCTGATATAGCTGGCAGCTAACTTCACAATACGGCGTTGACGTTGCCGGCAGCTGTTCCACGACTCCATCACTGGAACGACCTATTGTGTTCACCAAGGCGCAAGACATTTCCTGGAATTGATTGTAATTGCAGCTCTGATATGGGCGGCGAATGTCCAGTGTCTCCGCTCACTGATTATGAGGATAATGGAACATGAATCCAATCGAGCCCCTTGTTCAAATGCTGGATGTGAATCCCAACATGCCCGGAACGCAGCAGAGCGTCCCTGTGTTGACGGAGGGGCAAATTGTCATGTTGACGCGTTGTAATGGTCACCTAACAGCAGTGATGAAACCCTTCACTGATACTGAGACATTGAGTGCGGTTGATGCAAAAAATGCAGAGAATTCGGCGAAGAAGGCCAGAATCGAAAAATTTGTGGATACCGTTCTTGCACGACAGCTGGCAACTGCCGAAATCATTGAGGATCCAGATGAGCAAGAACGTCGAATTGAGCGCCTGACGCAGCAACAGCAGCGCTATGCCGACGATCTCGCTTTTCGGACGACGGTAAATGCGAAGATTGAAAGTTCTCGCTGGGCGAAGTTGAACCCGGTGTTGTCAGCGGCTGGCTTGACGGTGTCGATTTTAGTTGTATCGAAGGCATTTGCAGATGTAGAAGACGCCTCAGCGAATGCAGCAGTAACTCCAATTGCTTGATAGTGTCAGGCGATGCTACAGGCGCTAGCTCGGTCCTCCAGCACTGATACTACTTCACTCAAATTTTTCAATTGTATAACTTATGATGCTGTTTGTTGTTCCACGACATCGTCACTGGAAATCACTATTCTGTTCACCAAGGCGCAGAACTTATTCCCTAAGTCATCGCCTTTGCCGCCCCGTTAGGGCGGCGTGTGGCAACCCGCTTTTGCTATTTGTGATGCTCGATGCGCGTAACAAGCGTGTTCTCGACGTCATACGTCCGCGCCCGCTCACCAATTGATAGGAGAATAGAGATGTTAGGATTCGACTCCCGCGATCAAATCCCAGTCGTAGAACAGATAATAAACTTGCTCGACATTGTAGGTACAGCCAACATGCTACCCACTCAGCGTCGCAGCGGCCGGCTACCGACAGATCTGCAAATTGTCTTTGACTCATTCAACGATGTAAGAGAGCTTACGCAATTGCAAAAACAAGGACTAAGTCACGAGATACACCTGGCTGGCAGCACTGGTGCGATGGTACAAGGTCAGTCGGTTGCTGAAAGTCCTGCCGATTCGCCGACAAAACGTCCAGCGAATGAAACGCAACAGACCTTCGAGGAAAGGGCCTTGCTGAACCAGTTACCGCACTATCTCCAGAAAGGATGATGGTCCATCACTCTTAACACAAGTCCTCTGAACAGTCGCTGCAAGCTGTTCCACGACTCCATCACTGGAACTAGCTATTCTGTTCGCCAAGATATACACCATCAGTCAGAAGTAAATCGCTCAGCGTCGCCCTGGCAGGATTCGTGTCTCGGCCCCTTCGATAAGCGATTATTTCTTTAGCGCTCAACCAACTACATCTCACGCGTGCCCAAGTAGGGTCGCGTCTGCGTTTGCTCACCGCCCCTCAGGAGAATGAAACATGCCAGGATTCGAGACCCGCGATCAAATCCGCAACCAAATCACCGATCAAATCCCTCATGCGGAACCGCGCCTTGATTTGCTCTCTATTGCCGACACTTCACCGCCCGTGAGGCAGTCCGCAGGCGCTCCATCGAACGAGCCTTCTCGCATCTTTATTCGTTCATTCGACAGTGTAGAAAAGATGTTGCAGCAAGTCCTTTCAGATGTGAATGGGGTGTTGACTCCGGATAGTTCTGTGCCTGCAAAACTCGAGCCGCCTGGCGAAAAGCCCGCCTCAATACGTTCGTTACTTGGTAATGTTTGGCAATCCATCATCAGTACATTTGCCAGACCCAAACCGATGATGGATCAACTCAGTAAAGTTGAGACGGAACTTGCCTTGCTATTGAAAAATCTTGGACCCGGGACGCTCATCGTTATTCCAAGCGGCTCCGATGCTTTGGAGGTACACTCAACCGAATCGACGCCCCATGGCGATAGTTCTGTCCGACCATCGCTGCCGACACTCGACATAACAGGCAGCGCAACTCCGCTGACAGAGAAAATGATCGAAGACAATCTTGCAGCCGCAGCAGAGCTGCGCGAGTCAGCTGCCGAAAAGCCTGCTGCTATGCCGACCATGCTTGATACCGTCGAAAAACAAAATGCTTACTATGAGAAGCAAATGCAAAAACATGGTCTGCATTTTTTCAAAAAGGGCGATGGTGCATATCATGTTACCGAGGTACTTGCCAAAGACTTTCCCAATGGGATTCATTTGTCCTACACTGACAGCAAAATTACGGTAAGTAACGACGTCAGGCTTGGCAATGGCGGTCGAATAGCGGCTGGTATCGAATTGCCGGCTGGAGTGAGATTGATAGAAAACAAAGATGGCGCATGGAAGATGTCGCTGCCAGGGGGACGCGAAATAGACATTGTTAGTGATATCAAATTTACTGGCGGTCAAAATGTCAGCGAAGGAAGGGTTATTCTTTCGGCTCCTTCTATCAACGAAAAAGGTCGGGTGTGTATCGACTCTTATTCGATTTCAAAAAATGAACTAAACTCGTTCTACGATCGGCACGGTGAAAACAAGGTGAATGTAGACCCGGCAAAGCAAAAGCTGAGACAAATGGTTCCGATTGATGCCCATGATCCGATTGTTTTGCGGGCATACGATAACACGGAAATGACTCATGAGGGACGTGCCTGGTTAGTCCGGGTTCCAGCCGGATTAAATCCTAAAATGCCTGACGGTGGCTTTTACATTTGCGCGGAAAAGGATCTGATGCGAATTTATGAGGGGCAAAGTGAAAATGCAATTGAAGCTAAGAACGTATGGCTTCAGGAAATTGAAGCGGTAAAGCGAGCAGCTGCGACCACACCGGCCAAGGACGTCCGATACGAGCCTGCCGTTGAGAAGCTAGTCCTAATTGACGCAAAACGATATGTGTCAGTGGTTCCTGTGACGCGAAAAATCGTAGATGGGGCTCCGGAACCGTGGGTGAATGTTTATGGTGTTCGTGATGGGAATTTTAGCGTCGACATAGTAATGCCAGGCGACTCCAAAATCTTTGAGATGGCTCCGAAGGAGCATGAATACTACTTCGCAGAACGAGAGTATGCTGAGCAAACTTACAAGACCGGAGCCGACGGACTCAGTTATAAGACCAAGCCGTTTTTGGCCCAGCAATTGAAGGATAACTTCACCTATCGTGGATTCAATGGGGCGGCTGGAGACTACCTCGTGGTGCCGCTGGATGGAAGCGGCAATCCACAGGAAGGCAAAGGCTACATTGTTGAACACAATGAATTTGATGCGCGCAATCAATTGAAAACAGCGGCCGACAAGGCCCTTGCGGAAGGGCGTAAGCCTTTACCCTTGTCCTCACGCAACCCGGTTGAGCACGGTACTGAGACATCGAAGCAGCAAACCTACGTGGAAACCGAAATAGGTAAGCCTGTAACCAGCTTGGGCGATCTGCAAGCAATCACAGATGAAACTGCATTTCGCGAGGCCGTTAAAGACCTCGTGCAACAAGCTAGAGATGGCAAGCCTGTCACTTTCACGTGTGACAACAGGGTCAAAATGACCGGTGCCGATGCGCAGCCAACCAAACAAGAGCAATCCTCTATTCTCTATGATGAGTTGAAAACTGCTTTTCCAGAAAGACATTTTGTATTTAGCAAACCGGATCTAAAACCTGGTGATGCAGGCTATACAGAAATACCCACACCCAAGATTCAGCAGGATGGCTTGCGCTTCTCAACTGCTGAAAATCGCATTACGTTGGTCGCCGAGATTACGTTACCGGATGGAAGCAAAGTTCCATCCGATTCAAAACTTGCCTGCGGCACCATATACGATGGCAAGCAATTCTGGTCAGCCGATCCGGAAAGCAAGGTCTGGGCCGTGACTTCTGAAGAAAAGTACATTCAACTAGCAGAAGCCGGTCAGACCGTGCCAGTTTCACCAGATGCTATTTCAACAGACCCCAAGAAAAGTGGCCAAATCGCTAACAGGTACCTAGAAACCACAGATCCTAAAACAGGAAAGCCCTATGAAAACCACCTCATTGTGCGCACTCATGCAGAGAAAGCTCCTGACGGTAGAGCGCTTTTAGACGTCTACCCAGCGGGCGGCGAAGGCTTTGATGAGGCCTACAAGGAAGGCAAGCCAGGATACTCTGCAGCTAAACCCAAAAAATCAGACCACTTCCGGCTTCTCGAAAACATGACTGTCGAGGTAGAAACCGTTAAGTACGGACACTCGACCGCTAGAGGGCAAGACGGCACCTATTACATGAACAGCGGCTTCGGTGATGAAATAGCACCCACAGCCAAGAACTATACTGGCGAAACTGACGCGCGCAGTGCCCAAGAGCTAATGCGCATCCGCGGTCAACTTGGAATGACTGAACCTACGCAGGTCGAAGCTGGTCTTGCCAGAGAGTCTCTTGCCTCCGCGGGAATTCCATTGATCGAGGATGGGAAAACTGCTCCTCCCAAGTTGCCGAAGGTTTCAGGGCTGACGAGAGGGCCTCTTGCAGAAAGCTTAGTCCTTGAAGTCAAGCTCGTGCCGGACGGCGCGACAATAAGAGTCGTTGATCCGAGTCGTCCTGAAACTGCCGTGCGATTGCAGTCCGAAAGGCCGGCGGGAGCAGTTGAACAATTCCTCCAGGACAGAATTGCTACCGCTAGTGAAGAGAAAGACCCGAGCAAACGTCAGCTCCAGGTGGAGGAGGCACTCAAGCAGCGGGACCTCTACCGTGAAAATGCGGACTATCGTAAAGTCATCAACCAGGGCTTCGCAGAAAATGGAAGACGATTCAACCTTCCCAAAGGAGCCGCCATTGTCGGGGCCGCAGGATTGGCTCTGGAACTCTTTATAGTGGCGAACTACTTCGCAGCGAAAGGAGAGGCTCCTTCCTCTGCTCCAGTTGCTGGAAAAGCGCTTAGACCTGGCAATGACGTGCGTGGCGGACTGCAAAGGAGCTTCTAGCACTATCGGTAGATTGCCTGTCCGCGTGTTCTGTTTTTGGCTGATCGAAACGGATAGCGGGCTGGCAACTTTGTCTATGAGAAATGCAGGCACTTATTTTTTCGTCAACAGGCTTGCTTGTAAGGTAGCTGTTTCTTTCACGACTTCATCACTGAAAGTGGATATGATTTGCTCTATCCCGTAAGTATCTCCATGGACAATTCCCCTGATCGCTGAGTGCACCAATGGTGCCCGGATCGTCGTTGGAGTGCGCAAAAAGGGTGCCCACATATTGTGGGCAGATTCTTGCTGCAACAAGGAGTTCGTGATGGAACAATCTGAGTTACTCAGTTCTGAAAAGCAAAATGGTGGCGACGTTGAACCTAACAAGTTGCTCCAGCATGAGTTGTCGCAACCTCCGCGGGAACGTGCTGCGGCCAATTCGCAAATTGCGCCGGCAACGGTTACGTTGGAATTTCCACCCATCCCAGAGTTGGAAAATGACAAACCTATTTCTGTTACGGAGCTACCACCCCGTTCAAGGCAGGCCCGGGAAGCCTATGCAAAGGCTATGGACTCGACGGCTGACATCAAATATAAAGACATATTTGGTGCCATAGGAAAGGATGCAAAGGTCATAGTCGATATTGGATGTGGTACCGGAGAAACGATTCGCCGGCTCGCTAAAGACTTTCCAGACGCAACAATAATTGGAATTGAATTGAATCCGGAAATGAGAGCGATTGCTAAGGAGAACAATAAAGAAAATGGGCGAGTGAAAATTATCGGAATAGACGTGCTTACCCGCAATTTGACAGGTGCTCGCCAGGTTGACGCCGTCATTTTATCCTCGGTTGTTCACGAGCTCAGATCCTACTCGGCAGACGGACATAAGGCCCTCGAAGGGGCGCTGAGCAATATTCACGAATTTCTGAGCCCCGGCGGACGAATAATCATCCGAGATCCTGTACAACCCGATTCTAAAGGTAATGTCTGGATGAAATTCGCCAATTCGGAGGTTGAACGGTCATTCGTGAAATTCGCTCGCGAATTCAGGATTGGCACGCCGGAGGCAGGTGTTCCATTCGAAGTTTTCACAGACGAACGTAGTCAAAAATGGTATTCGACAAGTGCCCATCACAGTAATGAATTTCTCTTGCACAAAGATTATATGAAGTCGTCGCAAAGTTGGCAGTGTGAGCGGAAGGAGATCTACGGCAGCTACACTCTATCAGGGTGGAACGAAACCCTGCAGAGCCGCGGGTTTGATATCGTTGAAAGTCGAAAATATGTCAGTCCCTGGATACGTGAGAATCGATATGAAAATCAAGTGGAACTTCGGTCGGATGAGTCGGGACGACCGGGAAAACCTGTATCCTACCCGGACACGAACATGGTTGTTGTCGCTCAAGTCGGGAAGCAAACTGATGCGGAACGACCCAAGCTGACCCGAAGTCAATCGACAAAATCGGGAATGTTGGATTCGCCGTCAGTGCATTTGACGGTGTCGCCAGCGTCTGGGGAATTACCTGCAGCTTCCAAATTGACACGTATTCTTCCGACCGAGGAGGCGGGTGTGAAACGCAAGTCAGTCGTCGTTGATGGTCGTATCAAAATTGCCGCCACCACCGGGACGAAAAGCCCGCACTGGCTACGAGCGACACGTCCAACGCCTGAAATTTTTCAGGAGCACACTCAGAAATCGACAAAAGCTGGCAAAAACGCCCTGCCGATTCCGCCAGGCACTCAGTTTGCGCGTAGATTGGGTGTTGGCGTGGGGCTTGCCGGGACCTTAGCGACGATACTTGGGCTGGCAAATGCAGCAACGGCGGACGACAGCCCTGCACCAGAAATCAGTCCCGAAATACCTTCCCGTAGAAAAACTGATGTTGAGCTGGTCCGCGGTTGGTGAAATTCGCCTGAGCGCCTTGCAGAGAGGTTTCACGACTTCATCACTGCAAATATGTACTATTGGCATTAATCCGCAACTACCTTAAGAGATTTCCTTAAGCGCTTTCATGGCACCCTCTTGTGCCTGAGAGAGCGCCAGCTGTCCCTTGATAGAAGTTGCCGATCGTTGTTAAAACAGGAGTGCAAGAAATGGCCGGAATTGATTCCCCTGAACACACTGAATCTGCTGCTCTTACACCTTCAATCTATCGTGATCTTGCGCAAGATCTCTGGTCACAAGAGGCACTTGCTGCAACCTATGAAAGTGTCAAGACTAAGAGTCCATCAGAGCCGAATCCTTCAAACGACGTTTCGGAAGGTGTTCTGGTGATTTCTTCGATTTTCAAAGGCGATAAGCTAAACCGAACCGAGCTGCCTACAGGCGATCAGCAAACCGAGCAGAACCTTGAACTACAGGAGCAGAAATTGACTCCTGAAGAACAGGCACTTAGGGACCGATTCCAAAATGATTTGTCCAAATTCGTGCCCGCCCTCCGACAGCTTGCGCTTGAAGATTACCTGTCCGAACAGCCGGATTCGGCGAATTTGCTCTTAGATGCCGGTTTGCGGAAGCGGCTTGACGATTCCATTGGAAAAGATGGCTCCGTTAACCTATCAGCTGATCTTCGAGAATCTCTTAAGGCCGGTCTTACGTCCAACCAGTTCAAAGATAGCTTGAATCCAGCTATTGATAAGCTTTTGAGCGGCAACTTGGAAGTCAGCGAAGCTATCAAATTGAAGAAGGACATTGGACTCAATGATGCGGCTGGAGGTGGACTCTTCTCCAAAGAGCTGTTGCTAAAGGCTCTGGAGCAGGAGAAGGCGACACACACTTGGGGACCTCTATCCCAAGCGGCATATCATTCAATGATTGACTACGTGAACCGTCAAGCAAATCATCGGCTGAAATTCCTCAGCGAGAACCAATTCAAATTTTTGCCCGCTGATTGCCCAGTACAATTGCCGGAAAACCTTTCCTTCCGCCAGTTTCAGGAACAAATTCGCGATGGCAAGTTGAGAGCAAGCGTTGGTGCTGATCCAAGTACAAGTCCAAGCACTGATTCGATCGAGAGGATCTACAACGTCATCAGCTGGAGTCACGAAGCGGATCTGCAAATTGAGTCTGGATTCAAAAAGAAGGACTATGAAGAGCTGCAAGCACTTCTGACTAAGATGGATAGAGGAAGCTGGGCGCCATCCATGCCGCTAACCGGTGATAGTCAGGAATGGGAACGACGCCTTCAAGAAGTTGCACCGATAGCAGGTGTCTTTGCTCAAGTGGATGAGACCGTCAAAGCTTTGAACAAGTTAAGCGAGTATCGCGAGACTGGTGGCAAGGGATGGATCGCTGATGTTAAGGGTCTGTTCGGCGCAAGAGCAGAAACGATGTCTTCGTGGATGGATGATGCACTGGCGACTGTCCCGCGAAATAAAAATGGTCAAATCGATATTCCCGCAGACTTGTGTAATACCACTGAGAATCGGGCAAAGCTAGCTCGCTTGCAGGACTGGTTGGACAAGAACCAAAAGACCACAGCGGAACAACTTGGGCAAGTAATAACCCATGTAAATGAAGGAAAAATTGTCGTATGTGCTGATCGCGAAAGGATTGATTTAATCGACCCGAAATCCGAGGCCTACAATCTGGTGCGCGAAGATTTTACGGTCACTCAGATCGGCGAAACCAATTTGTGGGAGGTGGAAACGACTACAAAGTATTTATATAGTGGTTGGACCGATTTCTATGATATTACTGCCACAGAAGTGGAGATTCCCTCGGCGAAAGTACGAGACAAGATGCAGTTTAAAACCGGCGATCTGGTGCCTGTGTACCATCCAATGACAGGCACGCTGTCTCTTGTAGAAGTTCAGCAGTTGCCAGATTACAAATACAGTCAGTACTCCGCTTATTACGCAGGCAAATCGTTCGAGATAGGACTGGATATAGGTATGACCTACACCGGCGTCAAGGCCGTGAGCGCCCCGGCGAAAGTGGCTTTGAAAGCCGGGCTTAAGCACGTTGCGGAAGGTGCCTATATAGCGGCTATGAAACAGGTCTTAAAAAGAGAATTGTTCAGAGGGACTGTAGACATCGCGCTTGGAACAAGCGGCGTTTTTCTTAATGGTGCCAAAGCCCGGTTTGACTCTGAGCTTGGCGAATCGCTCAATCGATTCCGTGGCGGTGCTTTTCTGGCTAGTGCCGGTTTGCATTTGCTGCAGTCCGGAAAAAATGGAATAGGCTATTTGGCCGGTATAAAAACCCGAGCTGTCCCTAGTCTTGTGGAAGCGACCAAACCTTGGGCTAGCCTTGGTTCTCTGGCTAAGGTCGGGCGTTCTGCTGACTACCTCACAACTGGAATTTTTGCCAGTTCCCAACCGTATTTTCTGATGCTTACCGGGCAGGAATCCTTTGATCACATGGCTGGGCACCGTAGTGTTGGTAAGCATCCCGTAATTGCCATAGATGACCTGTTTGGAGCTGCTGTTTTTGAGTCCCAGGATGTGCAGCCAGCAAGTCATGTGATGCAACATGACTCCGGTTTGGACCGAATACTTTCGAACGGTGAGAACCTCGATATGCTCAGAGGAATTGAGGATCAATCTTCATTGCTTAAGATCTTGCGCAAGCAAGGATCGATCTCGTCTTTAGATCGTGAAGGAAAAAACGCTGAAAATGTACTTGCTGCAGCCAGACCACGGTTGCTTTTGGCTGATATGTCGTCGCAGGAATATTCTCATATTTGCAATCGCATATTGAAGAGCGGCGCTTCTGAGCAGGTGAAGATGCAAGCACTTAGTGGATTGGGTTTTTGCATGGGGGCTGCCGAAGACGCGGAAAGTGAATTCGCGAACACCTCAGACCGTAATGCCTACTGGTCTGCCAGCTACGAAGCTTCCCGGGATGATATCGAGCGACACCTGGTCCAAATTAGCAAAGGCACCGATGGTGATGCTACGGCTGATTTGCGTGCATTTGCATCCGGTGTCCTGCACGCTTTGAACAGGCAAGACAAGGATGAGCGTTTTTATCTGATGAATCAAAACATTGCGAATTGGCAAGCTTTGAAAGCAGGCAACAACGAGTTCAGCATTAACTTTATTGCTGGTATGAGCAAGAGCATGGAGTCCAGCGATAGAGCTGAGCGCTTTATCGCTGCGTCGGCCTTATCCATCTTGAAGGATGCCAACACGTTGGAGCTGCAGCAAAACGTTAGTCGAGCACTGGCGCAAGGTGTTCACTCCGGCGACCCAGCGATTGCTGTGCAATCTCTCAAAAATCTGCTTTCAGGGCGAACGTCGATGCCAGACGAAGTTGCTCACGCCGTGAGGCAGGATGCTATTGGCCTTTTAGAGCGGCTTGAAAATTCAAATGATTCCGGCGAAGGCAATGAGGCAATGCTGAAGACCGAAGTTGTGAAAATGATTCCCCAGTTGTTTTCAACGGGCGGTGATGAAACGCAGCGGAGTTCGGCGAGTTCTGCCCTTGAAAGTCTGGTGCGCAGAGAAGCTGGAAACGCAAATTACGCCGGCGGAATTCCAGAGCTTCGTCTGCAGGCTGTGGAAGCGTTGGCTGCTCTTCGTTCTGAGAGTTCTATACCTGTATTCAAGCAACTGCTTTCGCGCACAACAGATGGCGCTCAGATGGAGCCGTCTGGCGATGTGCGAATAGCTGCATTGCAGGCTATGAATTCAGTCACAAATGTGGACAACCTTGTTCGTAACGAGACCTTGAAACAGTTCTACCAGAATTATCAAGAAACTGATCGCCGCGTCAAAGATGTAGTTGGTGGTCTGATGGAGCAACGTTTGCAAAGACAGGTTCCAGAAAATAAAAATCTCGACGGAAATCCGCCAATTGAACTGATGCCGCCTCAAAGCAAAGGATATGACCAGTCACGGGACTCGTCCGTTGGTCAAACGGCTCCGGCAATTCTGGATAAGTTTCCAGCCCTTAATTATCGAAACTACGTCAGGCAGATGAATGAGGCCTCCCCGGATTATAGGGGCTTACTAGGTGCTTTGCGGGCAGTGCGTGATACTGCCTGTGTGCAGATTGCCACTGATCATGGGGGACCTGGAGCACGTGGTGCCAGGGACGCCAATAAGACCAAGCGCTATGCAATCCAAAATGATTACAACGACGACTTGCGGAAACTGGTGCGCTGGTCGAAGGGCGAATATCTTTCAACCGATCTTGATTCTTCTGATGAGTCCGAGCAGAAAAATGTCCAGCTTGCCGCGATCGATGCGATGGCTTTTCTGATCAAATCGAATGGCGCGCGTGATGGTTTTAACCACTTACGCGCGGAGTCCAGAAATGTAGATACCGGCTTTCTGGCTGCTGGCATCGCTGGTTTGTGTGCAAATACCGCTGATCCAAATGCCCGGGCTGCTGCCAAAGAGCATCTACTCGAGTTACTATTGGAGCCTCAGATAAGTCCGCAGTCGCGAAAATGGCTGCTGCGCGGACTAGATAACCTCTACGATTGCGGAGCTGATCAGGTAAAGGCAGACACGCATTCCCAGGCTTTACTTACAAAAGAAGAAGCGTCGAAAATCACGGTGCTGGCACTAGCTGCTGCCCGCCAAGGACGACTGCCGGAAGATGAACAACCGCCGAAAACAGCCACTGAGTTTCAGCGTTGGAAACAGGATGCCGATGCCAGTCGCATCGTTCAACTAAATCTTATGAGTAGGATTATCAGAACCCATCAGAATCGGCAGGCTATCGAGTTATTGGAAGATGTTCACAACGAAACAAAAGATGATTTGTTGCGAACCCGAACACAAGTGTTTATTGACCAGGTTTTCGGAGTTGAAGTCAAGGATTTTTACGCTCGCCGGAATCCAGATAAATCGCGAGATGAAATGCAACGTGCTCGCGATATAGAAGCGGCGCTTGCCACACTAGATTCTGGCTCCTCTGGTAATGAAGCCGTAAGCACAATTTTGCGGGCCGCTCACGGTAAGGACTTTGTCGAAGGAGACGCTCGACTTGCATCCTTGATTGCAGCAAGTAAGCACACTAATGACACCGTAAGACTAGCCGCGAGCTTCGCCTTGCTCTCGCCTTCCAGTTTGGTCCGATCAAGCGGTGCATCTCCTCAGCGTCGTTCTGAGCGAACGACCGCTATATTGACTGCAGCTGATACGCTGGCTGAGCTATCGATAGTTTCGGGTACTGGTGCTGTACGCGCGGATGCCCAAAAGCTCTATGATCAGCTTCTGCTGAGGGTACGAAACAATCTGGTATCTAAAGAAATTGAAACCCTTCCAGATAAAACTGCTGGGCGATCGGAAATGGAAAATGAGCGAGCCCGGCTTGCCTATGAAGAATCAAAAAAGTTCGTTTCGCGGATCGAAAGGGCTCCTGAGTATGCAAAAGGCGTCCTGGCGACAAGCGTCGGTAACTATATAAAGTCCGGAGAGTTTGACAAGGCCGATATTGACCTCGAAAAAATGCTTACACTAGATCGCTCCATCACTGGAGCTCGATTGAGCATGGCTACGGCTGACTGGTTCAATCACTATGATCGCTTAATGCTGGCTCGCGCCGCTGGTACCGCGGATGCCGGGGACTATTTCCAGGCGACAGATGCAATTTCCAATTCTCTTTCATTTCACAAGAAATATCACGACGGCGAAGTTTTACCGATCTATGTGCAGCGATTGTCCGGTTGCTTGAACCATCTTGCCGCAGCGGTGAACTCGGAACTTCAGCAAGAAGTCTCTGGAATTGATAGAGAAAAATTTGATCGGTTGCTCCCGGCGCTCAACTGTCTGTCACAAATGACAAAATTGTCTGTGCAAGCCGCCGCCAAGGAAGCGGACAAAGTAGAGTCTGTGATACCGGACGGTCAAGCACCAGATGAGAAGCAACGGCAGATTATTGAACAATATCTCAATGCTCAAATGTCACATGGAAGTTGGAACATGGTCCTTGCGCGCCTGTATCGTCAATTCGGAGAAGTTGAGAAGGCGCAGCAGATTTTGGATTCTGCTGCCGGTGCATCTTATGCCGCCACTACAACTAAAGTCTTTTAGTTGCTTGAGATATCAGGGCGCCGGATTGTTTCTGCTGATCCGCATTGCCACTCACCAAATGCATTAACGAAAAAATTGAAAATGCGAATGGTGTTTGCATACGTTTCGGTTCTGGTTCGATACCAATGCTTTTCTGTGAAGGCTCGTATAAATTCAGCTGCTAGCTCATTTTCCGGGCTTAGAGATTCCATCGTTGTTGTTCAGCCGTTGGGGTCTTAAGTACAAATGGCGGGCGCGTCAGATCATATGCGCGGTAGAGCATCAGGCACCGAGTCATTCGATGCTATGTCTTTTCCGTCGACAGATAAAGTGTCCGGTTGGTATGCAAGAAGAGCTAGTACTAGCCATTGAGCCAGGCGAACTTGCGCTGTGCCGAAATTGAACTCGAAGAGACCTGCCACCATCAGCGATATCATTGCCGTCAGCGTGCCGAGAGCGAATCCTGCTGCCAATTCATCGTTTGATTGTCTGGCCTTTGCATATGATTTGATGCCGGCAAGCAGGATTGCCACACATAACCAAGCGTAGACCGCGCCTCCGATTATGCCGGTAGTGGAGAGGAACTGCAAATAATTGCTGTGGGCATGATCGAGAGCTTTGGATCTTCCAGGGACGATTGCCTCAGGATGAGCCGTCGGTGGAAAGCTCATGAAGCCCACGCCGAAGACCGGAGATTTATGCCACAGTTCGACGGCCTTTCTCCACATATCGAAGCGCGCAGTTGTACCAACGTCTTGACCAGAGACCACGGGGGCGATGCGGTGGCGCACCATCGGCACGCAGTACCAACTCAGTGTGGCCAGCACTGTGATGATCAGCATGCTTCTGAAAAATAACTTCCAGGACATAAGCGCGGTCAAAACTATGGCACCGGTCAGACCACCGAGCCAGGCGCCCTTTTGATCGGAAAAGAAGAGCCCGAGCAAATTAGCCGTGGCGACTGCGGCAAATATATATTTATTGGACAGCTTGCCAGAAAATTGTTTATAGCCACCGGTCAAGAACAATGCCAGGGAAAGCATGCCGAATATTTGCATTTGTCCGGCAAAGGGCATCGGTGCTGATAGAAAACCTGTGCCTTGCTCCCACTGGTACCCGAATGGATGAAAGTGAAAAACTTGTTGGATTGTCCCCCAAATTCCGGCCACGGCCGCGACACAAAGAACGGATTGAAAGGCCCATGTTGCAACCTGTGGTCTCAAGTGAAAGATCTTGCTGGCCCAGAAATACACAATGATTGCTTTTAGCGACCATAAGCATCTCCAGGCTTCCGCCAGCGGACCGTGCGCTCCAGGGTTCTGGAATCCTGACAACGCAACTGCTGCTGCCAGAGCGGTCAATGGCCACTTCAATGGCAATGGTGTTGGCACTGGTAGATTGTGATGTTTTTCCGTCTTGCTGATTTTGCAAACTACAATCTCAGCTACCCAGGTAATCACACCGGCTATTAATAGTGCCCATGAGCCGGTCATCGTCAGCGGCAGGCTGATGGCATAAGCGACCAGAAGCCACGCCTGCAAGGTCTGCAGTTTGGCAAGCAATACATCGCTGTTTCCGCCGAGCACCATTACGCTCGCTCTTCATGCTCCAAGCGCAGGGTCCGAGCTTCTTCCAGCTCCCAGCGCATAAGACCCATAATCTCTTTGACGTCGTTCACTGTTTCTCTTGCGACTCGGCGTGCTTTGGTATTTCCGTATTGAATAATCTTGCGAACTCTTTCTGGATCGCGGGCCAACTCCTGGCGTTTTTCTCGCACTGGAGCAAGAAATTCATTGATCAAATTTCCCAGTCGATCTTTGCAGGCGACGCAGCCAATCTGGGCGCTTTCGCATTGCTCGCGAACTTCACCGAGAATCTCCTTTCCGAAGATGTTGTACATAGGCCATGGCACTTCGCACAGGTCCACGTGGCCGGGATCAGCTTTGGCGATGCGTGTGCGGTCAGTCACCATCTGCTTCACTTTTTTCAAAGTGTCTTCTCTGGTGTCTGCCAGTTTTATGTCATTGCCGTATGACTTACCCATCTTCTGCCCATCAATGCCCTTAATCAATGGCGTCTCGGTGAACTTAGGCTGTGGCTCTTTAAAGTATTCTGTGCCATACAAATGATTGAATCTGCGCACAATGTCGCGAGCGAATTCCAGATGTGCTTCCTGGTCTTTGCCTACCGGAACAACTTCGGCTTTAAAGGCAAGGATATCTGCCGTCATCAACACCGGATATCCAAGCAAGCCATAGGTGACTTTCTCGCGCGCCTCATCTTCATTGGCAGCCAGCATCTTCACCATGTCTTTTAGGGTAGGCTCGCGCTCTACCCAGTTTTGTGGTGTCAGCATGGAAAAGAGCAGATGCAACTCGGCAATTTCTGGAATTGCTGATTGCACATACATGGTTGATTGCTCTGGATCTATACCGACGGAAAGCCAGTCCAGCGCAATTTCCCAGATGTGATTTTTGATTTCCGAAACGTTGTTGTACTTAGTAGTAAGGGCGTGCCAATCAACGATGGAGAAATAGGAATCGTACTCGTCTTGAAACCGCAGCCAATTTTTCAAAGCGCCCAGGTAATGCCCTATGTGC
>JADYXS010000440.1 GCA_021772155.1 Candidatus Obscuribacter sp.
GCCTGATAAGAGCCGGTTAACGCATTGAAGAGAGTTGATTTTCCAACGTTGGGAAGACCAACGATTCCTGCCTTGAGCACGAGAGCCTCCAAATTTGACGCAATGAATGATCATAACAAAGCGCGTGAGCAAGAACTAGAGCCGCTTTACAATTCTTGGCAGCCGGAACTGCTGCCGATTGCATTTTCGCCAACAAGAATGTCCCCTAAAGCACCGCAGGCAGTATCATGGTGCCCGATACTGAGCAGACTCCAAGGGCGGAACGCTCCTTGATTTGAGTGCTGCCGAAATAGTGATAGAACGTCAGATCTGCGAATCATGAGTAGGGTTGGAGATTTCGGTATGGCGTGAAGAGGATTTGCCCGAGACAGCGTAGCGCGGATTATTTTCGCGAGTCGCGAGTCGCGAGTCGCGAATAGCCTTGGCTTGTTGGTCTAATTTGGAAGCTTCTGCCGAGCGGTTTGTTTTATACAAAAGCTCTGCGTAATTTTCTAAGCTGGTGGCAACTTGTGGATGATTTGGGCCGAGTGTCTTTTGGCATATTTGCAAGGAGTGCTTATATAGGGGCTCGGCTTCGGCATACTTTCCTTGTTCCTCAGAGTTGGCCCCGAGGTTATTCAAGCTCGTAGCCAATCGCCTATTCTGTGCGCCGAACTTCTCCGCTTCGGTCACCGCGGCGGAGAAAGATTTTTCCGCTTCGATGTATCGGCCGTGCTGGTAGGCCGCTGTGCCGGAGGCGTTGTGTTTGTCCCACTCCGTTGCCGTTGCCTGGGCAATTGCTGAATTGCTCGCAGCTAAGCCTCCTATCGCTGCAGCAAATAGCAGGAACCTAAAGGGCTGATTCATTAGTTGTCCGCTCCACGTTACTATCGATGTACCCACTACCAAGTTTGATGTGCTTTCCAAATCTGGAAAATTTCGCAGAAGCAGGCCATTCAAGGGCGGGTGGGCGAAGGCTAACTTCCAGCCCATTGAGTAACCGGGCGCGTCATGATAGCGTTATCGAGTTATTCAAGGTGACCACCATGCGCTTTTCAAGTTCCAGTATTGCGCGCCTGACGGCGGCTACTTTGCTTCTTGTTGGGTTGAATTTACTAAAATGTGGTGCGGTTGAAATCGATCGCAGTTGGCAGATCGAGCAGAAGAGTGGCGAGTGGATGCAGATCGGCGCCGATGCGCGAAATCTGGAGAAGAAAGGCGATTACGCGGCCGCCGTGATCAAGTTTACTGCCGTACTAGAACAGCGGCAAAAACTCGGACTGGATCTCTTGTCTGAACACCTTGCTCTTGCTGATTTGTACGAGAAAATGAAACAGTTTGAGAAAGCTGATGCTCTGCACAAGCAGGCAATTGAGATGCGAGAGCGTGATGGCGGGGATGACGATCCGACAGCGATCTTTCCACTTCAGTCATACGCTGATTTCTTGCGTCGCACAAAGAAGCCTGCTGAAGCTGCCGTGCAAATGAAGCGAATTGCTTACATTGAAAGGCAACGTACTGCTTCACCTAAGGCTTTGGTTGCACTGACGGCAACCAAAAATTTGTCACCGACACAGCGCTCCATGAAAGCTGTCGAAATCGGTGATCTCTATCTTAAGCGCGATCAAGAGCGGCGTGCGTTGATGGCTTACAACAAGGCCGTCGCTTGGGACCCCAAGAATGCTGCCGCTTATGCGGCGCGCGGAGAAACCTACAGGCGTTTAGAACAAGACTTTAATTCGGAACGTGATTTGGACAAAGCCATTGCTTTGGAGTCCGGAAATGTTCGTGCTCGGTTTGTCCGCGCAATGTTTTATGAAACCCAAGGTAAGTTCAAACTTGCAGAAGCGGACTTTACGAAGGCTATCGACATGAATCCCAATGATACTGAGGCATTGGGTTATCGCGCAAAGATGTACCAAAATACCAAGCGTCCAGCGCTTGCAATGGCTGACTATACCCGAGTTCTGGCGCTCAAGCCCGGGACGCGTTGGTCGCTTGTGCAACGTGGTTTGTGCTGCATGGACATGAAAGATTTCGCCAAAGCCGTGACGAACTTTCAGGAGCTCATCCAAGTCGCGCCAGGCAACAAAGACTATTACACGATGCTCGCCGATGCATACAAAGGTCTAGAAGGTCCTGAATCTGTTCATGCAAAGGAGTATCTAAAGCTCGCAGGCGTAGCTAAGCGGTAAACCTCGACCGCAGTTAGGAAAACCCCGAGGCGCAAACGCGTCTTCATCAGGCACCAACGTTTGTTCGATCAATCAGATAGTCGCATTCGCACGACTTGCGTCAGATGGTCTTGGACTGAGGCGAATGCTTTTGCAACGAGCACGTACAATTTCAACGCTTCTTCCCATTCTTCCGCTCGTGTTGCCTTCTCTAATTGAACCGCCAAGGCGGCCATTTCTTCGGCACTAATTGTGAAAGCAGAGCCTTTCAACTCGAGCGCAACGCGAGTCGCCCGTTCTGCGTTTTTAGAGGCGATATCTTTTTGAAGTTCGATCAGCAGAGCATCGGTGGCGGTAACGAATATCTCAAGCACGTCACCAATGTCGTCGGTGCCGTAAAGTAGCTTGAGCCTTTCTCGATTAATTGGATTAGAACTCAGGTTAGCGTGTTCGAAATGCGTTCTAAAGTCTCCGAGAATCCGCGCTACCGGCTTTTGCAACCACCGTTCGAGCCGCTCTCGAAGAATTTCTTTACTGACGGGTTTCAGCAGGAAGTCATCCATCCCCGCTTCTAAACAGCGTTCACGAGCGAGCGCAAGATCCATCGCGGTGACCGCAATGATGGGCGTATGTTGACCGCTTGCGAATTCGTGTTCGCGGATGAGTCTGGTTGCTTGCCATCCATCCATAAGGGGCATCATCACGTCCATCAGAATTGCGCCGTAGGTATTCTTGCTTGCCATGTCGACGGCTTGAGCGCCATCGCAAGCAGCTTCAAATTCAAGCCCTAGATTACTCAACAGGTAACCAATTACCTTTCTGTTGACTGGATGGTCATCGACAATCAGTATCGGGTAATGATCAGGTATCTGCATTGTATAGCTCTGCCAAGAATGTAGCCTCCAACAAGTCAAGCATCTCACAAACTTCTTTGACTTGCATGCCCTACAGCATTAGTTTTGTTCATATTTTATAGAAGAGTCTTCACGCTCTACTGTGGCGCCTGTCACGAAATTCTTGTAGGCAACGCTTTTGCTGACGGTGGGGCGATTCTGTATCGATACTGCATCGGCCGAGGAACCCCTGCATTGGAAGTGCAGGAGTTCCTTTGGATCAGAAGTTGATGTCAGGGCGTGATTGATTTCTTGGCTAAACTTTGCAGGTTTGAGCGATGCTGTCGATGGACAAGCCAAGACCTTCTGCGACTCTGGAACCATATTCCTTGTCTGCTTTGTGGAAGTGCATGATTTGCCTGCGTTTGATTTCTTCTTTCGCTGGCATCATGTGGTGCACGATGTTCGAAATCAACCGAGCCTTTTCGTCAGCATTCATCAGCCGGTAGAGGTCTCCGGCCTGAGTGAAGTCGTCAACTTTATATTGGTATGCCGTCTTCGCTACAGCGCCGTTCACCGATAAGTGATTCTCTGGATAGGCTGGTGATTCAATCAAACCGCCGAGGGAGTTAGGTTCGTAGTTTGGTGATGAGCCACCATTGGTGTTGACGGTCATGAAACCGTCGCGTTGGTTTGTGTTGGCCGAAGCAGCGTGAGGACAGTTGATGGGAATTTGCGCATGATTTGCGCCGAGCCGGTATCTTTGTGCGTCTGCGTAGGCAAATAATCTACCTTGCAGCAACTTATCCGGTGAGGAATCGATGCCAGGGACTAAGTTTGACGGTGAGAATGCGACTTGCTCCACTTCCGCGAAATAGTTCTCGGGATTTCGGTTGAGCACCATTCTTCCAATTGGAATGCGTGGATAATCTTTGAACGACCAGACTTTGGTGGCATCGAAGGGATCCCACTTGTAAGTGTCGGCGTCAGCTAGAGGCATGATCTGAACGGATACTTCCCAGGCAGCGACTGAACCACTCTTGATGTGCTCAAACAGATCGCGTGTTGCATGATCAGGATCCATTCCGGCAAGGGAAATCGCCTCTTCACGAGTCAAGTTTGCGATCCCTGTTTCCGTGCGGAAGTGGTATTTGACCCAGACAGCCTGTCCCTTCTCATTGATCCATTTGAAAGTGTGGGTGCCGAAACCATGCATCTGCCTGAAGGACTTTGGTGTGCCGCGATCGGAAAATAGAATGGTCACTTGGTGTGTAGTTTCTGGACTAAGGGAAAGAAAGTCCCAGAACATATCAGCATCTTTGAGGTTGGTCTCAGGATTGCGCTTTTGAGTGTGGACAAAATCCGGAAACTTGATTGCGTCCCGAATGAAAAACACTGGAGTATTGTTGCCGACGAGATCGTAGTTGCCATCTTCTGTGTAGAACTTCACAGCAAAACCGCGCGGATCTCTTTCTGTATCGGCTGAACCTTTCTCACCGCCAACAGTCGAAAAGCGCGTAAACAGTTCAGTTTTCTTTCCAACTTTTGATAGAAACTTTGCGCAAGTCCACGGACTTACATCTTTAGTAACTTCGAAGTATCCGTGCGCAGCTGCACCTTTGGCGTGGACTACACGTTCTGGAATTCGTTCGCGATTGAAATGCGCGAGCTTCTCGATCAGTTGATGATCAATTACAGTTGGGCCCCGCGTCCCAGCTGTCGCGGAATTTTGATTGTCAGTAACAGGATTACCGACGTGAGTCGTGAGGTGCTTATCGTCAGACATACCGTTCCTCTTTGCACGCGTGCACTGCTTAATGAACAGAGCATTCTACACGATGGCAAGTCGCGCTCAAGCGTTGTATTCTGAATTCATAATATGGAAGACGTTCAACTAGAAATGATTAAAATCGAGTTTCTATCGC
>JADYXS010000441.1 GCA_021772155.1 Candidatus Obscuribacter sp.
CGCAAGATTTCCCTGGTTGACGAATCGTTGCTACCAGATGTCGCAATCATCGATGCCAATTTGACGCGCAACCTACCACCGCAGATAACTGCGGACACGGCAATTGACGCCCTGACTCACGCATTAGAAGCTCTCGTTTCCATTCTTGCATCCGACTATACAGATGGACTGGCGCTAGAAGCAATGCGCCTGATCTTCGAAGCGCTCCCGGAAACGATGAAAAATCCGACCAACGTTCTCTGGAGACACAAACTGCACAATGCTTCGTGCCTTGCAGGCATGGCGATCGGCAATGCCTCGGTCGGCATGAACCACGCTCTGGCACATGCTCTTGGCGCACAGTTTGATGTGCCACACGGTCGTGCCAACGGTGCATTCCTTATCACAACTATGGAATTCAACGCCGGTGTGCCGAGAAAAATCACGCCACATTCAACCTATCCTATGTACGTAGTGGGCAAAAAATATCTGCGAGCAGCACTCTTCCTCGGTCTGCCAATGACTCCTGGAGCCAACGGCAAAATCTCAGAAGAGCAGGCCGTACTGGCTCTCAAACGCGCCGTTTACGACCTGCTCGTAACCATTGGACAGCCAACCAGTATTTCGGAACTCGGCATTCCACAAGCAGACATCACAAGCAAAATGCCAGAGCTCGTGCAAGCAGCGTATGAAGATCTCAGCGTTCGCACAAGCGCACGGGCCCCATTGTTTTACGAGATTACAGAGCTGTTCGAAACAGCCTATGCCCGGAGGGAAAGACCATAATGAAGACCCAAGCTGTTTTCAAAGTACCCGAACAATTAACTCGTTCAATCGACGAAGTCGATCACATGCTGGCCAGTGGGAATGATCTCAATCTGGATTTCACCGACTGCACTTTTATTACCGTTGAAGGGCTGGAGTGGCTAGAAGAATTGCTTTTGCACGCAGCATCGTCAGCATCAAAAGTAGAACTGACAAACGTAACACCGAGTGTCTACAAGGTATTCAAAATCGCTCGCATCGACAACGTGTTGAAAGCCGCCGGCGGTTTGACCTCCTCCGGACCTGTTTGTTAGGCAGCGTTTCAGAGGACCGGCTTGTCCCGAGAGCGCCGGCGTCCAGCCGGCATCGCAGAATCTGCCACCACGGAGCGGGCGGGACGCCCGCGCTCCCGGGATGGCACCACTAATGCTTCTTCCGACGACGTTGCACCGTGCCACCTTGATACGTCGGTACAAGCGATTTCTGGCGGATGTCGAGATGCCTGGTGGCGAAGTGATCGTCGCTCATTGCCCAAACCCTGGCACGATGATCGGCTGCGCAGAACCGGGCTCTCTAATTCTTCTTCGGCACTCTGCTGATCCGAAACGAAAACTTCCCTACACTTGGGTCATGACCATGGTCGGGGACATCCACGTCAGCGTGGACACATTGTTGGCCAACAAGCTGGTGTTCGAAGCCCTGAGCCACGGTAAGATACCGGAGCTCGCTGGATACTCAAGAGTGATACCAGAATACACTTGGGGCGATAGCCGGTTCGATTTTTATCTAGAAGATCCAGCAGGCAAATTGCCACCATGCATAGTGGAAGTAAAGTCGACGACGCTTGCTTATGGTGACTGCTCAATGTTTCCCGACGCGCAGACGGTGCGTGGACGGAAGCATCTCGAAGGGCTGATCGCAGCGAAGAAAAGTGGGATTCGTGCAGTTCAGTTCTATTGCGTTTCGCGCAAAGATGTTCGCCGATTCTCGCCCGCCGATCATATCGACAAAGCTTACGGAGACGCCCTGAGAAGAGCTTTTCAAGCCGGAGTAGAAGTGCTGGCCTGGACAATCGACGTAAGTAGCACCGCCGAGCGGCACAGCGTAACTCTTCGAGAACCTATCCCAATAGAACTTAACTGATTGCATTTCAACGTGCCTAGAACTTCGCCAGACTATTCTCGTTTGATGCTGAGCCTGATCGAAGGATTTTGGCTGCCGACAGCAATCATGCGTTGCATCACAAGCGCATCCATCTCTTGATTTTTCACTTTGACTAAATCTTGGCGCATACCATAATAGACCTTGCCATTGCGGTCGATGATTGCCTGATCGCTGCGCTCGCCATTTACATCGACATTTGCGAATTCCGTCTTGACCCCCGACTTTTTCAAGGCGTTGCCAACTTGCAGAGCCAGATCCGATTGACCAGAAATTACTGTTGCGCTCACGTTTTTCGGATCACCGAGCATGGCAATTAGTGCGTTTATGTCCTGGGGCTTCGTTGCACCATCCAAATGTGCCATCGCAATCTTTTCCGGTTTGCCGTCTTTTCCGATGGACTGCAACATCAGGATTGAACATGGACCGGCACCGAATGTAAACAGGCCTTGGATTTCTTTATTGTTTTTCAAATCCGCGATGACGGCTTGTCCTTGAAGAACAGTAGTCGTGTTTTCTTTGGTGCCGGCATACTTTAGTGAATTCGGGAGTTTTTCAAGATCGCCGGTCTGCAGCTGATCCAGCACTTCTTTGTCTGCCTTCTGCTGGGCAACAATCTTCTCCAAATCTTCCTTCTTGATGCCCACCGTGTTCAATACTTCGGGCTTTATACCGCCGGCCTTTGCGATAATCGAGAGATTGAGATCTTTGTATGCATCCTTGTCTGTGTTGATTTTTTCGACCGATGATTTGTCCTTGTTTAGCCAAAGGTTGACTACCGACATGCCATCGCCTTTGCCGACATAGAAGCGGTACACATTGTACTTTTCATCGTACATCGCTTCGACGTCGCCTGGCAATTTCACGTGCTCGCCTTTAGCGAGCTTTTCAGCCAGATCCGCCGGAATTACGTCCTTGACCGGAATTGAAACAGATGAGTTTTTGGGAAGGGGCTCGTATGCTTTGTCGAAGGGTTCGCTGACTGGAACCTGACCGCCTAACTCTATCAATCCTGAAGGTCGACCCGGTGGTAACCGAAGGGGCCCCTCCGGATCAGATGCGGACTCAACGTAGATGCCGGTTTTGTTATTATTTGGCGGAAACAAAATTTCCTTGAGCGTCGAGCTGTCCGGTGTCGACGGCGTGCGATTCTTCGATAAAATGTCTGTATTTGTTTGATTCGACAGATCTACCGATGGTCGCTCTGCGGGTGCCTCTTCCTTCTGAAGCTCAACGGCTTCTTGACCCTTCGCCAATATAGTAACCTCGCCAAACGCCTGCCCGCTTCTAACATAGATCGATAGTGTGAAATTCTTGTGGAGAGGATGCTCACTGTCTGCAAGAATCGATCCTGTGATAGTCAATTTGGAAAAAGACCGAAAAGCAATTTCAGTGTGACGGACGTTGATCCATGGAGATTTCTCCAAGTAGTTGAGGTAGTCGCAAGGGGTGGGCCAGCGATTAAGCCTCAACGGTGTAAGAATCTCCGAACTGGACTTCGGCGATTGGTGTTCGGTTTGCACTATGACACTAGTTGGCAAATGTATTGCGACTGTAACTGCCTGCCAGTTGCCAAAAAAAATGTCTCCTTTGGTTCGCGAAAATCGTCCGTGTCTCCAGGTAGGAGTCGTCGTTGATTTATCGAACGAACTTCAATGGTGGCATTCGAAAAGTTCCAGCGTTGTGTGTAGCCGCGCCGAAATCGCGTATTTTACAGAGTTGGAAAGCGCCGCGCCTGTAATCTTGCCGTAATCGAAGGGGACGTATGCGTTTTCCGATTTAAGATTCTGTCCACCGCTGATAGAAGCTGTACGCTGACGGTCTCTTTCCTGTAATGCGCCCAAGTAAGCGCCAGTGATTCCGGCAGCTAAGGAATGTTTCAGCATCGGGTTCCGCATGCGGCCAAGCGCGCCGCTATAGGGGCGGCGCCGTGCGCCACACAGCCTTTTAGTCCGTGAATTGATCTTCAGAATTAACGACACCGTCACCATTCAAGTCGTCGTTTTCATCGACCTGGCCATCGAGGTTGAAGTCATTTTCTAAGGATACGGTCGGCTCCGCTGATTCGTCGGTGTCTGCTGGTTCGTCAGTGTCCACCGGTTCGTCAGTGTCCGCTGGTTCATCCGTATCCGCTGGTTCATCCGTATCCGCTGGTTCATCCGTATCCGCTGGCTCGTCCGTATCCGCTGGCTCGTCCGTATCCGCTGGTTCGTCAGTGTCCGCTGGCTCGTCCGTATCCGCTGGTTTGTCAGTGTCCGCTGCCGCCAACATCCGTTCCCGAACCACTTTCAATTCCTCTTTCATTCTGACTTGGCGGCCTAATGCCAGGTCTACATCTCCCTGCAAATCAGGATTCTGTTCGACCAGAATTTCGCCTAACCATTTCGGTTTATCGCCCGGCACCGCCGCAGACTGCGTTTCTTTGGCTTCGTTGATCTGTTCTTCTGTGATCTTGCCAGCTCCCTTCATAAACTGGCCAATTTGAGGAACATGTTTGAAGGTGAGCTTCTGTGCCGCTTTTGCTAAATCCTCATGATTCCACACGTTGATTGTTTGGTCTGAAACGTCGGTTTCGGCAGTGAGTCCTGGATTCAACTCGGCCAGGCGCGTAACTTCTTCTCCAATTGTCTTGGCAGTCACTTTCTCCCCGGTGATCGCCGAGCGCGCAGCAAGAGCTCGCTCAGCCACCTGCAGCCCTGTCTCGCAGGCTTCTCCTACAATCTTTTGCGGAATCGCCGCGAGCTTGAGCATGTCTTTTTCATACGCGATCTTCGCATCTACAACTTGTTTGTCGTACGCTTGCTCGGAAGTCAGAGCATTTTCGGCGACTGTTGGTCGCACCACATCTGGTATCGCCTCTGCTTCAGCTGTTCTTGCCGGCTCACCGTTATGACTGTACGGATTCTCTTTGCTGGGGGCAGCCTTATCAGCGATGGCCTTCGCGTATCGCGTTTTATCATCGGCACTATAGAGGTCCCACGGCTGACTGGCGTTAACCCCGTTGAGCGCCCTTGGCAGGTTACTGTCAGTAACGACGCCGTTGGGATCATTGGGGTTTAGTTTCCACGCATCTAAACGCTTTTGCAGGTTCGCGATCACTTCCGGATGTCCATTAACTTTCAGTTTTTCGGCATTCAAAATGACAAGGCGTGCCACCTCACGCATAATCGCATTTTGATCCACCTTTTCTCCGGTTAGTTTCGCGCGTTCCTCCAGTGCCTGCTTCGCAAGATAAAACGGATACGGCTTCTTATGGGCTTCATTACCAAGCGTGTCCTGCTGAGGCAGAGAGTCCATCTGCTTTAGCGCAGTTTCCATATTCTGGTCAGCTGCCGGCGGTTTTACTTCCGGTGCCTCAGGTTTCGGTTCCAGTTCTATATCCGGTACTACATCCGGTGCTTCGGCCGTTTCTGCCGCCTTGTCCAGATATGGCTTGTAATCGGCGACTTTATGCGTTTCCGCATACGCCGCCATATTTTCTTGCGTGATCGATTTTCCATCGTGAGATATTGCCGTGAAGTTCTGCTTCAGAAAGCTAAATGCCTTGTTCTGGGCATCATCAGGGCGTTCGACCATTAGGAACTCATCCAATTTGGCGTAGTCGATATTGCCCTCGCCGTCCAAGACTGCAGACATATCCTGCCCGCCAATTTGTTTTAAATGCTCCTGCGCAGTCGCATCCGCCTTAGCCTGCCTTTGGACGACCTCCGGGTGTTCCGGTGTCACAAGTTTAGAATGCTCCAGCGGCATTCCTTCGCCGACTTGTGTACCCCAGTCGTTGTTTAGATCAGTTAGCGTATCGCGCTGCTGAACAGTCAAGCTAAGATCAGTTGCATCTTGCTCGAGAATTGATTGGATTTCCTCTTGGCTAATCTTCTCTTTATCCAATCGCTCTTGCACGTCTGCCGGCAGAGCACGAAGAGAGTCGAGTATGGCGTCAACGCCACGGGTTGGTACTGGATTCGGCAAGATATCGGGTCGCGCAACTGCTTCAGCAGTTGCCGCTGCCTCTTCGTCAGTTCCGACTGGTTCTTCGTCAGCTTCTAGCTTCTCTTCACTATCCGTCGAAACTTTCACCTTTTCGGCCGCGGCCTTGGCAGCGCGCTCGGCATCGAATCTTTGTAACATCGCATTTGCCAAAAGTCGACTTGCTTGATCCGGCGTCGCTCCCGGAGGTACTGGGAGTCCCTCGCGGAGCTTCTCAAAGTTTTCCTTGAACCCACCGGAGATTATCACTGCAGGGAGTTTACCGTTCTTCTCTAACTCGGCAACCGCAAGCTTTGACGTGGCGTCATCGCCGGTAAGGCCTTTGTCCTGCAAAATCGTATTAACTTCAGCCATAAAGGCCTGACCGGTCTTCGCAACATCGATTTTCTCAATCGCCTGCGCTGTGTCTTTCGCCTTAGCTGGATCAGCCACATCGTCTGGTGCTGCAGTCGCGGGTTTGTCGGCCATTAGTCGAAATCTCCAATAAGGACAGGAAGAAATTGCTACGTTCGCGAAAGGTTAGTAAGCGCGCCGCGAAACGTGGACGTGTTCTTGTCCTTGGCGGGAACCAAAGGGTAAGGGCAGGGCTTGGTCTATGTTAAGGGGATAGTTGTTCATTTGTCAGTGGGAAAAATACGTAGTCGTCTATAAAGTGTCGGCGGGACAACACTTATAGCGCCGAAAAATCAAACAAAGTCTGGTGTTCTTGAAGAACTTCCAGCGATTCAGTAAGAGAAAAAATCACTACATCCTCTCTATAGCTGGCATCATCGGACAGTGATTTAATCAACTGCTGAGCTACCGGCGTTCGCATCGCCGGCAGCTCCACGCTGGAAGCGGCATTTCGACTTACACCGGAGATGATTTCGTCCACAATCCATTGTCCGTGCATTTCGACTAAAGAGCGCGCGGACGGCTGGGCGCTCATAGCATCCAATTCGGACATGGCGGCAAACAGGAAGTCCACGAACCACTCAGAGTTGTCCGCTCCGCCGCATTCCAGTCCTGCCAGATGAACCGACATTACTGCTAATTTCTTGGCGGCCTGGGCGGCTGCCGACGGGTCCAACGCTGTAGAAGGGTCAAAAGTTCCGTTCGACTGCAGACTGGACTGCTCAATTGCCATCCTCATATGGGCATGGGACCGGGCAAAAATACCGTGGGCCAGGAAGGTTGCCCGAGCGTCCTCGTCGGCTTTGCTCTGCGGCCTGAACGAATCATCAAATATCTTCGGCGTGTTTTCTACCGGCAACTTGGACCTCCGATTACTTTCCGTACATTGCTCTTATGCCCGATGAGCACCGGGTCAAGACGGCCGGAAGCCGACGCCCTCTTGCTCTGACTAGCCTTGCGGCTTCTCCGGTCCAACTCAAGGCAACTCCTTGCCAGCACCACGGAGTCGCGTGCCGCGCGACTCACCACGCCTAATCAGGGCTTAGCACGTTAAGGACCAGTATGCCTAATTCAGCTTCGCATAACACATCCAGGTGTATGCGGTAGCCTCATCATAAAAAAGTTGCTGATGAGGAGTTGTGACTCTTTCAAGAAGCGGCTCCGGAGTCGGATAGTCCTCTTTGCTCCACGGATCCCCCCATCGCGTATTCTCACGTTGGAAAACCGGCGGCAACTCCTGATAGATTTCGAGATTCCGATTGAGGTACGCCGCATCCACTAGATTCGGAGCAACGCTAACCGGATTTTGCAGACTCGCTCCAAGTAATTTAGAGGCAACTACCTGTACCGTCTTTGGTAATGCAAGCCCTCTATTAGCCTGAAAAGCAGAACCTGCCCCTGAGAAGGCCTGCTTCAATGAATAACAGTCACCGCGCGAAACGGGATAGTTATCTTCAAACATAAGATGCTTGAAGCCGAACCAACTAGCTATCTTCATCCGCTCATAAGCATTTTGATGATCGTCGAAAAACAGCAGCGTCTGCCCTTTCGGTAAGTGACTCCAATCAATGGCCGAAAAGTCGTTATCAAAATATTCGGCACGGCAGGAACGATACCGAATCCGCTTCAAGTTCACATCGATGCAGTAGATTTTTGCATCCGGACAGGCGCGCTCAAAGAACCAAGTGCCTTGACCAAGCCAAACACCACTTTCGATTATCGCCATCGGCTGGAGGCGCTGCAGCACGAACCAGGCCAGAAACATGGGCACCGAAAGCATCCCCCCCCCATTCTGCTGGATGGGTCTGTTCCTGTAGAGCTCTTCAAACTCTGCAAGCTTGGCGACCATATCCTCCCTAGACCAAGGAAGTTCACCAATGGAATGACACTTTCGCATGAGACAGGCTTCTCCAATGACCGCGCTGGTAGCGACTTACTCAACCACCGATTTTAGACTGTCCGCGCATGATCCTTCCACAATGGGATTAGCCTGACAACAGAAAGCTGGCAAAATCTTCGTCTGTGGAGCTCTTTAGAAGTCCTCACCGTAAAATCCCCGCCGGTTATAATGCGGTAGTAGCCTATCGGTAGTTTATGCTTCGCACCCGCCTTTCTCTTTTGATTGCCCTGGTTAGCGTCTTCGTAACGAGCGTATGTTCCGTAGGCAGCGCTGACGGTGCCCCTGAAGTGGCGGGCAGTGACGGCGTAATCTCGCTCAGTTCGTTAGGGAAAGAGGCTGCTGGGATTGAAGTCCAGACTGTCTCTCGCACAGTTCTACCTATTCAAATTAAAGTGCCTGGCACAATTGATGTGATTGCTACACGGCAGTTCGACCAGGACGCTCCTCTTTCTGGGCGCATCCAGAAAGTAGACGTTTCGCTAGGTGAGTTCGTCAAAAAAGGACAAACTCTAGCGGTTCTCGAAAGTACTGAAATGAATCAACTCGCAGCGCAGTTCCTGCAAAGCCGGCTCGACACGGAGACCGCTTTCGCCACGCAAAAAGCTACGCTGGACGATGAAGTCCGCCAATCTACACAGAAGCTGCATCTTTGCGACGAAAGCCTCAAGCGCACCAAGCGTCTGTTCGACGAAAAAATTGCCGCACAAAAAGATGTTCTGCAGGCGCAGGCAGACTTCGATGGCGCGAGCTCACGAGCAGCAGTTGCAAAATCCAACCGCGAAATCCTGTTGAATTCGCTCAAGGCGCGCATTGGTCTGGTGCAGAATCCCTTACGGCAACGCTTGCAGATCATCGGTGTGGATGAAAAGCGAATCCAACAAATGCTCGCCGCACAGAATACTTTGACCACGGTTCCAGTCGTTGCGGCCCGCTCGGGCATCATTACCAGCATCAGCGCAAGCGCAGGCATGAGCATCGATCCATCGACAACGCTCTTTCAAATTTCCGATTTGAGCAAAGTTTGGGCCACAGCCAATGTGTACGAAAGCGATATGGCGAGAATGACTCTCGGTGAGAAAGTTGACGTCAAAGTTCAGGCCTTGTCGAACAGGCCGGCACAGGGTGTATTGGCCTACATCGGTAGTCAGGTCGACCCTACAACCAGAACATTGCCCGTGCGCGCGGAACTGGATAACGCTGACGGTAAACTGAAGCCCGATATGTATGCAGAGTTAGTGATTCAAACTTCCGGCTCCCAGCCTGTCATAGCGCTTCCCAAGAATGCTCTCGTTTCAGCCGCTCCCGATGGCAGTGCCGTGTTTGTCGAGCAAGGCGGGAATTTCCGTGAAGTCCGGGTGCGAACAGGACGAGTGCTTGGTGATCAAGTTGAAATAGTTGAAGGATTGGAAGTCGGTCAAAAGGTAGTGGTGCGCGGGGCGTTCCAATTGCACGCACAACTGGTCAAGGATCGAGGCGGCGAGGATCTGTTCACCAGTCCCACTGAGGGCGAACGGATGGAAGACCATGCAATTGACAATAAAGCAGGCGCCGTCCAAATGAACGTGCAGACTGTCCTTATCGTCATTGGTGCTGCTTTTATCTTAGGGTTTGCGCTAAGTGCCCTGATTATGTTCCGCGGCGGTAACGCACGACACGAATGCGATGCTGACCTGAGCGACGAGCATCAAATACCAGCTCCTGTTGAATTGCGGACCGCATCGATTACAAAAAAGAAGAGCTCCTCTGAAGGTTGACCATGTTCAATTGGCTAATTGATTGGTCCTCCAGAAACCGACTGATAGTCATAGCCTTCGCTGTTGCATTGGTTATCTGGGGCGGTATCAAAGCGTCAGATTCAGAAATGGACGTCCTTCCGGAATTTGCTCCACCGCAAGTTGTGATCCAAACCGATGCACCAGGCTTGGTCGCCAAAGAAATCGAAACTCTGGTTAGCTTTCCGTTGGAAGTAGCCATCAATGGAACTCCCGGAGTCACCTCTGTCCGCAGTGTCTCTCAGAACGGCATCTCACTGATCATCGTCATCTTCGCTTATGGCACGGACGTCTACACCGCCCGGCAACTGATCAACGAAAAAATCCAACTAGTTACACCACGTTTACCGCGCGCGGCCGATCCGCCTGCCATGCTGCCTGTGATGTCCGCAGTGGCTGATGTAATGAAAATCGGCATGACGTCCGAACATCTGTCGTTGATGGAGCTGCGTACGACTGCCGACTGGGTTGTTCGAAATCGCCTGCTGTCTGTACCCGGTGTAGCCCGAGTCTATGTAATAGGCGGCGATCAGAAACAGTTTCAGGTTTCAGTGAACCCGAAGCAACTGCGGTCATTCAACGTCACTCTGGATCAAGTTCGGTCGGCTGTGCAGCAATCGAACGTTGTCACGCCATCCGGGTCCGTAGTAACGACGGACAAACAGTTCCCAATAAGGGCAGATGGGCGCGCTGACAATGTGAGCGACGTTGGAAGTTCAGTGATCGTATCGCGCAAAGGTGTACCTGTTTTAGTAAAGCATGTAGCCCAAGTGGAAACCGGAGTTGCTTTCAAAATCGGCGATGCTGTCATCAACGGAAAGCCCGGCGTAGAAATAGTTGTTAGCAGGCAGCCCTGGTGTAACACGCTGGACGTGACGCGCCGAGTGCAGGCGGCTTTGGAAGAGATCAAAAAAGGTCTGCCTGCGGACGTGCATTTTACGACCATCTTTCGACAGGCCGATTTCATTGAAAGCGCAATCAGCAATGTGCTTTGGGCAATTGGTTTGGGCGGCATTCTCGTCGTCTTCATCTTGCTACTATTCCTGCTGAATTGGAGAACAGCAGCAATCAGTTTGACGGCCATTCCACTTTCGCTGCTCACCGCGATTCTCATCATCAAGGCCTCTGGTGGATCTATCAACACAATCGATGTAACATCTACTTCA
>JADYXS010000442.1 GCA_021772155.1 Candidatus Obscuribacter sp.
AATGATGTTTGGTTTAAGATGCAAGGTTAGTGCTTCGGCTGCTGCAACTCGCAAAGATTGATCATCAAACAATGGTACCTGTTCCTCTAACATGCGATACCGAACGCGGAGTACGCATCCCGGCGTGATCTTCTGCCGGACGGCTTCCAGTACTGTTTTGGTCGGATCTTTCGAAGCTGTAACATCAACGTCTACGGTCACGAAACTGCGCGGATTTACCGAGTGGAATTCAAAAGTTGTTTGTTGGGGCAAGATGCTCACGTGCACAAAGCCTTTGTCTTCTTTCTCTTCGCTAAAATCTATACGCTCGATACTGCCTGCATAAACGATCGCCGGCTGCGATTCTTTGAGAACTTGGTATTTATGCACGTGGCCGAGCGCGACGTACTCCAGCCTTTCGTCTGAAAACATTTGAATGGGAAAGCTGCTTGTATAGCCGACCAGCAGCTCTTGCTCAGCACCCGCTAGAGCACCGTCTACCATCATGTGGGCAGTGCCGACAGCTGGAATTGTTGGATCCAGTTGTTCGATCAAATCACGAAAAACTGCACTTACGTGGTTAGCCAGAACGCGTTCTATTTCCGAATTAGACAAAGAAGCGTATTGCTCATGGGTCATCAACAAGTGTCGCGTCACATAAGGCAAACCGATGATCTGGAGGGCACCATGATTGGTATCAAGTTTTATTAGCTGGGGACTGTCGATAGTAATGAGATTCGGTACGCCGAGACTTTGGAAGACCGACATAGAATGGCTTCCAGTGGACTTGAATATCTGGTCGTGATTACCAACAACCAGGACAATTTGGATATTGGCTTCGGACAGGCGTCTCAACTGCTCGGCAAAAAGTTTCTGGTAAATTGGCTCAGGGCTGGCGTTCCGGTAGGCGTCGCCGGAGAACAGAAACACGTCCGCAGGTAAGTTGAGTGCATAGTCGACGCATTGGGTAAAGGCCCGACAAAAGTCTTCCAGGCGAACATTTAGTCCGGTCGCAGGGTTCAGTGGACCGTGGGATTCCCCGGATCCAAAGTGTATGTCCGAGACATGAATGAGCTCGATCGTGCTTGTCTTCTTCATTTTTCGCCTGATGCTCATACCAGTTAAAACAGAAGAAGGGGTGTTTTGGTTCAATCTGGCGATAAAATTGGGTACATATTTGCCGGAGACGAGCAGAATGCCAAGTTTGCGATATGTCCAGATTATTATTATGAGCGCGCTGCTGATCGTGAACACATTGCCGTGCTCGGCTTCTGGGCAAGAACAGAAGATTCGGCAGTTGATTGAATCGTCTGAAATCGTGCCGATGGACTACAGAAAGCACGTCAATATTGTTGCTCATGACGACACAGTCTTAATAAGTGTCTTCAGAGATCCCGATGCCCAAGAGAACGATTGCAAGATAGATGCCATTCTCATGTCTGAGAAGGTTACTACTGCAGTACCTTCGGTCCGTTCAGTGTCTGTTTTCTTCTACAGTCTCGGGTCCGATGACCGGCTTTGGCAAGTAGATGTACCCACATCTTCTGTAGCTGCATTTGCGCAAGGATCCTTAGATAAATCGGGCATTCTCAGGGCGGTCAAGCTGTCTTTCAAGCAGGCCAATACGCTTGCTAACAGCTATGCGGGACAGTCTTACAAAGAAATAGTGCAGCACCTTGGCGTATTTGAAGGACCGCTGCAAGATCAGCGCGCGCAGGCGCTGGTGCGAATTGACGAGCTGGCCGCGCGGGGCAAAGACACAGTCGACTTGAAACGAAATTATCTGCATGTCGAGGACTTGACGCGTAGAGGAGACCGGAATGCAGCCAAGACTGAACTCAAGAAGCTGACCTTCACTTTGTCACAGCTGGCAGACGACGACCGCGATGCGAAATTGAATTCGCTTTCTGCATCTGCAGGCGGCTCACAGGTTCTGAACGCCGGTCGGCAGGCTTCGCCTGCACGAGCGGCTGTTCGAGACGCCCCTACGGAAGTTACCCAACCTACTGAATGACGGGCCAATTAAGTACAATGCCTTTAAAGAGGTTCGGCGATGAAAAGAGCGACACAGTCAGTGGCATCGATAGCCCTGTTTACGGGTCTGCTGATGTGGTGTCCAGCGCATGCGGCCATTACTGCTGCTGAAGTTCCGAAATTGGTGAAAAGTGCCCATATTCTTGCCAAGGGGTATGATGGCTGCACCAGCGTCGTCAAAGGCGACCAGGTGCACATTACGTTGCTGCGGAATCCGAAGGAAGACGAGAGTGATCTGAAAATCAACTCTATCTTGATCGGAAAGACAATTATGGATAAAGATCCGGCGATCAATATCGTGCGTGTCAATTTTCTGGAACAGGCTCGCAATCAGGCCGGGACTCTCGATCAAAAGTACACTTTTGTGGACGCCAGCAAGGCCATCGTTCGCTCTTACGCATCTGGACAGGTAGACAAAGATGCACTGTTAGCCAGCATGTCCCTGCACGTCTACACCAATGCTGCCACTATGCGTAGTGTCGTTGAAAAATCTGTTGGGATGGGACCACTCTACGGTTGGCGACAAACCTTGCAAAGCCAGCTGTTTGTAGCCAGCGGCGGTGATGAAACTGAACAGAATCAAATCCTTCCTTCGGTCGATCAATTTGCCAGCCGGATGAAATACGTCAATGAGATGGCCCACACGAACAAGCCGGAGGCAGACATTCGGGCGCAACTTACCTTGCTTGAGAAGGACCTCAAAACGGCCATTGCATCCTGGCACGCTTTCGAGAAGGGCAACCCGAGCAAAGCAATGGCACTTCAAGTGAAATATTTGCAGGATCATCGCATTGCCGTCCCAGCAAACATGCGCCCAACGGTGGCTGCATCCACCCCGCAAATTCACGGCGTTCCGCACGTGACCGCCAGTACAGCTCAGTTTTCCCAATGGAGCTTGAAGTATCCGCAATTTACTCCGGATGCTTCGATCAAAACTGACCTTGCCCGGCGCCAGAAAGTCGGCTTGCAATTGATGAGACTGGCAGAAGAAGGTAGGCAGTCTTCGCAGTCCGCCAGAGAATTTCTTGATGTGGAAAGCGCAGCAAGAGTTAGTGATAAAGTAGCGTTGAATGTCAGGCTGCGGGCGCTCGAGAGAAGCCTCGGTTTGATTCCTTTTTGACAATGACCGGAAGGTAGAAGTGGTTACACAATCAGATGATCCTGTCGGTATCGAAACTGGCATCAGTCCCTTGCGCAAAGGACAGACCGTCCGCTTGCGCATTTTGTCTTTGGCAGCCGGTGGTGAAGGACTGAGCAAGGACTTTGGCATTCCCATTTTCGTCAATCGCGTTGCACCAGGCGATCTTGTCGACGTGCGCCTGTTTGATGTACGTAAACAGTTTGCCAAGGGCGAAGTAGTTGAACTGATAGAACCGTCAGAATTGCGAGCCAAACCGCCTTGCCCCCTGTTCAATGTATGCGGTGGCTGCCAGTGGCAGCACATGAGCTACGAGTATCAACTGGATGCAAAATCAGACATCGTAAAACAGGCGCTCAAGCACATCGGTAAGATCGACGGCAGCATAGTGCAGCCGACGCTGAGTTCAGTCAAACCGTTGACCTACAGAAACAAAGCTCAGTTTCCGGTGGCCAGCGTTGCCAAAACCGGGCGTATTCTCGCGGGCTACTACCAGCAAAATTCTCACGAACTGGTGAACATCAAGCATTGCCCTGTGCAACCGGAAGTAATGGATCGTGTTCTGGAGACCACCAAGGAGATTCTGCAATCAATTGATCTGTCCACTTATGACGAACGCACCGGTGTGGGGTTGTTGAGGCACATAGCAGAACGTTACAGCTTCGCTCACAACAAGGTGCTTTTGACTCTGGTGTTGAACCACAAGCCGCGGCTGCCGCATGACCTAAGTGATGCGCTCATAGCGGCGGCCAGGGAAATCATGCAGAAGGTACCTGAGGTTAGTGGTGTTTGCTTGAACTTTAATCCGGCAAGCGGCAATCGCATCATGGGCGATACCACGACCTGTGTTTCCGGCGAACCTTTCCTTGTCGAAGTCATGCGCAGTTCCTTACCTAACGCTCCAGAAAAGTTGCGCGAGGGGCTTAAGTTCCGCCTGTCCGCCACAAGTTTCTTTCAAGTGAATTCAGAACAGGCAGCCGTTCTTCTGGACCAGGTATTGTTGGCGGCGACCGGACAGGAATCCGTAGCCCCAGCGGATGCCCATTTCAATCAGCAGATACCCTTACTCATAGATGCCTACGCTGGCGTTGGCACAATGGGCATGTGGCTTTCGTCGGTTTGCGAGCGCATTATCGCCATTGAAGAATTGGCTTCATCGGTAGAAAACGGCGAAGTTAATCTAGCGCTTAACGACCTGAAAAATGTGGGGTTCGTCCAGGACCGCGTGGAAGAGCAAGTTGTGGAGCTACTTTCTCAAGGCGCCCGCCCGGATGTCGTGGTTGTTGACCCACCACGTAAGGGCATCGATCCCGGCGGGTTGCGCAGCATCATTCAGCTTGCACCGTCCCGCATAGTTTATGTAAGCTGTAACCCGGCCACTCTTGCCCGCGACCTAAGAATCCTTGAGGATAGCGGGTATAAGACAAAACGGGTGCAGCCAATCGATATGTTCCCTCAGACCTACCATGTAGAGTCAGTCGCAGTGCTTGAGAAAGTCTGAAACGGGTCTGTTTGTTCGGAAGCCGGATGCTGATAATATCCTAGTAAGAGGAGAATGCACGCAGTGGTTCTATCCGGAATCTTCAAAAGGCAGGAGGGGTCGAAGGACGACGACTTCCTGAAGAACATCCGTATCAGCCACGATAAATGCGTGCCTCCGCACGACGTGCAAGACCTGTGTGCCTCTGTCGGCTGGAGCCGGCGCGAACCGGTCTTGATTTCTCGAGCGTTGATGAACAGCCTGGCTGTTGTTAGCGCCTGGGACAATGGCATTCTTGTTGGCTTCTCGCGGGCAACTGGCGACCACGTGTTCAATGCCACGGTTTGGGATGTCGCCGTTAGACCAAGTCATCAACGACGAGGACTTGGCAGGCTGGTTATGGCCGAGCTCTTGAAAGAACTCGATACATATGAGATTCCGCTGATAACTCTCTACGCCGATCCCGGAACGGATACGTTCTATCGCCGTTTCGGGTTTTCAACAGATCCTTCTGGGGTGCGCGGAATGTTCCGCGAACGCGGCTAGCGCTTATCAGATCCTTAAGACGATTGGGGTGGCAGCCGTTCTCGCTGGCAACTCATGGTAAAGTCTTAGACTCACGTGCCCAATGGGACGAGGCCGCTGCCTCTTCCTGAAGAAACACGCTAAAGACTTCGGAGATATTATGAAGGTCATACTGCAAAAGGATGTTCAGGCGCTTGGCAAGGTTGGAGATGTGGTTGAAGCCTCTGCCGGCTATTTCCGCAATTTCCTGCAGCCTCGTTCGCTGGCAATCTTGGCTTCCACTGGCGCTTTGAAAAAGCGCGAAGAAGATCTCGAGCAAATTAAAAAGAAGGCTGATGCTCAGCACCAGCTAGCTGTCGCGCTTTCGGAGCGCATTACTGCTCTAGGAACGATAAGAATAATAGCCAAAGCTGGCGATGGCGGCAGGCTCTATGGCAAGGTCACAAATAAAGAAATCGCTCAAGCTCTCAGCCAGGCTGTTGAGCAAGAAATCGATAAGCGCTCCTTCAAGACTGTGGACGACATTACCGCGCTCGGTACTTACCGAACTACCGTTCGCTTAGCTTCTGAAGTTGTTGCCGAACTTAATGTTGAAGTTCTTTCTCAGGCTGGTGCCGATGCCGCTGATGCTGCCGGTGCCGCTAAAGCCGCCGATGCCGCTAATGCCGATGCCACTGATGCCGAAGCCGCGGATGAAGCTAATGCCGTTGGAGCCAGCGCATAGCACCACGAACGCTCCTTGTCGTTCAAATACGCAAAGCAAATTTGAAAACCGTCGCCATGGGCGGCGGTTTTTGCTTCGTGTAGTTCTGCCGGCACGAATCGGTGCTTTTGTTAACCAAGAGCCGCAAATAAGTCATCGTTATCTTCTAGTGGTTCTGTTTGAACGCCGGTAGCCGTCTTGCGCAATACTTCGATTTTGTGCTCGGCGCTCTTCAGAAATAGCTCGCATTCCTGACTGAGAAGCAGCCCTTTTTCGAACAATGACAGCGCTTCTTCAAGCTTGAGCTCGCCTTCTAGTTGGGAAACTATCGTTTCCAGGTCAGAAAGCTTTGTTTCAAAATCAGTGCTCTTCACGGCTTCTGCCATCATCTAGTCCTCTTCTAAGCCCCAGTCCCCAACACATTCTTCGACGCGCAGTTTTAGCTTGCCCTTTTGCAGCCAGGCCTCAACTTGATCGCCTGGTTTTACATTTGCTGCATCACGAAGGACGCCGCCATCGGCCAATCGAATGATTGCATAGCCCCGACCAAGCGTGCGCATGGGTCCAATCGCTTGCAACTTATTTTCCAGATTCTTTAAGCGGTGAGTGGAATCACTCAGTTTGAAAGACATGGAGCGCAACATGTGTTCCCGATGTGCTTCCAAAATCATCCGCATTTTTTTAAGCTTGTCGTGCTGACGCGCCAGCGCATGGCGTGGGTTGAGCCGCTCCAGTTGCCGATGTGCCTGCATCAGCCGCTGCTCAATTTTTAGAAGAAGCAGTCTACTTAAACTAGTCCATCGCTGAGTAAGTTCTGCGTGACCGCGGCAAACCAACTCTGCTGCTGCAGTTGGTGTTGGTGCGCGCAGATCGGCGACGAGGTCGCAGATGGTTATATCAGTTTCGTGCCCGATACCGGAAATAACTGGGATGATTGACGTTGATACCGCGCGCGCCACCGCCTCTGTGTTGAAGCACCAAAGATCTTCGATTGAACCACCGCCACGGGCAACGATGATTACTTCTATATCCGGGACCTTTTGTATATCTCTAATTGCTTGCGCAATTTCGTGCTCGACGCCGTCGCCTTGAACCCTTGTTGGGGCGATCACAACGTGAATATTGGGATTCCGCCGGCGCAGGGCCGTGAGGATATCTTGCAACGCTGCAGCTGTTGGACTGGTGACGATACCAATTTTGCGTGGCATCAACGGAATGCTGCGCTTGCGAGCTACATCCAGTAGACCTTCTCGGTCAAGTCGTTCTTTCAGTTGATCGAAAGCCAGTTGCCATTGACCGATGCCAACCGGTTCCAGCGACGTGACGATCAACTGATAGCCACCTTTAGGTGGATATACTTCCAACCGTCCTCGAGCAACGACTTTCAGTCCATCTTGGAGATCAAAACGCACGGCCGAATTTGCCTTACGAAAACAGGCGCACGGCAAAGTGGCATTTAGATCTTTAAGTGAGAAGTACCAGTGTCCGGACGAATGCGGCTTGAAGTTGCTGACTTCACCGACCACTGCAACATCCAGAAAAGTCTCTTCCAGTACGGACCGAATGCGCGCGGTAAGCTGCGACACCGTTAGCGGTGTCGCCTGCGTTTTGAGATTCAGCGCAGTGTTCATTTTGCCGTATTGCATGCGTGCCTGGATTTATATACGTTGCCGGACTGCGAAGAGTTCGAGCGTCTCCTCGAATTATCCTTTAAAAACTTCAAGAGGTGGGGCGACTCGATTACGCATCCAGCAAATGCAGATCGAAGATTTAACATCGGTCCGAAACTGGCACGGATAGATACGCGTTCCACCGCACTTTTGGGGTTCTTTGTCGTCCTGTTGATCGGCTTGTGTATATAGATTGGCGCTCCGAAAGGTTGATGCCAAGCTGGTTTGAGCTAACTGGAGATCAGGAACTAGAGAGTTGTAGGGTCAGATTTTTTAGTTGACGGCGAAAGTTGTCATACTATATATTGGTATGACATACAAATGTACGGCTGTCAAGAAAAGGGGGCTTCAATATGGACCGCACCCTGTTTACTTCCCCCATGATCGAGACGTTTCGCGTCTGTCGACGGGCATACCAGTTTGCCTTCGGTGGCAGTTCTGTAGATAAGGTTCGTTTGTCGACATTGTGCAAGCGGTTCCTTCTCCGAGCCTTGGGCGAAATTCATCGTGGGCGAGTGCACAGTTTGCCCCAAGTACAGAAGTATTTGGGACAGCATTGGCCTACCGAAAAACTCGCCGGCGAAGGCGATTCGGACCAGCAAGAGAAAGCCGTGCAAGCGTTTCGCTTTGTTTACCGTGTGCTGACCCAGTACATCACTGCCCCGTACAAGCCAAAAGGCTCAGAACCGGCAGCAGTCAGCCTCAAAGTGCGTGCACGTGTGCCGCACGTCAAAGTGTATTTAGAAGAAACGTTGGATTTGATTCTCTGGCATCCAGAAAAAGCCATGCTGGAAATCGTCGATTTCCACCTGCATCCACTTAAGCAGTTCGATCCTGCCTGGCCATCACCCTCGCTTCTGGTGCGGTATTACCTTGCTCAGCGCCTGCGCGCCCGCTGGCCGTTTCAAAAACTGGTATTCACTTTTTGCCAATTGCAGAGCGATGGCATAACCCCAGTGAGTATCGAACTTGACGATGCTCTCTTCCGCCTTCACTGGCCCGGGATGCTGAAAACACTGGAGCAGATGAAGAATCCGGAAGACTTTGCACCGCACCGCAGTCCGTTGTGCAAGCGTTGTCAGTTCCTGACAGAGTGTGTCTCAATGGGATACGAGCCAAAACCTGTGGTGGCATCGGATGGCAAGGTAGTGGCAGCATCTCATGCTGCCATCGAGCGTGAGTCGGGATTGACGGCGTAGTGGCAGCATCTCATGCTGCCATCGAGCGTGAGTCGGGATTGACGG
>JADYXS010000443.1 GCA_021772155.1 Candidatus Obscuribacter sp.
CCCAAAAGATCTTCTCGGATGTCGACGAAAACCGGCGTGGCGCCGCGCAGTACGAATGCGTTAGCGGTGGAAACAAAGGTAAACGAAGGCATTATTACTTCGTCGCCCGGCTGTACATCAGCGAGAATCGCTGCCATCTCCAGCGCGGCAGTTCCGGAATTGGTCAGGTAAGCTTTGGGGCTGCCGATATTGGCTTCCAGCCATGACTGGCAGCGTTTCGTAAAGGCGCCGTTGCCGCAGAAATGACCGCTGGCCAGAACCTCCGCCATATAGCGAGTTTCGTTGCCCGTCAGGTATGGTTGGCAAAAGCCTATTCTGGTGGAACTCTTTACTTTGTCGGTCACTGCCGAACTCCAGTTGCAATTTTCATATACTTGACGGAATCGGCACCACAATTGAGCAGCAGATCCAGGATCGTTACTGAGTGGTCAAAGGGTTCATGCAGTTGCCGATACTCAGGATAGCCGGCGTATCCGTACCATTCTACTTCCATGTTGTTTGCAGTGAAAAGTTCGCAATCGAGATAGTCTTTTGCCGCTGGTCCTGACACGTATTTACTGGCTCCCAGCTGCTGGCATACGGAAAGAAGTCTTTCCGACTTGCCATCGGCCAGATCGAACTCGTGGGACCATCTTAGGCTGGTTTTGATGCCGAGCAACTGGCAAATTTTTTGGATAAACAGAAAGTTCACTTCGCTCAGGTATTCAATTTCAGCGGCAGTTTTATACAGTTCGGCAAGGGTGTCGACGTAACGCTCGAACTCCGGCGCGTGGCGATAGTGGTGCGCAAAGGTGTCGAAGTGGCTGCGGGCCCAGTCTTTACCAACGATTTTCGTTTCGCGAATCTTTTGTAAGTACTTGCCTTTGACGTCGACCGGAATCGTTAGCCAGAGCAGGCCGTCTTTGGTCTTGACCTTGTTGCGATTGCGCCAGTCTCTGCGGGTGTATTGCACATCGTCATAAAAGACGAATTCGTCGACACTATTTATCATGTCGAAGTATCCCTTCCATGGGATGTAATTCGACTGGAGAATTGCCACAGTCTTGTTGCCAGCACTCTTTTCCGGCTTTTGGGCCGGCACCGCTGAGAGCAATGTATCTTGGACCTGATTCACCAGTGGACTCCCGGATGGACGAATATCGGCTGCTGGGGCTGATGCCAAGATTATTATTTCATCTGTTGATGCTTGTTCCGATTTTTTTTGGTTCATCATAGTCCTTTACAAGGACCGAAGAACCAGCCGGAGCGGCAAACGCCCTGAGCTAGCTGTGTTTCGAATATTGTGTTTATGGAGTTGACTTTGCCTTGAGCCGCCACACTTCCCAGCCGGAAACTGTTGCGACATTTTCGTAGACCGGGCTGATTCTAGCCTTCATTCCGGCGTAGCATTGGCGGCGCAAATCGTCACCGGCTGTTAGAGAGCCTGGAGCGTCGAAGTAGATTTTCTCGGGTTTTTGCTTGATCAGATCCTTGATGAAACTCACGGTCTGATGATCCAGTATTAGCTCCTGATAAGGATCTTCGAGGTGAACCGTTGAGTACACCCCGGACAGTTTAGGTATAAGCACTGTATTGCTGGTCAGGTAAGTTACCGGGCCGCGCTGGGACTGTTTCTTGATGAACTCTGCTTTGCGAATCAGTTCGCCGGCCACCGGCGGAGCTATCATTACGCCGTTCACTTTGAACGCTTCCAACTTGGGGCGTTTGTGTGTCAGCCTTTCCCATGTGTCGCGGTAAGCCGGATAAGCCATATTGGACGCAGTGACTATTTGCGGGACGACAATGAAGCTCAGGGCAAGAATGAGAGGCAGCGCTGGTTCTAGCTTGGCTGTGTGCCTGCGTGTTTGGATGGCTATGGTGCGCACCATATCGCACAGCAGGAACCCGTAAATAATAAATTGGCTGTATAGCGTCCAGGCGCTTGGTCTGTTGGCGTAGTACGAAAACCAAACCAACATTGTCACTATCGCCGCTACACGCACGCCGTCTTTGCTCGCCCATTGCTGGTCGCGGCGCAGATTCATCTTTATCAGGGCATACATGCAGTGACAAAATATCAATAAGGCAGCTGGTTCGTAAACGAGAGGCAGGCTACTGTATCCGGTTTTGAGAACGCTCAATGCTTGTTTGTAGTTTTGCAAGTGCTGAGAAACGTCGGGTAGGTAACCCAACGCAGCAGAGGCGACAAGATAGAGGCTGATAGCCGCGATGGCAAGTCCCAGACCGAACCAGCCAGCATGTTGCGTTGCCGCTTTGAGCGATTTGAGACTCAAGAGCTTCTCGTTGACGGCTATGAATGCCAGAATCCCCAGAGTAAGAGAGATTCCTGATTCCAGGTTGAGAGCAATCAGAATGCCGGCAAGTACTCCCAGGGCGGCGGTGCGCTTGGTCCCGTGGGCCCGGTGTAGGTAAATCAATGCCCCAAAGCACAATGGTATCCCGAGCAGCCGCCAGGACGAAAGGTTTGGATAGTATTCGCTTAGCTGATTGGTGTGCAGCCATGGCAGAATCAGAAGTAGTGGGGCAAGGCTGGCTGCTGATGGGCGTCCCGCGAACCTGGTGTACTGCCAGGCCATCGCTGCTAACAACACTGTGGTGAGGCAGCGAATTACCAGCGCGTACGTTCCGAAAGAAAACGAGCCAAAGGATTTTTGCAAGACTCCGGAAAGTGTTTGAAATAGCACTCCGTAATGTTGTCGGACCTCGCTAAACAGATGTTGGCCAGCCGCCAAGCGGTCGCCGGTCATGGCTACCGTACTGTAGTGGTTCTGCACGTCAACTATTTGATTGACCGGCATGCGTGTCAGGTCGAGAGGTGTAAATAATGCCGGTAGTGCGGCCATCGCTACCAAGAAGATCGTTATGGTGGCATAATCCGCAGCGCGCAATCGGCAGACCTGGCTGAGGCGAACGCTGTTAACAGCAAGGCACAAGGTCCCGATCGCAAAGGCAATGGCTGCGCTGTCTGTTGCATAGTAGACCACTGCGCTGCCTGAATAACAAAGCAATGCTGGAACAATCAGGCGGGGCGCCAACCAATTGATCTTGCTCAAAAACGGACGGGCGAAACGCAATATTGACGGTCCGGACAAAAGCAGGCAGGCGGCTGCAATCAGAGCAAATCTGTGTGCAGAGCGCTGTCCGTTGTAGTTACCTGCGTCGCCTGCCCATTTCAAAAGATATGGGTGAATACCTGAGTCCAGGACTCCGTGTTTGCTTTTGATGACAAACAGTAGTATCAAAGAGGTAAGCAAGACGCCGCCGCAGATTAGTGATGCCAGCTGTATTACCGATTCCGCTGGCGCGTTCGCAGCTTTCACGAGTGGTTTCGTAGGGACAGGAATAGGAGGAGTCGTCACGCTTGAAGGTGCCATGTCTACTTAGCCTCCCTGGATGAAGCCAGGCGCCGCACTACTTTACGCGAGATTGTTTGTATCGGTTCGATCGCTTTCCACAGTGGCGATTGGTGAATCGCTTTCAATGAATTTTGCAGCCGATCGTTTTCATTGCGACAGTGCGCAAGCTCTGCAGCCATGCTATTCATGCTCTGTGTGTAGGTCGTCGCGCTCACGTCCTTTCGATAACCTTCTGGTCCGCTGAGCAGGTGGATTCTGTAG
>JADYXS010000444.1 GCA_021772155.1 Candidatus Obscuribacter sp.
ACCCTGTTTAATCCGCCGATGTAGTTCCTTTATATAGATTGCCAGAGCGTTTGCCGCACCCTTGCCCCCTGCTGACGAACCGCCTGACTGAAACGAAGCTGCAGCCTCGATGGCGCCGTCATTTTCGATCATCTCAACCATCTCAGGGGGCTGAACTTCTTCAAATAGTGGCTGTTGCGCAGCGCTACCGCCAACAGGGGACTTTGTCGGACTTCCTGACTGCACAGGCACAAGACGAGGCATCGGTTTGACGAAAAGCCTGTCGCTTACTTTCTCCTGTTTTGGCGCAAGCGGTCGCTCGGCGCTTGGAGATACCAGTGGGGTGAGTGCTGGAGCGGAGCTTGTCTTCTGTGCTGGCTTTGGTTGAACATCTTGAGGCACTGGCTTTTCATTGGCGCTGGCTTCAACCTTGCTTTGATCCCTCTTGCGCGAAACTGCCGCAACTTGTTTGGCAAGAAGAGCGCCTTGCGCTGTTATCCTGTCCGACTGCCTTTTGCGGAGCTGATCCTGCTCCTGGCTGCCGGGCAGCGGTGATTTTTGATCGCGGAAATCCGTCGGTGACACAAGTTGAATGTCGACGAACTGCACTAATTTAGGCTCCTTTGATGGTGGCATCAAAGAATGTAGGAAAACCCAGGCATACAATGCGACGGCAGCGCCCAAGTAGGCAATTGCCCAGGTCTCCATCAGTGAAAGTGGCTCAAGAGCCTTGTCTTTGCGGAAGTAGAAGCGCGAAGCACGAGGTTGCGCCACCACAAGGGCACAAACAATTGAAATCGAAGCTGAGGTTACATACCAGGGCAGGCCTTCAGTGGTGGCATGCAAAATGGCCAGCGTCAGAAACCAGAAAATGCAGCCGGCGAAAACTGCCAAGGCGCTCAAGGAGCGGCGCAGTTGCGCGCGTCTCACTTCCGACTCAGTAAGGGCCAGAACGATGGTATTTGCCGCTACTGCCTTTGGCGCAGCGGTAGCATCTATTGATTCGAAAAGCTCAGCCTGCATAGCGCTCGGAGCCACAGAAAAGGACAGCCCATGTTAACACGGGCTGTCAGTATAGGATTTCTAATTAGAAGTTTCCTACTTGCCCATGGCGGCGAAATAGACCGAGCATGCGTGGTCTATGTATTCGCGCGTTAACCGTGGTTCTGTTTGAAGGAATTTGCAAAGGTTGGTGACCTGGTCGATGACATCCCGCGGATGGCAGCATCTCATCATCCGTCGCCCGCTGCGATATTGCGTTTCAATCAAGTAATTGACCGCTTCTTCGTTGTACGGCACTCCCGCGCGTTGGCAGTACTGCAAGAAGATCCATTTGAATTCTTCTTCTGTCGGGGTCGTGATATTGATCTTGTAAGGAATTCGGCGAAGGAACGCTTCATCCACAAGGTCGGCCGGGTTCAAGTTGGTCGAGAAGACAATCAACTGTTCGAAAGGAATTTCCAGTTTTTTGCCGGTGTGCATGGTCAAATAGTCCACGCGCTTTTCCAGAGGAACGATCCATCTGTTCAAGAGAGATTTGTGGTCGATTCGTTGACGACCAAAGTCATCGATGAGAAGCAGTCCGCAGTTCGACTTTAGCTGCAGTGGTGCTTCGTATAGCTTTGCAGAATAGTCGTACTGAAGTTCAAGCATGTCGATCGTAAGTTCACCGCCGACGACAACGCATGGTCTTTGAATGCGAACCCAGCGATGGTCGTAATCTCGAGGATAAGCCGAAGGCGCGACTTGCTGGTGGTTGTGGTTGTCGAAAACGCGGATAATTTGTCCGTCCACTTCCACTGCGTATGGAATGAAGATGTGACCGCGGAAGCTTCGAGCAATTCGTTCTGCAACGGAAGTCTTGCCGTTACCTGCTTCGCCGAACAAGAACATCCCACGTCCGGAGTTGATCGCTGGACCGACTGTGTTGATTGTTTTGCGATTGACCATGATGTCTGAGAAAGCCACTTCCAGGTCGCGCGGAGTGACTGACTCGCGGCGGATGGTTTGGTGTCTCAATGAATCGACGTAGACTGACCAGGGCACTGGGCAGGCTCCTACATAGGTGTTGTGGTCGAAATAAGCTCGTGCTCGATCTCGTCCTTTATCGGTCGGCGTGTACTCGTAGTCTGCGATGCCGCCTGCTGCCCGCACTTCAATTAACATCTGTTTCTTCAAAGATTCGAGGATATCCTCGACAATTTTGAAGGGCAACATTGTCCTTTGGGCGACTTCCCGACCAAGGGCAAAGTTGACGAGATAAACGTCCTTGAGAATCAATTCTTCCAGGAAGCCCTCTTTGAGCCCAGTTTCCTCGATCGAATTTGGATAGGCCGGGATGAACTCTTGTTGCTGTTGTTGTCCCTGTCTTACTTGTTGAACCATGGGGTTACTTCCTATCTCGCTGACTCTACCCTGTTACTGCAAGAGGCCTAATACAGGATTGTACGTTGATATTGTTCCAATAATGCTGAAAACTAAGCGCTTGACTTGCGGAAAAAGCGCCGAACGTATCAAATGTTTGGGCTCGTGTGTCTATGATATCAGTGCTGAACAATAAGAGCCCTGCCTAAGCGCAGTCGTATTTAAGCCACTTTCGCTCGAACGCCGCCATGCCTTCCATCGTTTTTCGCCGCTCAAAACATGGCGTTATTCTCAGGGCCGACACGGCGCAATGACAGGCGGGCTGTCATTTGCATGGTATATTGTGGTCTGCCTCCAAACCGGTGTAAAGCATGGCTTTGACGTTCCAGCAAGTAATTCAGGCGCTCAATTCCTTTTGGGATAAGCAAGGCTGCGTGGTGATGCAACCTTACGACCTTGAAAAGGGCGCCTCGACTATGAGCACAGGTACATTTCTGCGCGTGCTGGGTCCAGAGCCTTGGAAAATGGCTACTGCCGATCCTTGTCGACGCCCGACAGATGGTCGCTACGGTGACAATCCAAACCGACTGCAGCACTATTTTCAGTATCAAGTAATTCTCAAGCCTTCACCAGATGATGTCCAAGATGTTTATCTGCAGAGCTTAAAGGCACTTGGTATCAAGCCGGAAGACCACGACATTCGTTTCGTAGAAGATAACTGGGAATCGCCTACGCTCGGAGCTTGGGGAGTAGGTTGGGAAGTCTGGTTAGACGGTCTTGAAATTACGCAGTTCACCTACTTTCAACAAGCCGGTGGTATCGACCTGAAGCCAATTTCAGCAGAGATAACGTACGGTCTTGAACGCCTCAGCATGTACTTGCAGAACGTAGACAGCGTTTACAAGTTGAAATGGAACGATGATGTCACTTATGGTGAGATTTATCACCATAACGAAGTTGAGCAGTCGCGCTACAACTTCGAAGAAAGCGATCCGGAAATGCTACAGCAGCTGTTCCACATGCATGAAAAGGAAGCTGCACGCTTGATGGAGCTGAAGCTGGTCATGCCGTCATATGAGCAGGTGCTGAAGTGCTCGCATTACTTTAACTTGCTGGATGCCAGGGGCGTTCTTGGTCGCGATGAGCGGATGGCAATGATTCTGCGCATCCGTAGACTCTCAGAAAAGGTCGCTCGCGCCTATCTTGAACAGCGAATTGAGTTTGGCTTCCCGCTGATTAAAGAAGCAGACAAAGGTTCGCTTGTGGAAGCGTATCGCGAAAAATTTCTTACGCCGAAGAAATAGCGCCAGTCAATTCAAAGGCATCGTGAATTAGCTGGGCAGCTGTTTGAGCATCAGCTCTGGCAACAACGCATGTAATCTTCATTTCGCTTGAAGAGATCATTTTGATGTTGATGCCGGCATTGCCGAGGACGGCGAAAAGCTTGGCCGCAATTTGCGGCTGCCCGGACAGCCCAGCTCCAATCAAACTGACTTTAGCTATGTCCGGATCTGCTTTCACTTCTTTGGCTTTCATCTGCTCTTGAAGCTGCCTCAAAGTGGCTATCGTATGATCGAGATCGGCGTCGTTAACAGTGAACGTGATGTTGTTGAGGCCAATGCTCGGATGGAACGACTGCATGATCATGTCGATCGCAATGTTGTCGTCAGCCAGTGCTTTTGTGATCTTGCCGGCAATGCCCGGCTGGTCAGGCACGTCCATAATCGCAACGCAGGCCTGGTCCTTGTCGATGGCCACTCCGCTAATCGTGCGGAAAATTTCCATTTGAGGTTCTCCTCCATCAATTGTGGTGCCCTCATTTTCGGGCTTAAATGTATTTCTTACTCGAAGCTTGATGCCGTATTGTCTGGCAAGTTCCACTGCGCGCGGATGAATTACCTGGGAGCCCATGCGCGCCAGTTCCAGAACTTCTCCATAAGAGATGCGCTTAAGTAATCGCGCTCCTTTTATAGTATTGGGATCGGCTGTATAGATTCCGTCGACGTCCGTATATATGTCACAGGTGTGTGCTCCAACGGCGGCAGCCAATGCCACTGCCGTTGTGTCGGAGCCGCCTCTGCCAAGGGTTGTGACGTCTCCTGTTTCAGTAACGCCTTGAAATCCGGCCACGACAATTACATCATGTTCTTTAAAAGCGTTCTTTATTGTGTCGCCCTTGATGTCGACGATTCGCGCTTTTGTGTGCACGCTTTCGGTGAAAATGCCGACCTGCTGTCCTGTGAACGAACGCGCCTTGACGCCGATCGAGCGCAACGTCATTGCTACCAGGGCGATCGAAATTTGCTCTCCTGTGGAAAGCAGCAGGTCTAGTTCTCGTTTGTCAGGTACGGCCGCGCACTGCTTGGACAGCTTCATTAGATAGTCAGTGGTATCTCCCATCGCTGACACAATCACCAGAACATGGTGGCTTTTAGAAATGGCTGACGCTATTTCGCAAACATGTTGAATCCGTCCGATGTTCTTTACGGACGTTCCGCCGAATTTTAGTACCGCTATTTCATTCATAAGTTACGCGCAAGCCCTCCTGATCGACCTGCAAATCCAGAATCTCCGGAACTTCATCTCGTTTGTCTGCCCATTCTTGCAGGCTCTGAAGCACTTGTAGACGGTGCCTCTGGTTGACCAGAGTTAGCACAGATGATCCGGCTCCGCTCAGGATGCAGCCAAGAACAGGGAAATCTGAAAGGACCTTTCGCAAGGCCGGCAACTCGGGCACCAGACTTTCGCGATAAGGCTCATGCAATTTATCATGTAATGCTTCTTTCAAGGCATCCTCATCTTTGTTCGCTACAGCGGCCATTAGCAAAGCGACTCGTTGGATGTTGCTCACGGCATCATCTCTTGAGACCATCTTTGGTAAAATCGCGCGCGCCTTCTTTGTGCTTAGGACATAAGCCGGGACCACGACCAACGGGCACCAGTCTTTGGGCCAAAGCAGTTTTTGTGTTACGACCGCCGCTGTGTTACTGGATCTTGAGCAAGTGACCAGTCCGCCAAGCAAGCTTGCAGAAACATTGTCGGAATGTCCTTCCATGTCGCTGGCATTGGCTAGCATTTCGCCGCGATCCAGCATGCGTTCACTGAGCGCATATGCCGCCCAAACTGATCCCATAATGGCTGCGGCACTGGAGCCAAGCCCTTTGCCGAGAGGAATTTTGGATTCGATTGTTATTCGCACACGTTGGAGCAAATCTGGATCGTTGCGCCAGAGATTGCTCAATACTGTGTAGATCAAGTTGTTTTGGTCCTTAGGAAGACCGTGTAGAAGCGAGCCTTTCAGCGTGATAAGCGGAACCGTTTTGTCGTTCTCTTCCAGGATTTCAAAATTAAGTTTGCAATAAATGCTCAGCGCAAGCGCTAATGCGTCGAAGCCGGGGCCAAGGTTTGCGGTACTGCCCGGCACATTGACAGTCAGTCGGCGAATCACGATACCAATTCCTTTGCGCCTGGGAGCGCCGGCGTCCCGCCGGCTTCTGTGGCACCAGACCTCTTGGGAAATGCCGGCGGGACGCCGGCGCTCTTATGATGAGTTGACATTCAAATGTCAGGAATCTGAACTAAGAGTGTAGGTGATCGGACGGGAGAAAACCGCACGG
>JADYXS010000445.1 GCA_021772155.1 Candidatus Obscuribacter sp.
GTATCGGGCGGGGTCCGTGTCAATCTAAAACGGGCTCTCCCGCATGTTGCCCGGTTGCGCAAGACACTGTCGGCGCCGGTGGTAGAAGTGTCATCAGCAGCTTCATCGCCTTCCCAACCCTCACCGCTTCTGCTGAAAGAGCCGTTGACGACAACTGCGGCTGCTTGGTTAGTTCTGCATCTACCCGAAGAGCTAACTCCGGCCCAACTGACCACCGTGGATGAGCTTCAAACGGCTGTAGCCGATGTCGCCACGGTGTATCCGGTGGTGCAGGCCTTTCGCCGAATGATCCGCGAGCGGGCCGGCGCCTCCTTGGAAAGTTGGCTGCAATTGGCGAGCGCGGCCGGGATCAAAGAACTGAAGAGCTTTGCGACTGGCCTGCGGCGCGACTTCGCAGCTGTCCAGAATGGCCTGAGTTTGACGTGGAGCAATGGTCAGACCGAAGGCCAGGTCAACCGGCTGAAAGATATCAAGGGCGAGATGTATGGCCGTGCCAAATTTGATTTGCTACGACAACGCATCTTTTGCCCGACCTGACACCTCGTCCGGTGGGTCCGGCCGGTGTGGAATCACGGACACACGCTTTTGCCGCGACGATCCACAAGGCGCACGGCTCAGAATTTCCGGTTGTGGTGATCCCGGTCCTGTTACAGTAGCGCCGGATGTTGAGACGCAACCTGCTCTACACGGCCATCACGCGCGCCCAGAAGTTATGTGTCCTGGTGGGCACCCGGCAAACCATTCGGTATGCAGCAGAAAATTCGAACCAGGCCATGCGTTGGAGCGGATTGGTCTTGCGGTTGCAAATCTGAAGTTGGGTTAATGCACAGGTGAGAGTCAATTGAGCGAGATATTTGGAATCCAGGTTGCAATGATTAGTTCGTTGCGATTTGATACGAGTACGGAGTGTAATGTCTGCGGTCGAGCGCCTCTTCACAGCATACAGCTTGCACGTTAGGCGTCGGAGAACTTTGAAATAGGGCGGGCGGTAACTTCGAAGTACTATGCCAGGACTAACGTTCAACCCATCGCACTACGGGCTAGCCGAGATCTTCCTATTGGCTTTACCGCGCAAGTACTTTTGACGTAGGCCGGCAGCCCAGGTTGCATAATCTCGCTTTTTAAGGTTGCGCTGCAATTCAGTGATAACCCGAAGGTGATCGTCGAAGTCTCTCTCAAACGTTGGCTTTGATACTATCAAATCATGTATCGCCGTTGATAACGACTCGAGAAGACCCTTCCTGAATTGTAGGAAAAGAAGATTCTCGACCCTGAGTGCGTCCATTTGATTTTGCGCTATATCGTTACCATCGCTATTCAACGGGTAAACCCATTGGCCATGGGCAAGCTTGTTCCGCAATTCGATAATAGAACCGAGGTCGTTCTGGAGCATGTTCGATAGAGTCACGTACCTTGCATGGGCTGAGTGAGGCAGAGTATCGACCGAAAGTGCGGCCTTTGGGATGTTGTATTGTCGACGAAACGCTAGCTCTACCGATTTTTGCCACTGTTTCAACTGCGTGCTTTCCCCACTTATTGTATTGCGATCCGATTCGTCAAACCCATGCGGCTCGTACATGAGCTTCCGCAAGCGACATTCAGCCCATGCCCCCAATAACAGAGCATACAGTCGCATGTACGACGACATTGTTATCGCATCGTTCTGAGAAATGGCCGCGCGAAGTGATCGTGCCACCCTTTGCATAGCACGGTCAATTTCTCGAAGATTGTCAACGTGAAACTTGTAGAGCTTTGCAGGGGGCTTCACTTTGTGGATTCCCAAGCGCCAAAGGGCACTAGTAGCAACTAATGGCCTTTGGCGCTTGGGAATCGAACCCAAGTAGACTCCCACAACGTAGGTATGTTTCCATTACACTATCGCCCCATGAAATCATGGCTATCGTGCTATGAATTGTGGAATATTGCTGGATTATAACATGACCATGAGCAAGGCTTTGCAGCATTGTGAGTGCGCAAAGCTTGTCAGGAAACAGCCATGAACCGGAATGCCACTATCGACTGCACACTGATCGTCAACCAGCGCACGAAGCACCCCAGCGCCATTGGCCAGGCTAGACGTTGTATGCACTATCAAAACTCGCATCGCTTTGCTCGATGTCCGCTCGCCGGCTGACAAACTTTGCACACACACCATTCGCGCCATCTTGTTCAAAATATCGAAATGTGTAAATCGTTATCAGTTGATTTGGGTCTATTCGGCCGTATATGTGAAAGAGCGCCGACTTCAAATCCTGAACAGTAGAAAAGCCATCCCGAGTGGCGTCACGCGCAGAGAGTTCGGAGTACCTTTTGACCACCAACTGAGTCAATTGCACCCAACCGGCTTGCGGACTTTCAAGAAGACTATCGAGTGTTGTCGGATGCAATGGCAATACAAATCGTTGCGGTATGTCCACCCGGCCTTTGCGGAAGCGAACAGTAGTATCCTTTTTTCCAAGTTTTACCCAATCAACATACTCGCTTATTAGGCCTAACCGGTCTCTCAACGGAAACGAACTCTCGAAACCACATGCCTGAACCTGAGAGACAAGCTCTTCTGGCGTTAGTTTGGTAAGGTCGAAGACCTTCATTTACTCACCTCCAGACGCGAAGCTAGCTTCTTTCAAATATCCAATTGCCAATGACTAACATATCAAGCCCAAGGTCTAAGAACGATATAGCCGCCTCCTTGGCGGTTTCAACTATGGGTTGACCTTTGCCGTTGAAGGACGTATTTGCCAAAATTGGGACACCGCTCAACTTGCCGAATTCCGCGATCAGATCATAAAATTGTGTGTTTTGCTCTCGGTTTACAGTCTGAATTCGCGCAGAGTTGTCTGCATGGATAACAGCAGGCACTAGTGCAGAGGTCATTGCCCTAACCGGGACTGCGCGAAGCATATATGGACTTGGCCAATCGGTCTGAAAGTACTCCGATGCAGCCTCCTCCAAGACAGCCGGAGCCACGGGCACAAACCATTCGCGTTTCTTGATTGAATTCAATCTCTGTTTACTCGAGGCTTGCCTTGGGTCCGCTAGGATACTGCGATTACCAAGGGCACGTGGGCCGATCTCACTGCGCCCTTGGACCCAACCTACTATTTTCCCGTCGGCTAACCTCGCGGCAGTGACACGTAGCAGTGTGTTGTTCTCGTGGTATGTGCACTGTATGCCCACTCTATCCGCGAGAATGTGCGATACCTCGGCTATTTCCAAGTTCCAATCATATTGTATCCCCAAATAAGGGCTGAAGTGGCCCTGACCATTGACCCACTCGCCCACCAAATTAGCTCCCCAGATGGCGTTGCCTAAAGATTGACCATGGTCGCCAGCAGCAGGCTGGACAAAGATCCTTTCAATTGGTGTCTCGCGTAGAATCCGATCATTGATCACGCAATTTAGTGCTACTCCTCCCGCAAGACACAGCTGTCTTAATCCAGACTCCTTAGATAGATGGGTAATCTTACCTAGCAAGGCATCACCTACCTGATCCTGAACATATCGGGCCAAGTCAAAGTGAACTTGAGTTACCTCGTCTTGTGGATTTCGTGCCGGAACTGCTGTAAAACCATTTTCTGCAAAAAACCGAGGAAGTGTTGCGGGATTTACCGGGTCATTTGCAATTGACGATTCCAATTGTCCCGACCAACTATTAAATGTGACCAGACTAACATGTCGAAATCGCTTGGGATCACCCAGCGCGGCTACCGACATCACCTTGCCAGCATCAGTGGATTTCCATCCAAGGTGATGTGTAAAATATCGGAAAATTTCGCCCAGACCTGCCTCATAAGGGCCATCAAAATCTCTCCCGATTAGCTGAATACCTCTGTCGCTGCCAATGTAATAGGTACTTTGTTCGCGCGGCAGGGTCCACCATTTTGGGCTATTTCCTTCCAATACACTGCCGCCTGCATCGGCGACTATGATTAATGCTTCTTCGAAATTAGAAACTCCAAAGCAACTGACTGCATGGGAAAGGTGGTGGGAAACAAAGTGAATTTTGTCGGGCGCAAAGGAGACCAGGGCATTGCTACCACTAATGGAGTCGGTATTTTCACAACAAGATGATACAACCACATGGTCCAAATCCTTTATAGTTAAGCCATGATGCCGAAGGATAGCGGGTAAGGATTGGTCGAAGCCACCAGCGCGTTTGTTACGTGATATGCGCTCCTCTGCGGTTGCAACTAGAATACGGCCATCGCTGACTATGCAGGCTCCACCGTCTCTTAACTGTTTAGAAGAACGCGTGCTACCAAGATTTATACCCGCGATCAGCATTGTTCCGCCCCCTGCGTCTAGCATCAAACTCATGCTTCGACGTTGTATTCATCAGCCTTCAGGTCGATTGAGATTTAGTCTCGACAAGACATCTCGAACTAGCTCCCGCGCTTCGGGCGCACTTAATATAAGTGCCAAAATACTAATCCGCTGGGCCAGGTCGACCTGTTGCGGAAACCAACTGTCGGAGAAGAGCAAAGCGAAGACCGCCGCTACGAAGGTTACTGCTGCTGCAATTTGAACTACGAGATGCCTCGAGGACGTCTCAATTCTAATAGGCACCGTGACCGTAGGCACGATAAGCGTGCTGCCGGTACGCGTTACATCAATTGGTAATTCAGTATCCCGGCTCCGCTGCCGAATAC
>JADYXS010000446.1 GCA_021772155.1 Candidatus Obscuribacter sp.
CAGATCGTGAAGCATGAATTTCACGCCGGAACTCTCAGTAACTAAATCCATGTGATACCGCACATCACGAATGTATCGATACTTCTCACCTTGCCCAGGAAAAACATATTCATTCTCACGACCGTCCCAGCGACTTTTGAGCATGTTCAGCAGATAGTCAGTAAGCGGCAAAGTGTGTGGCTCTCGGTTCTTCGGATCTGGTATCAGAAGAGTCGCCCCCTTCAAATCGATGTTCTGCCACAACAGCTCTGCTGCTTCATTCTTTCGCAGCCCGGTGAACAATAGAAGGAGCAGATAATCCCTGACGGTTGGGTTCCCTAGTCCCATGACCGCCTTGCACCAGGCGCTTAGCTCATGGCTTTTGATGACGCTTTGCCTTCTAGTGGATTTGTTCCAGATGCGCGCCTGGGAAAGGCGAGTCACGGGATTGCTCGTGATTATTGGATCGCCGTTTGCATATTCATAAGTAATCTTGGCGTAAGTGAACAACGCACGAAGAATTCTCATGGCATGGTCTGCATGTCCTTTATGCCCTTTGTCAGAGATGGCTTTATGGCGCCGCTCAACCATGTCCTTCTTGATGTCGACAAGCGGCATATCAAGCCAGTCCGGCAGAGTGCTCTTCAGCGTGCACTTATAGACATAAGCAGTGTTGTCCTTGAGCTTCCGCGAGGACAGGTAATCGGCAAAGACTTTGCTCAGAGTAATCTCGCCAACTTTTGATTCCTCATTCGCCTCAGCTTGTTCCGTCTCTATTTTGGCCGCTGCATCTTTGCGCTTTTGGTTTGGATTGATGCCATTCGCTAGATCATTCAGATGCCCGCGTGCCAGACGACGAGCATCGCTTGCGGTGAATTTCAGGTACGAACCGATTGTCACCAAGACGGTCGTCCTGGTTCCGCGCAGCTTCGCCCGCGCAATGAACACTTTGGACTCTCCGCGCACGCGCAGGCAGAAGCCTTTCATTTCGGGGTCGGTGTGAATTCCGTCCTCGCTAACCGTGGCGCAGAATGCATCGCCAATTTTCAATTTCCGATCTGCCATAGCCCCCAAATGCCTAATTCATCAAAGGATCATTATTGGATCACCTACGGATCACCCACTAGCTCTTTGAGCTCCTAGCGCTTTCTGGATCACCATTGGATCACCAAATTGAACTCCAATGTAGCACGTCGGTCGCAAGGATGCAAGCCTGCATAACCCTCCCTGGTTAGCCTTTTGGGGAACCGAGGAGAATTATTAAAAACTCAGGAAAAGGCTGAAAATTAGACTTAGGATCTAGTGGAGTAATTCGTGGAGGTTCAAGTCCTCTCTCGCCCACCATCTCGATCTCCGCCGCAAGGCGGTTTTCTTTTTGGGGTAGTTCGAGGACAGCCAGACGCCTACCAGACGCCTAATTAGGTAAAGCCAAACGCAAGTTTGGACAGTTTGGGCTAACCGAATTCTGTCCTCGAAAAAATTTGCCTTTAGACCGCGGTAGTCGGCCGTACTGTTCATGACACCACGCGCAGTGCACGAGGAGCGCAGAAGACTTCTAGCACCGTCGCCTTGTTGCTCCGGCACTACGGTAACGGTGCCTCCGATGACTTAACCTGGCGTAAATGGCTGCGTTGCACCTATAATCGACCGAGTAGAGGAGAATTACCTGATGGACAGGTTCAGGCTATTGATCAACATCCTCGTTGTCATTTCGAGCATAAGTGCCGAAGCGCAAGCACAGACTCCTGAACCTGAAGCAACCAGAGCAAAGCTAGACGTATCAGCAGCGTCCGAACACCAGGCAAAGAAACGCTGCGTATGGCGACTGAAGTCACGTAAACATCAGCCATCTGTCACATCTGCAAAAATTCAAAATACGCAAGCTGCAAATAAGGTGAACACTCAACGGCCAAAGCGTTCAATGAAAATTGAGAAGTATGCAAATACAGCGACAGTGAACGATTTCTTGAAACATAAGGGCGACAAAATATATGGGGTTGATTTCACACATCACAGCCTGAATAAATGATGGACAGTTCGGCTCTATGCGCGGCCGGTATGGCGTTGAAATATCTGGTAGACAAAGAAGGGTCGGCTCTTTCGTACATGCGCCAATACCTGTGGACCGAAGCAGCGATCATCTGGCTGGAGATAGTGCGAGAGGCAGGAACGGAGCCTAGCCGTTGCGCATTTCCATTTGGAGAAACGCCTTGTCCACTGAATTTCTTCCTACGAGAAAAGCGTGGAACATTATAAAGGGCGGGACAAGTACCAGGTACAAGACTCGAACGACTGCCACGTCGCCACCATAGCCAAGGCTAGCCATAAATGCGATGGATACAATTACCGCGAGGCATAGCAGAAATGCCATGGACTGTTTCTTTGAAAATCGACTGGGTATTAGGTCTCGCAGTGTATTTGCGACCACGAGGCTAGCGCCCAAAACATAGATTGCTGGTGCCTCGGAATTGAAGATCGGCAAACAGATGAAGAGTGCGTCGACGAGCAATGTCTTGTCGCTGCGAAAATTACCGCACTCACCCCTAGTACGCATAAGCTTTCCGTCTGCGCGCCTGAAAAATTGAATCGTCGCTAAATCCGTCGCAGGTTCATCTGTGACGACCACATCTGCGAGCTGTTTCTCATCGAGACCAACCACGTTATAAACCTTCTCGTGGCACAACGGGCATGTCCGAACTAAATCAGAACCGTCCATAGAATCCCACGGATAGCGGCATTTTGCAGGACTCAAGCTATGCAGTATCGAATGCGCCGCAGGCATTTTGAATCTCCACAATTAGGTTCGAAGCGGTGAGTCAAAGGTTCAATGAGCCAGTCCAGCGACCTTTATGTTTGGCAAACGATTCAAACACGAATCAAGACCCGCCTGTAGGCTATAAAGGTCAGCCTACCACGGTGTTTGAATGCAGCACTAATCGCTGGATACCAATGGACGGACATGACCGAGTGAATGCCTATGGGCGCCACGCAAGCTCTACGTCGGTTGAATGGTAGCGCGATCAAGAAAGGTTGCTTCTATAGGATTAACAAGATCCCTTATGCGTCTGGCTCCGCTTGCAGTGGCGCCAACAGGCATTCACTCGCTCCTCCACCATCCGGCGGCGATGGTCGACGAGTTACACCAGTAGTTTGTCCCGGCGGTGGTTCGCCTGGCTCCGATGAAACCGGCGAGTACATCTGCTTGAAAAAAAGAATCGCAGCTTGAACTCTGGTTTCCGTGGCGAGTTTTGCCACAGCCTCCGGATCGTCAACTTCAGTAAATGAATCGCGTAGCTGAGAATCGGTGAACAGATTCTCGCCAACGGTCCATTTGCCTTCTAAACACGATGCTGTGAATCCTAAGCTTCCAAGAATGAGAATACGTCCATCCGTTGAACGAAAAACGCGAATTAGATTCGGCTCTTCTAGCGGTGAATAAATCATGGGTACCGCCTGCATCATCCTTCATAAGAGTATCCCATTGGTCATCACTGCCGCTCATTTTGTGCGGGAATAACTTTGCTTGGCTGCAAATCAGGTGTATACACCTTTCTTCGGACAGGCTTGGGCTATAGGCCCTGCTGTATACGTGGTGCACAAAACTGTATACGTCGAACGCATTGCCCACCAATGATTTCGGGCATTTGTATACACCCTTTATCCTGCCTAGACTTTTTCTCTTCGTTCAAAGCTCGGATCACTGCCAAATGTCAGTGCCATTGACGTTCCGCCTCGGTGCCTCCTCGCCGGCGTTTGAGTTCGCGTCATGCGAAAAGCTGTTCCCACAGCAAAACTTTATGATTAATTGTGGCCCGACAACGAGCGGCAACTCAGTGTCGACGGGCTTACAGCGCTATCTATAGTTAGATACAAGTTGCCAGACTTATCTGGAGTTATCTCTAGATATGCGCACAAAATTCTTCAGCACCACATCCCGCAACAATCGTTAGCAAGATCACTTTTGCTGCCCGTGGATCTGTAAATCAGGAAAAGAAGTGCGAATGAGATTCGCGGTCTGCCATGCAGCCACAAAAAACTGGCGATCATCCCGGTCTGTCAAAACCTACTGATTAGCCACTCCGAAGAACTTCCATTTCGAAAACAATGAGAGCAAACATTTGCCAGGCAATCTCGGCACCTTAAAAACAAAGAACTTCCACGAATGGAAATCAGCGTAAACAATAACGCCGGTTAGCGATCGACTAGATAATCAAGCACCAGTGGAAACCCGGTGATTTAATTACAGAACGCTCGAACAAAAGATAGAAACTGATCAGTCACAGAATCAATCTCCCTCAGCACACAGCCAAACTAGTGCAGCCACCAGAAAAACTTTAGCCAGACAGAACTTCGTTGTTCCAAACATTTTGAGCATTCATAGGCATTAGCAATGCTTAGCCAGCAGCAAAGGAAACCAACAAGAATCAGATCCGTAATCAGAACGAACAGAATCTACGGGGCAATCGATTACAGAATCCAGCAGCGCACACCACCCGGCGGAAAATTGAATGCGAGAAGACCGAAGCTTTCGCCCCGGCCTCTCTGGTATTAGCTTTTGTCTGCGGCAGCGTTCTATTCGTGCGCAGCTGCTGTTTCCTCGGTTTGCGTTTCACTTGTTGCAACAGGCTTGCGGCCGCAAAGATGGAAACTGGAGAGCTTAATCACCGGCTTGGTCATCTGCACCTTAACCCCGTTCACTTCCTTGGGATAAGAAGATATCGCCAGCCTGCCGTTGAGCACCACTTCGCGTCCCTTGGTGATGGTCTTGAGCACCCGTTCGCCTAAGCCATTCCAGGCATCGACGTCTAGCCACATTGTTTTGTCTTCTTCCTCCTTCGAAGAAAACTCTTTCACTGCGACCGAAAACTTGACCACCTTGTTGCCTGTATCTCCAAAGGAAACCGAGTGAGGAGCTTGACCGACGTGTCCGATCACCGTAATTGTGTTATTCATTTTGGCACCTCCAAGTGCGTGTTCGTGCCAATGAAAAAGCCGCAAGCGTTAGCCGCGATAGCGCTTTCCGCAGGCGGCAAGGACGCGAAGCGCCTCAACGAGGTTTTCCTTGCTGCAGGCGGAAAGTTGTGGCAGCGTCGGCACGTAAGACATGCACGTGGTGGTAGCCAAATGTGAACCACAACAAAGCAAAGAAGTCGGACCTGTCGGCAGCTGCACCTTCACCGGACTGCCAGAGATAGCGGGCAACAAGGTCATCACAAGAAATAAGCGCAGTGAAAGAGACAGAAAGGCAGAGGAAGAAGACGCTAGTGGAGCCGATGTTGATTGCACGGGGCTTGGGCGAACCTGCTTGTGATCAAGACTTCCGAAGGATGTAAGTGGTGCCATATAGCAAGGATGATCGGCAACTTTAATCAAGGAAGTGAATCGGCATCAGCAGATTGCCGTGCCGAACTAGCTCACCGGTACACAACAGCGGTGATAAGCCACCCAATAGAAACGCAGACCGAGGTGCTCAAAGTTGGGCACAAGTTTGCTGACGCAGACAAGGCCCCTCAGAGGCATGGGCGAAAGCTTCTGTACCGGATCGCTTTTCCGCCCCCTGCTTTGTGCACCTTGTCCGAAAACTGCGTCAGATTTCAGAATGTGTCCGAAAATATGCTACAATATCGGATAGAGGATGAGTCATGAGCAATGCTGAGCTTATAAG
>JADYXS010000447.1 GCA_021772155.1 Candidatus Obscuribacter sp.
ATGCTTCTCCCGTTGACTCAGGTGTGAACTGGAGAATGCGCCAGGTTGTGGCTGGAAAGCCATCGGAAGCATAATTTCTTGAAACTCTCGGTCAAACCTTAGCCAACGGGAGAAGCATATTCGGCGAAAGTGTTTTGATGGTCTGAAAACCTTGTTTTGGCCGGTTTTGGCCCTAAGTCCGACAGGCTCCTAGGTAGCCGTGGATACGAGTCAGCGTAACGGGGGAGTTCTTCGATCACCGCCCAGCTCTGGCAGCATTAAATCTGGGTCAATTCGGCTCCCTTAAATTTTTCTTAAAATTTTGTGGCGTATTTGAGTTCGTTTGGTACATTCGCGCACTCTCGATTGAGCAGCCCGGAGTGGAATGCCCACAACGAGAATAGTTTTTGACGGAAATAGATCACGATTTGTTGTGAGTACCAGTAAAAAATCCGCGAATAAAGTTGCGACTAACTCGACAAAGGGCAAGCCCCGCGCCGGAGCAACGACCGCCTCAATTCTGGGGGAATACTCCCAGAAGCCAGGCAAGGCGCCGACGGCGGTCAGCAATCGCAACATCAAGATCAAGCCTGAGTGGGCTGGATATTATCAAAACCTTTTGGAGCTCCGCGAACGGCTCCTTCATCAGATGAGCGGGCTGGCCAAAGAATCGGCGGAAGAGATGTCCAGTTACAGCCTGCACATGGCTGATTCTGGCACTGACAATTTCGACCGGGACTTCGCCCTCAGCCTTCTCTCGTCCGATCAGGACGCCGTTTACGAAATCGAGGAAGCCCTCAAACGGATCGAGAAGGATACCTACGGCGTTTGCGAGCTGACCAACAAGCCCATTCCTCGGGCACGATTAGATGCGATTCCGTGGACGCGCTTCACAGTCGAAGCCCAGGCTCAGCTGGAACGGGAAGGTGCCTTGAGGCAGAAACGCCTGGGCGCACTCGGATCTGTGGATAGTGCCGGGGCCGTCGAGACTGAAGATGACGAAGATGCGGAAGAAAAGCCCACGAAGGAAAAAGAGTAAGAGCAAGCTATGGCCAGAGAAATAATCACAATCGAATGCACCGAGGCGCGGAAGGAAGGCGGCTCCCCCTCGCGTTACACCACCACTCGAAACAAGAAGCTCAAACCGGAAAAGCTCGAGCTCAAGAAGTACAACCCCTTCCTTCGCCGCCACACGGTTCACCGCGAAATTAAATAAATTTTATGCCTCGCAAGACGCACACAGAAAAACGAGATGGCAAAGGCCGTGGCGGTGTCGAAAAACGCACTCCCCGTCCAAAGCCGAAGATCGATTTCACCATCGACTCCGTGGACTTCAAGAATGTTGTCCTTCTCAAGCAGTTCACCACCGACAACGGCCGTATTTTGCCCCGCAAATACACTGGTCTCCCGGCTCACTATCAGCGCCGGCTCAACCGCATGATCAAACGTGCGCGCCAGATGCTGCTGATGAAGTAGCTCCTTGAGCTTTCACTGCATCCCGCAGCTTAAATGCTGCGGGATTTTTTTTCCTCCCCCGTCGTCTGGCTTATGTGACTGACACGCGGCGCAACGAAATCTAACCTCTCTCCCCGATGAACGAGACTTCTTCGATATCCACTCCTTTGCTCATCGGGACATACAGTGCCTTCATCATCCTGGCCTCGCTGGCTGGTGGATGGATTCCGTTGGCGACGCGGCTGACTCACACCCGCCTGCAACTGGCGATCAGCTTCGTCGCTGGCCTGATGCTTGGGGTGGGGATGCTGCACATGCTTCCTCACGCATGGCATCAGCTTCATTCCATCGACCGCGTCGTGTCATGGTCGCTGGCAGGATTTCTAGTGATGTTCTTTGCCCAGAGGTTTTTCCATTTTCATCACCATGATGTTCCGGATGACGCTGCGGAGCATGACCATTTCTCCCATGCGAATCACGAAGGCTGTCAGCATTCCTTGGCCGGACAGTCCGCGAGCCGCCTGTCCTGGGTGGGAGCGGCGGCTGGAATGACGCTTCACTCGCTGCTGGATGGTCTGGCTTTGGCGGCAAGCGTCCACGCTGATTCCGGAGGTGCTGGAGGATTCGCCAAAGGGATGGGAGCCTTTCTGGTGATTCTTTTGCACAAGCCCTTTGACGCGATGGCCATCAGCACCTTGATGGCGGCGGGCGGAAAATCCAAATACGCCTGCCACCTCGTCAATGGATTGTTCGCTCTCGCCATCCCTTGCGGAGTCGCTTTGTTTTTCTCTGGCATCAACCAGTCGGAGTCTGAAGCCAGTGCGATCCTGGGAGCCACGCTTGCCTTCACTGCGGGAACTTTCCTTTGCATCGCGACCAGTGACCTTCTTCCTGAGATACAGTTCCATACCCACGATCGCGTCAAACTCTCCCTAGCATTGATCGCGGGTCTGGGCCTTGCCGTCTTGATCGGAAAACTCGAGACCACAGGTCATGATCATCACGATCACGGCGCTCCAGGAAGCAAAATTGAGGCGCACTGATGCAGCTTCAAACCAGCGGATTCGTTCCCGCGATGGTTTTGAAGACATCGGTGAAAGAGCGTCGGCTAACTTCATCGCTGAATACGATCTGATGGCACGGAGGGAAAATCGGGTGATGGCTTTTATGGCTGCAAACTTGAGTCAAGGTGCTTCAAATGAGGAAAGGTTTGACACTCACATTGCCCGATTCTAGCTTGGCTTCAGCGAGCAACCATTATGTCAGAAAATAATCCGATGACGCCCGAAGGTTCAGTTCCACCCAAGCCGCCCGAGGCCGCAAAAGTGCAGCCCAAGAAGGAGACCGTCCGCATCAGTCTGCCGCCAAAGCCGACTTCATCGCCGACTATCAAACTTCCCACGCTTCCCGCCGGTGGACCTGCCGCTCCTGCGGCCGTCGGTGCCCCTGCTGCTGCTCCCGGCACGATGCAGCCGCCTCGCCCGCCGACTGCCGGAGCGCCTGGACTTGCGGTTGCCGGTGCTGCGCCCGCCGCTCCTGCCGGTCGTCCCGCGACAAACACTGGTGCCCCCGCCAGCCGACCTGCTGGAACTCCTGCCAGCGTTCCGCGGCCTGTTGTGTCTGCCGCCAGCCGCAAGGTGAGCGGACTGGACATTGGACTCGGTATTGCCGCTGCTGTAGTTGGCCTTGGTGCAATCGCCAGTTTGGCGCTGCTTCTTGGGTTGAAGTAGTATTAAATTTTTAAGCCGGAGCGCGGAAGTCCAACAACACACTGTTACTGCGATCAAACCTATTTTTTATGTCAGCACCAAACATCGTCACTCTGACCGCCGACAATTTTGAGAGCGAAGTCACCAAGTCCGCTCAGCCTGTCCTTGTGGATTTTTGGGCTGAATGGTGTGGTCCCTGCAAGATGGTTGCCCCGATTCTGGACGAACTTGCCGCCGAATACGACGGCAAGGTCAAAATCGGCAAGGTGAATATTGATGACCACCAGAATCTCGCCATCCAGCACCGCATCAATTCCATCCCAACCTTGCTGTTCTTCAAGAACGGCCAGGTCGTGGACCAGGTGGTCGGCTTGAAGAGCAAGAAGGATTTCAAAACCAAGCTGGATCAACTGGGCGCCTGACCCAGCCCGCTGAAGGCCCGCTCGCACCTGCGGGCTATGTCTTTGTTCATTCTGCCCCGGCACTTCTCCAACCGGGCGGAGCTTTATCACCAGTTCTCGCGGCTGACGTCAGCGGGAATTGGCATTCCTCAAGCCGTAGAGATTCAACATCGCTCCCCGCCGTCCCGATCTTTTCGCCTTCCGCTTTCCATCGTCCTTACGCGAATTGCAGAAGGAGCCACCTTCTCTGAGGCAGTGCGGAGCACGGGTTCATGGCTGCCTTCATTTGATGCTGCGCTGCTTCACGCGGGGGAACAAAGCGGACGTCTTCCCCACTGCTTTGATCTTCTCGCGACTCATTACGAGCGCAATGCCGCGCTCCTGAAGAAGACGCTCACGAGCCTCTTCTATCCCGCGCTGTTGTTTCACATGGCGATACTGATCGCCCCGCTGCCCGACCTGGTGCGGACCTGGGACGTGGTGGCCTATCTTGCCAAGACTGTGGGCATCTTCGTCCCGGTTTACGCCATCGCTATTTTCATCGTTCTCGTGTTGCAGGGACAGCATGGCGAGAAATGGCGGCGGATTGTCGAAGCCGTGCTGCAACGCGTGCCGCTGCTCGGCAAAGCGCGGAAAAACCTTGCGCTGGCCCGGCTCGCCGCCGCGCTCGAAGCGCTCATCGCTGCTGGCGTAAACATCATCGAAGCCTGGGAACTGGCGGGTGCCGCGAGCGGTTCGTCCAACCTTCAGGAAGTCATCAGCCGTTGGAAACCACGGCTGAGGGATGGCGCAACGCCGGCGGAACTGGCCCAAGGCAGTCGGGCGTTTCCAGAGCTTTTCGCCAACCTTTACAGCACGGGAGAAATCACCGGATCTCTCGACGTCACGTTGCAACGGCTTCATCGCCTGTATCAGGATGAGGGCGAACGCCAGCTTCAGCTTCTTGCCGATTGGACTCCGAAGGTTGTCTATTTCGGCGTCGTGATTCTGGTGGCCTGGCAGGTGATTCGATTTTGGACGGGTTACTTCAATCAGATCAATGAGATCCTCCCTCAGTG
>JADYXS010000448.1 GCA_021772155.1 Candidatus Obscuribacter sp.
CATAGATCCTCAGCAGACAAATGGTCAACTTCCTCCTTCGCCAATCCTTGTGGGTGTCCATGTACTTCCAGATTGCGCAGATATAGAGCCAAAGAGATGAGGCCATTTCTTGATTTCGTGTCGATTTGTTCCGATTTACTTGCAAGATAGCGATCAATGTCATGGTGCGTCAACGTCGGTTTGATCGCATCATGCCGGTTAGCTATCTCGTGAAAATTGACATGAGTGAACTCGAGTCCTCTGAAGAAATTTGTTGCTTGATCAAGATCGCAATGACTAATCCCTTTGACAGAGTGACCGAAGCCGGCCCGTTGAATTGCGTCATAGTGGAACTGAATCCATTCAATAAGTTGTCTTGTTCGATTGTCTAGAAGACTGGAATACGCCTGTAGCTCTTGATGCGATAGGCGCTGATCATGGTTAGCATCGATCAGGGCAAATGCCGATGCAGCTGTCGCCAATGCCTCGGCGGCCTGCCCGAACCCGATGTCTGGATCAAAGAGTTCCAGTTTGCAGAGAAATTCTTCAACAGCGTTTAAAGAATTCTCGAAATTATTGAGGCCATAATTACCTAAGGCATCTCGCATCAACTTACTAGAGGCGCGATCTGCAGCTAAATCGGCTTCCATACATTTATCGGTATTGTCCATTTGTCTCATAGCATCACGGCTTCCTTAATTCATTATCGCTACAATTGAAGGTCGCGCTCAATCTGAGGCGTTTAGTTATCGGCAGAATTGGGACATTTCATCTGTTGAAGCTCTGGAATAGATTAATGATGAATGGATTTCATGAGAGGGGCATCATCCGTATTGAGTATCAATTCAGAATCAGCCTATGAATTGAATGAGATTGATCCCTGCGAACGATGCCAATCATTGCTTGAACGCCGATGATACTTGCAGCAAATGCAGGGAGGTTAACCAATGAAAGTTTTAGTGCCCGTGGATACTGACATTGAGGGAAGCGCAGCGGTTGTCGATGCGATTCTAGAACGCGCCTGGCCTGGTGATACGACGTTCTATCTGCTCGACGTGATACGTGGTGACCATGGCGTTCCACTTGAAGTCAGAGTGAGAGCGCTGTCTGAGATGATGCGGATACTCGAAATAAAACTGCCGCAATCTGCAGTGTTTATGGAGGTCATGAAGGAAGGACCTTTCGATTGTGTTACGGCTAGGGCAGATGAGCTCCAAGCAGACATAGTGTTGGACGGGCGGGATGTTTCGAGTTGCCTGTCTTAGGCCCTTTGTGATGCCCGCGAAAACGCTGACTTGTAACCCGAACAGCAAGCTTAGGTGTAATGAAAGTTTTATTTGCCTTGGATGATTTGCTGTACAGTCAGACAGTGCTGCACAGTCTGCTACTTTATCATTGGCCAAATCTGCCTGCTCGAAAGTAGCTTACCTCGACGTCTCTGCAAGCTGTTGTTCTATCTTTAGTATGAGAACCGAGCATGGTGCGTTCGCTGCTACTGCTTGTGAGACACTACCGCACAACAATTTTTGCAATCCTTTTGGTGAATGCGTACCCATAATAATTAAATCTGATTGGCAACGTTGGGCCTCGTCGACGATACTGTGAGCGGCATCTCCCAGTGGAATGGTCCATTCGATTTGCTTGCCCAGCTCGGCCATCAATTGGTCGGCAGCTTTGCGCATAACCGACTCGCCATAATCGCAAACGTGTTTCATGGCAGTTTCTGGAAAATCGAGGTAGGGCGATAGTGGTCCACTAAACACGATAGGTGTCACAACGTAAACCAGCCTAACTTCAGCCTCTTGCAGCCAATTGTTGCGGTAGATAAATTCGACAATCAGCTCAGCCGTCGAAAATTCATCGATGGCAATAAGTACTTTCATATCTGGCTCCCTTTCTGTTAAATACCTTTGTTCCATTTGAGACCCGAAGGACTCATCGTCATCTGTGAGCTTGAGTGGACTGCCTCATCCTTGAGGATGACCAATCTGATAGTTGAGAAGATAAATTTGGATGCATTTGATTCTCGAACATCACGAAAAGCAGCTTCGTGCTCAGCAATCGCGTGTGGGCTAGCGCCAAATATCAGGGTCATCGCGTAGCAGATATGTCTATATGCCGAAAAAGATGAAGCCGCCGCCTACAACGGCGAGAATCAGCGCTGTTAAAATGGTTAGCAATGGCGCGCTGGCTGAGGCTGAAAGGTAAAGCTGATAAAAGGAAACAAGAACCAGAATGATTCCTAGGACAGTTTGCCCTGCGTAAATGAGTTCCTTTAATTCGTAATATCTGAGGAACATGGTCACACCTAACACCGCACAATGTACCTACATCGGGTCCGCACAAGACTATATATTTTGAGCTGTTCGAGTTCAGCGCAATCAAATTTACTCTTGTTTCGGGCTGTTCGCATCATCCTTTACGCTGATTGTGTAAGGAGTGGGCACGAATTCGGTACCATGAGCACTGAGGCCCGTTGGTGCAGGTGCGGATGGGTCACTTGGATAATCGATGCTGGTTACGGTAGAACGTTTGATTCGATTATGGTTGGCGTCCGAACTTGCATCAGATCATAGGAAGCTTTCTGATGGTCCGCCTCGACTAACGTACGTAGTCAGTCTTTCGACTGATGAGCCTATTGAGGTTGTTGTGGGACACTAGACGTAAATGTAGAGGATCAAAAGCGGAATTCTAGAATGCGCTTGTTTTACTGGGCATGGATTGGCCGGCGCAATGTATGGGCCACTCCAGTGACGTCTATAAACTGAGCTTGAGTGATGATGGAATTGAATTAGTCCCAATGGATCCTACCCAATCCCCCAGCCAGAACGACGTTAGAGGTAGCTCAGAGAAGCGGAAAATGAGTCCAAAGTAATTCATGAAAACACCGTATCCTAGCTTCGTTGTCGGCATTTGAGGGTCAGCTGGAAGTGTTGCGGCATCAAAGGCGCTGCTGGACGCCCTGCCATCTGATACGGGCTTGGCCTTCGTCTTTGTCTCTCACATTTTGCCAACCGCCGAAAGTCAGCTGGCAACAATTCTGTCTAAGCATACGAAAATGAACGTAATGGTGGCTGCCTCTGGGATGCCGATTCGGGCGAATCACGTCTATGTTCGTTCTCCGAATGCGGATCTTTTGATTGCGAACAGCACTTTCAAGGTCGTCTCCCCACGCGCAGGGAGGAAGCAAATAGATTTGTTTTTGACGTCTTTAGCACTGTCCATGGGGGCGCGTGCGATCGGCATCATCCTTTCTGGGCATCATGATGACGGCACTGAGGGATGCAAGTCGATCAAGGCAATGGGAGGAACCACCTTTGCTCAAGACGGGTCTGCTCAAGTAGAAGGCATGTCTCTCAATGCTCAGGCTTCAGGCTGTGTTGATTTCGTTCTGCCACTGGACAGAATTTCAGATCAACTACAAAAGTTGGCAGCCGGTGTGCATGAGGAAAGATCAGCATTCTGGAAGGAGCAAGTTACCGGAGTGGCTCGAATTATTATCGCTGCTACGTCTGATGATGTTGCCACCATGGAGCGCATCCTGGGACGGCAGCATAAGTACTCCGTTGCCACCACCATGACTGAAGCTCTGAAGATGCTTGAAGAACAATCATTCGACCTGATCTTGATTGGTGTCCATTTCGACCAATCAAGAATGTTTGATCTGCTTCCTTGTGTCCAGAAAAGTCCAAAAAACGCCGAGAAGCCCATCATCTGCTTCTCCACACGAGATACGCCTTTGACACGCACCATGCACGAGAGCATAGAGGTCACCAGTAAGGCGCTTGGTGCCTGGATGTACCTGGATCAGCATGAATACGGCGTCTGTAAAGACCCTGATGCTGCGATGCGGCGCATCATTGAGCGCTGTCTTACGGGCGAAGCAAGGAAGAAAACGCAAACCGGTAGGAGAGATATCCACAAACAACGTGAAGAGATTCAGCATCTGCGGGAGGCCCTGGAAGAACAGGAGTGGTCAGAAGACTTTGAAGACCGCGTCGTTCAGCTGCGGCGAAACTTAGCGGATTTATTGCTGGAGCTTTCCGAGTCCAAAGTAAACAGCGTAATGCAGCAAGAACACATTGCCGGTTCGCGAGAGCAAAAAGATAAAGTGTCGGAGACTGTGCGGTCAGCCGAAGATGGGGCGGCGTATCAAGAGCGAAGACTGCTGCTCGATGAATCATCCCAGACGGTCAAGGAAGTGACTCTTGGCGATAGGGAAGAGAGAAAACGGCAAAAGGGTCGGCGTAAGCCAGCATCCAACGATTGAAAGCCGCTAAGCATTTTGACTTCAGAGGAACCAGCGATTACCGCTTGTGCTGCGTGTGAATTTCCCCAATAAATGTCTGCTTCTTTGATACCCGTCCGGTGAACTGCATCGTGAGCTGAAATGCGAAGTGCGTCATCCTGATCGTGAATTCCAGGGAACCTAACGACGAATATTGGGGCACTGCCCATTCGGGCAGGGGGATCGGAAGAGTTGATAAGGAGCCACCTCAGAAGGAAGTGAAGGTGATGGCGTCGAAGAAGGAAGTGACCCAGCAGGGCGCTGGAGAACTACTGGAGCTGCCGGCGTTTGAATAAAATAGGGTGAGCCATCTGCTTGAATTTGCACTCGACCTTGCCATCTCTGCTGTGTTTGATCGTCTATCCATGTGGCTTCCCCGGTTGCATTGTTTACCTGTACCGTCGCACCGCTAAAACGAATGATGTGCCGATTGGCATTAGGCGGGTCCGATCTATCCTCGCGAACCACGGTGCCGAAGTGCTGATCCTGCCATTGTGTCGTAACCAGGCCTTCAGCAGGATTGTAGGTGCGCGTATCGAGTACAGCACCATTGTCACCTCTATGAGTCTCGACAAGCAGCCCTTGTCTCATCTCAACGGTTCCAATCCATGTGGCACCCTGGGGATTGGTCCAGACATCGTTCAATACACGGTCGGAGTTACTTCCCCGTTGCCAAACCCCCCTTGAGTCCGCCATCGACCTTATTTCGAGCCGCGATCCTTCGCCGCTCATCCCATTCGATTGCCAGTTCAGTGTCGTCTGATTGCCGCTGTATCGGTCGATAAGGCTTCCAGGACGAGCCGGGTCATTGACTGGGGGCGGAACTGCCTCAATTGGTGGCGGCACGGGCAACGGTGTATCGGCGCCGGGTGCTGGTGGTGCCGGCTGCATTATTTCCAGGTAAGTCGATCGCGGTAACAGAGGTGAAGCGGTAATCCGGTCGGTCGGCCGCGGTACCTGCATTGCTAACTGATATGGCTCTGACCGCCCTGCGCCGCTTTGGATCGCGTTTGGAAGTGAGTCGGCCGTAGTGGTGCTGCCAGTCTCCATGTGTAAGAGAGCTTGCCGCATTTCGCTAAGAGAGGTTTGTGACAGAAAGCTTGGCCAAAGTGGAGCGTCGGACGTTGCATTGTCGTGAAATAGGCCTTCGTTAGCAGAGTCGTCATTGCGTCGTGTCATAACTCTTTCCCCTCAACACTTTGTGTCCTTGTACATTGGCGATCTTCCAGAAGAATCCGGGCACTTCAGCCCCAAATTCACGTTCTGGCCACGGCCACAATCATTCTTGCTTGGTGTCGAAAAGCACCGGTGCGACGCCGCTGACTTCTCCAAGCAATGGAGATTAACTGCACTATACGTTCGCGATCTGACCAATTCCTGACCAAGACCTGGACATTCGTTGCCGAACAGAACCTATTAGGCTCTGTGAAAGGCAAAAAACGGCGCGGACTCTGCACCAGGGGACTGAGGTCCCTGCACCCTCTGTTTTAAAGTAGGTGTGTCGAGATCAAATACTGCACTTTAGACTAGTTATTCATATTGGTGGCAAATGTTCTTTGGTTGCCAACGAACACGGCGCTCACTATTTCGGAGCGTGATACGCCGCGGGTCAAACTGCAATCCTTTCAGTGGTTGAGCGCCATCTAATTAGGAAGCACCTTGATGCGTAAACAAATGGAGTTGGTCCTCATTTCCACATTTTTGGCAACAGCGCTAACGAGCTGTTCTGGAAAATCAACAGTCCATCCGTTGTCTCCGCTGCAATCTCAAGAGGGAAGCTTGCTATACGTTGTCGCCGATTTCGCGAACAACTCAGCGGAAGCGGAATTGCGTCTGGGAGCGCCGCCATCCCGTCGGCATGTTTTGTAGTGGCAGCATCTTATGCTGCCATGCCGTTTGGTCTCTATCAAAGCCGGCGGGACGCCGGCGCTCCCAGGAAGCAAAGCCGGCGGGACGCCGGCGCTCTTATGATGAGTTGACATTCAAATGTCAGGAATCTGAACTAAGAGTGTAGGTGATCGGACGGGAGAAAACCGCACG
>JADYXS010000449.1 GCA_021772155.1 Candidatus Obscuribacter sp.
GCCTTGCAGCGTAAACGCCAGCCCCCACAACCCCGTCAGGGTCAAGGCGACCAGCAGCGCCAGGAGCACGGTGTTGGTGTAGCGCACTAACATGCCCGCTATTCTACGCCCGAGTTATTACGGGAATCTTGACAAAGTGCTGACAAAAGCCCGGATATTGGGCATAGCAGTTTACCAGGCTACGGAGGATGTGCCGCTGCAGATCGGAGATTAGTTCGCAGAAATAGATCTAGTGACGGGGATGGTGCCAGGCGTGGGCCAAGGACCTCGATTGCATTCGCCTCAGTCAGTTGCACCTTTGTTCTAGCTCCGGCGACTGCCAAATTAGCCAGCAATTGGTTTAGAAAGGCTATGAAGAACCATAGCTCGTACTTTCCTCGTACAATAGTCTTGGGTTCATGATTATTGAGTTCATCGACCAACTCATGCAAGGACTTTTCGCATTCCTCAGACGTGACAATTCTGCACAGTCCTTCCAGCACGGCTAGAAGGTCGGCAGTTGATTGAATTCGATGGTAGGCGAGGGAAACGTCTTTATCGAATACAAAGATCTTTCCACAAGCTATATTGTCCAAATTGACCGGTTGCCCAGACCTTTTCAGACAAACAATCCATGCAGTGATTGGTAGCATTAAATTGTGAAACCTAGACAGTTCCTCCAAGAACTTTGCTCTGACTATTTCAAAGTCATACGATTGTTTCTTCAACCATATTAGTTCATCCCAAACTCTTTCCAAGATTTCGCCTGTTACAACGTAGTTCTCAATTGAGTAGTACTCGGTAACGTAGATGTTGGGCGCCTGCGTATACATTTGAGTGAGGAAATTCGAATAGTCTTTGTCAACGAAGAAAAGCAAGATGCAATTTGAAAACTGGGTACCGTCAATTGATGCAAAGGTTTGATACACAGCGTCTTTGTTGCCGCATTGGTGTAGGTACAATCCCAATTGTTGAGGCAGGGCTCTTCTTATTTGGGCACTATAGAATGATGCATCATCGTGCCCCTCGAAAAAGGCGTGCACTGCCATGCCATGCTTTTTATACTCTAGCAGGAACTCGTGGACTGCTGAAATCGAACTGTCTCGAGACGCGTTTAGTTTCTCTAAAAAGCCCATTGATCAACTCGTGTAGCAAAACGATTTTGGATTTTGTTGACAACCGGCGAACCCTATTTAGGGGAAACGAACTCTTCTATGGAGTGTGCATAGACCTTCAGCTCGTTGTCATAAACAAATGGCGAATGGGTCACAGCAATCAGGCCATTCATTCTGCCTGTGTTAAGTATGTCCTCGAGAAAACGTTTCTGCCAGGTTACGGACAGGGATAGTTCTGGCTCATCAATTATTACGAAGTAGCCAGTCCTTCCCGACAAATAAATATGAGAGAAGAGTGACACGATTTGCTTCTCACCAGAAGAAAGCGTCTTCAATTCAATTGTTTCCGGCTCGCCAATTTCAGCCGAAGTGTTCAATCGACTTCCACTTGGCTGATGTACGGTAACCTTGAATTCAACATTGTCATACACAAGATCTTTTCCAGATAGATAGCGGTTACAAACCTCTACGAAGTCCCGGACGTCGCGCTCTTTGCCTTTCTGGACCTCGTGCAATTCTATGAGTTTGGTGAGGAAGTGGGCAATTACCAGTTCATGTGTCTGCAATTCCTCACCAGCCTGGATTCGTCGGATTAACCCCCGTAAACTTTCTTGCTCTGGCTTTGGCAGTGTAGCCTCGTCAATTTGACTAAATAACGCATCAACGGTTGGTTCGTCGAGGACCCTTAGTCCCGCTAGGTCAAGGTTTCGATAATCGCCCCTAATTACATCCCGGAGATAAGTACCAGTTAGCGTGTTCAGACCGCTCCGAACGTCATCCTTTATTTCGAGCATTTTTGCGTCAATGGTCCCGCTTACATCTTCCATACCGAATTCTACAAGTTCAACGTACTTCAATGCACGGCCCCGGCGTGCGAAACGCTCCCTAAGGGACCGAATGCTCTCAGCGTCAAGGTCCGGCAACACTGATTGAAGATCCTGCTCAATTCTTCGGTAAGTTGGAAGATACAATACCTGACTAAGTGGAGAATTCAGAATTACCCTCAGGAAGCTCGAATAGTACTCGGGAAGGGTTTTGGATTCCTCGACTGTTGCCTGAAGGCGAAAGCCGAAATATTCATAGACTACCGACAATGGGAGACTTGATGGTCTGGACTGACGAACAAAATCCTCAACTGACAATGCCCTACCTGAGTTCTCATAATCTCGAAAAAGGCCTTCCAGTCGACGTTGGTAGGATAGCGGTAGCTTTGCTATGCGATCGGGCACGGATCGGTGAGAGCTGATAGACTCAATTTCATCACGCGTGAGCAGTATCTTTTGATCGTCAATTTCTGCTTCAATAGAATTAAACTCGAAGTCAAGCATCCGTTGCCATTGCTGAGTAACAAAGAAGTAGACGAAGCTCGCAAATGTGCTTTTGCCCGAGCCATTCTCGCCAACGAGGATTAGTCGATTGTCAACAAATGGAACGTCAATTGTCCGGAATCCATGTAAACCGTCGATGCGAAATCGCGTAAGCTTGCCTTCCATGCATCGCTCCTTCAGCTGACTGTCTGAATTGATTGTCCGAATTCGACGGCCAAGATCCTACAAACAGGTTGCTTGCCTGTGCACACCCAATAGATACAATTAGTGTAGCAAGTCACGGCCGCATGTCAAATGCACGGTTACTCCCGTTTTAGCGGTAACACGTTCCGCGTTTGGTAGCCACAACATGTAGGCTTGATGCTTCGAAAAGCACTACAGCCAAGGTCAGCCCTTGTTCTCGCGGATGTAGCCGCCGTTCCACAGCGAGAGCACCACGTCCATCTGTTGGTTGTGCGCCTTCTCCTGATCAGACTGCACCCGCCGCCACAGCGCGGCCGCATCCTCCTGCGACAAGTCCGGCTCCGTGCGCAGCATCCCAACGGCGGTCAGCGCGTACTCTTTGTTCAATTTGGACCGCGTGTATTTCGCGCTTGGGATGCCTGGGATCAAGTTTTCTTCGCACAGGCCCAGAAACGCATCGCGCGGGCAGGCTTTGCGCTGGCCCTCACTGCCCGCCCCAAACAATTGCGCGGTCGCTTCTTTCCACGCGCCTCTGGGCGAGGTGGCCTGGCCCGAGGTATAGAGCAAGACTGCGTTGACCGCCGCCTGACCGTATTTTGACATGGTGCGCTCCCTGAGAGTGTTGCCGTGCCGCCGCGATGCAAAAACACCCCCCAGCAAGCTGGAGGGTGTTCTACGTCTGGTCGGGGCGAGAGGATTTGAACCTCCGACCCCCTGCACCCCATGCAGGTGCGCTAGCCGGGCTGCGCCACGCCCCGATGACTGCGGCATTATAACAGCCGCCCCGACAATTATCAACCCGGCTTTTACCGCCGCCCCAGGCGCGGCCCTTCTTGGGCCCACTTGCGCCTATCCCGCCCACCAAAACTGGCCGTTCGATGTAGAACAATTTCCTGTCACACTGCTTGCATGTGCCGCACCCTCTGCTCGCCACCAGCCCCGCCGCCGCGCCGCGCGTTCCGAACTGAACATAACCTGCCCGCCCCAGTGACGGCGATGACGAC
>JADYXS010000450.1 GCA_021772155.1 Candidatus Obscuribacter sp.
CCCAGGTTCGGTCCGAAGCCGGCGGGACGCCGGCGCTCCCAGGTTCGGTCCGAAGCCGGCGGGACGCCGGCGCTCCCAGGTTCGGTCCGAAGCCGGCGGGACGCCGGCGCTCCCAGGTTCGGCAGAAGCCGGCGGGACGCCGGCGCTCCCAGGTTCGGCACGAAGCCGGCGGGACGCCGGCGCTCCCAGGTTCGGTCCGAAGCCGGCGGGACGCCGGTGCTCCCAGGTTCGGCACGAAGCCGGCGGGACGCTGGCGCTCCCAGGTCTACAGAGGCAATTCAGCAGGTTCACTAACTTCATTTTTCAATCTTTGATCTGTTGCAGTCCAACGAATGATTGCGGCGCCCCATGTTAATCCGCCTCCGAAGCCAACTAACGCGCAAGTGGCCGGTGGTGCTAAACGTCCGTGGGTGATTGCTTCAGCAAAAGCAAGAGGAATTGAGGCGGCCGACGTGTTGCCGAATTCATCCAGGTTGCTCACCAGTTGCTCTTCGCGCAGACCAAGCCTTTCGGACGCTGCTTTAATGATTCGTTTGTTTGCTTGGTGTGGTACCAAGAAATCGAGATCTTCTACTCTGATACCAGCTTTGGCGCAGACCGCTCGGACCGCCTCGGGGACAGCGTTTACGGCGAACTCATAAATGGCTCGACCGTTCATTTGAAGATATCGATGCGTTTCCTTTGCGGCCGGGACGCCACCATGTGGATAGCCTGCTCCGGTATTCGGTATGTGCAGCAGATGGCCGCCCTTTCCGTCAGCGCGCAAGTATGTCGCTAGAATTTCGTTTTCGGTCTCTGAGGCCTGTAGTACAAATGCACCGGCACCATCGCCGAAGAGTATGCAGGTATTTCTATCTTCCCAGTTCAAAAAGCGGGAGTGAATGTCCACTCCAACGACAAGAACTGTTCTGTAAGTACCCAAGGCAATGAAGTGTTGCCCAACCGATAACGCATAGATGATGCCAGTACAAGCAGCTTCCATATCGAAGGCCGCAGCCTGCGGTGCACCTATCGCGGCCTGAACCATGCAGGCCGTGGACGGATAAAGGTTGTCTGGTGTGGAGGTGGCAACTATGACCAGATCCACGGCATCACTAGTGATACCAGAAAATTCTAAGGCATCTTTAGCTGCTTCAATGGCGAGGCTCGAACAAGATTCTTCGGCGGTAACGATGTGCCGTTGACGGATGCCTGTGCGAGTGGCGATCCATTCATCAGAAGTTTCGACCAGCCCTGTCAGCTCGGCGTTGGTGACGACATTTGTTGGTACGGCGCAGCCAACCCCAATCACCTTGCATCCGACCGGAAGTCTCACTTTAGGCTACCTGTTGTAGCCGGTGCTGAAAGTGTCCATTCGATTTGCTTGACGATTTTGGCGTTAACCATGTCCCGGGCAGTGCGAACGGCGTTTTTGATCGCTGTGTGTCTTGACCCACCATGGGCTTTGACGAACACGGATTTAAGGCCGATAAGTAGTGCTCCGCCGAACTCGTTGTAATCGGTACGGCGCCGTAACCCGTCAAAAGCTGGGGCAAAAAGTGCTCCACCGATTTTGGTGCGCAAAGATGAATACATTTCCTGCTTGATCATGATGCTGATCATCTTTGCAATGCCTTCGGCAGTCTTGAGTGACACGTTGCCGCTAAAGCCGTCAGTGACGACGACGTCCACTTTGCCCAGGGGGTAATCCCGGCCTTCGACGAAACCGATGAAGTTGATGGTCTTGTTGGCGCTGATCAATTTGTAAGCTTCCCGCACCATGTCAGTGCCCTTGGCTTCTTCGGTGCCGATGTTGAGAATTCCGACGCGAGGGGCGTCCAATTTAAAAAGTCCGGCAGCAAGGATCGATCCCATGACGGCAAATTGAGCCAGGTGCTGAGCATTGGCATCATGATAAGCGCCGGCGTCAAGCATTACGCAGGGGTGCTCGATGCATGTTGGCATCATGGCGGCAATCGGGGCGCGTTCCACGCCTTCAATTCGTCCCAAGTAAAATCGCGACGCAGCTACTGCAGCGCCGGTAGAACCTGCCGTGACCACAGCATCTGCTTTGCCTTCGGCTGCCTGCCGAGTGGCAATGACAATCGAAGAGTCCTTTTTCTTAGCCACTGCTCGGGGTGGATTCTCATCCATACCGACAACTTCCGAAGCCGGCACGATAATGATGTCTAAACCCTCAGTGGGGTAGCGTTTTAACTCAGCATTGATGGCATCGGGTGCACCGATGAGCTGAATTTGGACGTCGCCTAACTCTCTTGCAGCTAGGACGGCACCATGAACTACTTCGCGCGGGGCGTTGTCACCGCCCATGGCGTCAACTGCAATGCGAACCATTTAGAAACCTGCTATCGCGCGCAAACCAAGTGACCGAGCTGTTTATTCGACAGCCGGATTGTCTTTGCGGTGTGCAGGACGACCACGATAGTAGCCGCAGTTTGCACACAGGTGGTGTGGAACTGATGGTTGGCTGCAGTTCGGGCAAGTCGTCAGATTTACCGGAGCGATAATTGACAGATAGTTCTTAGCTCTGCGTTGAGCTTGCTTCTGGTGGGATGTTTTCTTCTTGGGTTGAGCCATTGACCTTGTGGATCCTCCGTGCCCGTTAGGGCAGCGTGCGCATTCACGCGCACTCTTTTGCGCGAAATTAATTATCTACGATTTTGTTTCTCTGTCTTCGTTTGGAAATAGAGTCTTCAGGTTTTTCCATCTCGGATCGATCTGATTTTCAGCCTTTCGGGCTTCCTTACCTTGATTTAAAGGAGCCTTCTTGCCCGATTTGGTGGGCGTTGGCGGTCCCGGACATTCTTCTCCGCACAAACAAACGGGCGGAGTTGCCAACGTAACGGCTTGGTAAACAACATCGGTAATGTCAAGGGTGTTGTCTGGGGGAAGTGTCTCGAAGAAGTCGTCTTTGTTGAGTTCGCGATCGCGTTTGTCGGTCTTGGAGTCCCAGTCACCGAACCCGTCGATTACAAAGCGTTCATCGATGTCCACGCTCAAACTATAGAAGTATGGGCGCAAGCACCTGTCGCAACTGAGCTTAAGCAAGGTCTGGACCTTGCCGGACAGTCTCATACCGGTTGAGCTGGCAATGATCGTAAGGTCGCCAACAGCTGGTTTTACCGCTTGAGTTCCCTCGAGCGCTTCGTTGAAATTGATATCCAAGCGCAGCTGAGGCAGCGTACGCAATTCATCCAGACTTATCTTCAATGTCTTATCTTGTTTGCTTCAGAATATATAACAGACGAGCAACGCTCGACTTCCGATAATAGTACAACACACTTTCATAGAGTTGCAGATGACGGAAACCTTAGGCGCCAAGCGATTTTTGACTGGTCGCTGGCTGCTGCCGATGAACGGCGACCCGATTGCCGGCGGCGCCATAGAGATTGAAGGCCAGCGAATAAAGCGTGTTTTGAACAAAGAAGAGTTCGCGCAGGTGGCTGATAAGCTTGGACCAGATCACGTCCAGGACTATGGCGAAGCGGTAATTATGCCAGGGCTGATTAACCTGCATACCCACATCGAGTACAGCAGTCTTCACCTGCTTGATACGAATGCCGCGCTGTTCGACTGGATTCCGCTCTTAATGCGCCATGTCAAAACGTGGCAGCCGGAAAAATTTGTCGAATCGGCAACCCACGGCGCGCTGCAAATGGCCCGGGCTGGTACGACCTGCATTTTGGACTCTTCTTATGACGGCACCGCGGCGGCAGGTGCGGCTCGGGTAGGCCTGCGCGCTGTGATCGCTCTGGAGTTGTTCGGTGTTGTCGAGAATGATACTGAGACCTTTTGGCAAGGTTGGCTTGATCGAAAGGAGAAGCTCGTTCAGCGGTTTGAACTGGGTCAGCAGCCTGGGTTCACGCAGGCCGCTGAAGCCATTTCAAAAGGATCGATACGGCTTTCGGTGGCACCGCATGCACCATATACGGTGGGTCCCTCGCTGACTCGTCGGGCCATGGAGTGGGCTGATAAGGCGGGAATTGTCTGGACAATGCATGTCGCTGAATCTCCTGAAGAGCACCGCTGGATAGCATCGACCTCTCCTCGGCTCGATCAATTCTTGCAAGGTGTGCATACGTTACCCGACGGTCGAGTGGAAAATATCCATTGGCGAGACTGCGGTAAATCCCCAGTGCAGCATCTGGCTGACAACGATTTGCTGCAATCGTCTCTGGTTGCCGCTCATGTCGTACAAGTCAATGAATCCGATATTCAAGAATTAGCCTCCAGAAAGGTCACTGTTGCGCACTGCCCAAGAAGTAATTCGCGACTTCGTTGCGGTATGGCACCCATTGGAAACATGCTGACTGCCGGTGTCTCAGTTGGATTCGGCACGGACAGCGCTGCTTCGACAGATGATCTGGACGTGCTTGCAGAGGCCCGTTGTGCATGGCATTTGCAGCGAGCAGTTAACCCAGATTTTAGATTTGACTCTTATGACGCAATCTACAGGCTAACCGCCGGTGCTGCCAAAGCGATCGGATTATCCTCAGACATAGGCACGCTAGAACCCGGCAAGTTTGCCGATGTTGCGATTTTTAATATTTCGTCTGCAAGCGAGGTCGCCCGGGAACGCCCGTACGATTTGCTTTTGTACGGAAACGTTCCATTGAGCGATCTTTGGGTGGCAGGGGAACAAGTGCTGAAAAACGCCTTATACTAATGACTATGACTATATGAGATATGTTTGAGACTATTTTCGTCTGGGAACATTAGATTTGGCAAAAAAGTGCCTGGATCGGTCATTCAATCAAGTCGAAGGGAATTATGGTAGGCAGGACAGATCACATTTGTAGCGGCAGGACCTGCATGTTTTGCCGGGTTCTAGACAATCCCCAGCGGGCGAAAGTAATCCCGGCAGGCGGAAGGTCGCAGATTGACGAACAAGTTCTTGGACGAGTAAAGGAACTTGAGAGCCGAACCCTGCTGTCTAATACCCAATCTAATTTGACGGCAGTTAAGGGTGAAGAGCTGGAGCGTCTTGCTTTGTTGGACTCTTTGACTGAGTTGTATAACTCCCGGACGTTCTTAAAAGAGCTTAAAGACGAATTGAAGCGTGCCAAGCGCTACAAGCGACCAGTATCGCTGGTGATGATGGCTATCGACGGTTACAAAGAAATCGCACGCCAGTATGGAGCACTTACTGCTGATGCTGTGCTGAAAGTGATTGCCAACGTGTTGCGTGAGTCTGTCCGCGATGTTGATGTCCCGGCTCGTTACAGCGGCGACGAGTTCGCTATCGTCCTTCCTGAAACTAACGCGGCTGGCGCTGCGGTAGTTGCTGAGCGTATCCGACAGAGAGTCGGCACGCAGGCAATCACACATAACTGGAATAACCTAAAAGTTACAGCCAGTATTGGCTTGGCGTCCTTTCCAGCGCACGCCCGCGAGCATGATGAACTGGTCGCTAGATCGATCCAGGCTCTGGAGCTGGCTGTACAGCGCGGCGGTGACCGCGTCTGCACCGTCTAGCACGACAGTAAATTGAACTTTCGAAGACGCCCGCCATCCGGTGGGCGTTTTCTTTGGGCATATCTATGGAAGATACGTGCCGCAGGGAAGAAGGTCTGATTGTGAGCTTGCGTTTGAACATATTTCAAAAAGGCTTGCTGCTTGTCTCGGTACCATTGCTTTTCGAGATCATGTTCGTTGCCTATCTTTCCAATTTGCTGCAACAAGCGGAACAGCAAATTGAAAAAGAGCAGCACGCCAAAGAAGTGATTCTGCACATTGATAACATTCGTACGACATGGATGCAGGCTGGTTTCGCAGCGACTGCCTATGCGTATGTGCACAATCCAATGTTATGGCTACGATACGAAAATTTGCTGCAAGCGGTTGATGATGAGATCTACATTTCGAAAAAGCTATGTCGTGCAGATGCCGAACAGATGATTGGATTGAACGAAATAGAGGCGTGTAGCGTCGATAGCCGCGCAATTTTGGAGCACGCTCAGACAACCAAGGACCCGCTCAAAGCGCTATTTCCGCTGCAAAAGATGGCTGACAGTTCTCATCCGATGGTGCGAATAGCCACGGCCGCTGACAGGATCGTACGGCAGGAAAAGAAAATCGCCGATAAGAGTCCGGCGTTGCGCGCTGAAAAAAAGAACGAGATACGCATCGCTTTGTGGGGTGCGATCGGGTTCAACATCGTCCTTACGATACTTTCCACGGCTTTTCTGGCGCGCAATATTACCGGTCGCTTGCGCTTTGTTATGGACAATACGCATCGGATGGTCAAGCGAGGTACTCTGAATCCAGAGGTAGGGGGCTCTGATGAAATTGCCGAACTCGATCGGGCAATTCACCAAACTTCTGCCGAATTGATCGAGCTGGAAACGTTCAAGCGTGAATTAACGGCTATGGTGACTCATGAACTGCGTACGCCACTAACGTCTATCCAAGGCATATTGACGCTGCTGCGTGTTGGTGCTTTGGGCCAATTGCCAGATCTTGCCCAAGCTAAGGTGGAAGTTGCAGAAGCCAATAGTCGCCGTTTGATCAGGCTCATTACTGAATTGCTGGATATTGAAAAAATGGAAGCTGGGAAGCTGGAACTTGATCCCAAGCCGACCGAACTCAAGCAAATACTGACTCAATCGGTCGAAGCGGTGAGAGACTTTGCCACTCAATACGCGGTAACTATTGAAGTACACGACAGCAATTGCATGGTCACCGCCGATGCAGAAAGAGTAATTCAAGTTGTGATCAACCTGCTTTCCAATGCAGTCAAGTATTCCCCGCGCGATAGCGTTGTCCATGTGAACGTAGAACCTGCTGGGGAGGCGGTGGAAGTCCGGATTGTTGATAAGGGGCGCGGTATTCCTCCGGAGTTCCGTGATCGAATATTTGACAAATTTCAGCAGGTGGACGCCAAGGACGCCCGGGACAAGAAGGGTACCGGCTTGGGGTTGGCAATTTGTAAAGCAATTGTCGAACAGCATGGAGGCACCATTGGCGTAGAATCCGAATTGGGACATGGAAGTACGTTCTGGTTCCGCCTAAACCTTTGTGCAATTCCGGTGGTCGAGACAGTTGTAGGGGAGGGGCTTGCCCCTTCCCGTTGAACCTGGGAGCGCCGCCGTCCCGGTGGCAGTGATCGAAGAAGTTATTCGCACCGAGCCGGCTGGAAGCCGGCGCTCCCAGGTTTATGCATGGTGCACGCCCTGCCTCAGGCAGTAACCCGGACAACACTCCCAGGTTTATGCATGGTGCACGCCCTGCCTCAGGCAGTACCCGGACAACACTCCCAGGTTTATGCATGGTGCACGCCCTGCCTC
>JADYXS010000451.1 GCA_021772155.1 Candidatus Obscuribacter sp.
ATTGTCGTAAAGAATCCGAGCTTAATCAGCCGCTTGCGGAACGATGTACTGCAGGCGAGATATTCATGAGAATTCAGACCAGAGCTATTGCCCTCGATCCATTCTTATATGTTTCACAAGTCACCGCTGACGATACCGCTAGTACCGCTACAGGAATTTGAGATGGTGGTGCTTACCCTTTCTCATACCTTTTCTTTGTCCGGGGAGCCGCTTCGCTGGGGACAGCAGCTCAAACCCAGTACTTCGTTTGTCTATACTCTAAATGTACACTGGGGGGCGCATTCCGGACAATGTGCAACCTGTCCAAAAAACAGAGGTAGAAATTAGCCAACGTGTCCAAGAGCGAATCTTTTTTCAAGCTCTTGTCGAGCTGTAAAGACTACGCAGGTGGGCTTCCCACGCGTCTAGTAGCATCAAAAGCGGATCGCTCAATCAGCGGTTCAATAAATTTGGCCTTATTCAACTTCATCTGAATCCTTATAAGTGGAAGTCATCCGGCATAATGAACCTTGTCCGCATGTTCAATGAGACGGAGAGCCGGATTTGAAGCCTTTATTATTGATTCTCGCCTTGACGATACCCTTAACTGGTCTGCTGCAATCGGCGCATGGCGCGACGATGCCCAAGCAACTGCTCGACCGATACTATCAAGGAGTAACCTATTTCAAGGCTGGGAATCTCGATCAGGCAATCGACGTGTTTAAGACCTGTGCCTTAAGCGCACCGGAAGACCCGCTAGTGCATTTAAGCCTGGGTGCAGCCTTGCAGCAGCATGGCGACGCCGATGATGCCATAGCTGAGTTCCGCCACGCTATTGCTCTTCGTCCAGATGATGCTTTGGCCTGCGAAACATTAGGCGTCCTACTGCAGGGGCAAGGGGAGCTGGACGACGCTATCAATGAATATCGTCAGGCTGTGCAACTGAGACCGGACATTCCATTACTGCGATTGAATCTGGGAGTCGCCTTGCGGATCAAAGGCGACCTCAACAACGCCATCCGGGAACTGAAGCAAGTGACTGTTGCCTACCCGCTCAACCTTAAGGCGCGGGCTCAATTGGCGTCGGCTTATCAGGATAAAGGTGACAACCAGAACGCTGCTGCGGAATACAAGAAGATTCTGACCTACGATCAAGGTAATTTCTCCATTCATTACAACCTGGCGTCCGCGCTGATAGCGCTTAAAGACTTTGATGGGGCCGAAGGATAGCTGCGCAAGGCAATCAAACTGGATGCCAAGGTGGCTGATCCTCATGCCCAGCTTGCTCAGGTGTTGACGGTTAAAGGCAATTTACCCGCTGCCACAAAGCAGTTTCAGCAAGCGATCGCTCTGAAAGGTGATCTCGCTGATTGGCACGCCAGATTGGGCGAGCTCTATCAAAAGCAAAATGACGTACAACCGGCCATTGATGAATTCAAAAAAGCGCAATCGCTTGATCCTAAGGACGAAAGTTCGATTTATAACTTGGGCTATCTGTCACACACCACAGGTGACTTGAAGACGGCAGTTGCCTGCTATGAAAAGGTGATTGCTCTCGATCCTAAGCATCAGAATGCGCACTATAACCTCGGTATCTGTAAACAGCGAGCAAACGACTTCGACGGTGCAGAAGCGCAGTTCAAAGCAGTTCTCGTGCTGAATCCCGAAGATGGTCAGGCTTACATCAACCTCGGCCGAACTTACGTCATGAAAGCCAAGCTTGCTGATGCGGCAAATTATTACCGACAAGGCTTGAGCATCGAAAACACGGATTCGACCGCTTATCTGGAATTGGGCAACGTGCTCATGCAGATGAATGATAAGCCGGGCGCCCGATTCGCCCTAGAGTCCGCATCAAATCTAGCTCCTGGTAATAAGCAGATCACTCTGTCTCTGGCGAAATTGGACGAAGATGACAACCGACTCGGGGACGCTGAGAAGATTTATCGCCAGATCCTCGATCGTGAACCTGGCGAGCTAAGCGTCATGCAACGTCTTGCAGACGTCCTTGATGACCAAGGAAAGATTGAAGAATCAATCGCCACCTATCAGAAGATTGTGCAGCTGAATCCCACTAGTGCAGAGAGCTTCAATAATCTCGGTTTGGAACTGCAGAAGACCAAAGACCTCAATGGTGCATTGGCGCAGTACAAAAAGGCACTCAGTCTGGATCCCAACTTTACCGATGCCAGAATCAACATCGGCAACATCTACCTGGCACAACAAAATTATGCATACGCTGTCCTCGAGTATCAGAAGGTAGTGGAAGGCGACACCAAGAACGTCAAAGCTCACTACAATCTCGGGCTGGCTTTTGTCGGTCAGAATGACATGACTAACGCTGTGCGGGAATACCGTCAGGCGCTCGACATCGATCCGAAGTATTCCAGCGCTTATTATGCGCTTGGGTTGGTCTACATCAACCAGAACAATCCGAGCGAGGCTGTACCGGCTCTGGAGAACTACCTGGCGATTGAGCCAAATGGTAGCTATAGCCAGCAAGCTCGCGAGAATCTGGCGAAACTGAAGGGCGAAACACTTACTGCACCGGACCGCACAGCTACGACCGAGCCTCAGCCAAATGATGCGCCGGTACCTCAGACCCAAGCACCGCTTCCATAAACGCGTGCCGAAAAACGACACTTGATCAACCAGTGCAAGAGAGATTTAAAACGAGCTTCCTAGCCGGACTGAATGAGTTGCGCAGATTCCCCAGTCTTGTCTTTTATCAAGACCTTTAGCGTGTGATGCTCGGTCAAATTAGGATCTGATTTGATGATTTCGATGGCGCACTTGCGAGCGTGCTCCAATATGGTGGCATCGAGGATGAGGTCGGCCAAAAGCAGGTCCGGCATGCCGCTTTGCCGTGTACCGAGGAATTCTCCAGGCCCGCGCAATTCCAGGTCTTTTTCCGCAATCACAAACCCGTCGTTGGTCTGCTCCATAATGTCTAGGCGAGCCCTGGCGGTCTCTGAATTGGCGTTGGCCACCAGATAACAGTAGGATTGGTCTGCGCCGCGGCCGACGCGTCCGCGTAGCTGGTGTAATTGGGACAGTCCGAAGCGGTCGGCGTTTTCAATGACCATGACTGACGCATTCGGAACATCAACGCCAACTTCAATGACGGTGGTGCAAACGAGGATTTGAAACTCACCGCTGCGGAAGCTTTCCATAACGGATTCTTTAGTTTGAGGCTTGAGCTTGCCGTGCATCAAACCCAGTTTCATTTCAGGAAACACGTTGGTTTGAAGTTCTTCAAACTCGGCAGTAGCTGCTTTCGCTGAAAGAGACTCAGACTCTTCAATCAAGGGAAATACGATGTAGGCTTGTCTGCCCAGCTTCACTTGGGCGCGAATGAATCCCTGGATTTGTCGTTTGTCGGCCGGCGTCATCGCCTTGGTCTGAATCGGTTTTCTTCCCGGCGGAAGCTCGTCTATTTCTGAAACGTCGAGATCTCCGTGCACCGTTAGCGCCAATGTTCGTGGAATCGGCGTTGCCGTCATAGTCAGAAGTTCTGGATTGTATCCTTTCGCTTTCAGCTTTGCGCGCTGTTTGACGCCGAATCGATGCTGCTCATCGATGATAATCAATCCCAGTTTCGAGAATTCCACTTCATCCTGGATCAAAGCATGGGTACCAATAGCAACGCTTATTTGCCCGGACAGCAGCGCTTGCTGCATCAACTTGCGTTCCTTTGTTCCTTGCTTGCCGAGAAACAAACCACAACTCAGTCCTAATGGCGTCAACCACTTCTGGAATTGGCGGAAATGTTGCTCAGCTAAAATTTCTGTTGGCGCCATTACGGCCGCCTGATAGCCATCTTGAATGGCGACAAGTGCAGCCATAGCCGCCACTACAGTCTTGCCACTGCCGACATCCCCCTGCACCAGCCGGTGCATCGGTTTACTCGAGGCAAGATCGCAGGCGATTTCTTTGAACACTCGCTCTTGGGCGCCTGTAAGTTTGAATGGTAGTTCCTTGCGGAAGTTGTCTATGAATCCGCCTTCTTTGAGTTCAAACTTTAATGCTGATTCGTTCAAAGAGTTCTGATAACGGCGGTGAGCCAGTTGCAGCTGCAAGCTAAACAGTTCGTCGAAGACGAGTCGCTTGCGAGCAGCATCCTTGATCTCGACGTCATCGGGGAAATGAATTCCCCAGAGGGCTTCACGCAGTCCGATCAAGTTGTTCTGTAAGCGTACCGATTCAGGCAGGTGCTCGGGAATGGCTTCACCACATGCTTCTAGCGCGTTGTGGATAACACTCCGCAGGTAGCGCAGCCCCAGTCCTTCCGTCAGTGGATAAACGGGCACCAATCTATTTGTATGCAACGAGCCGAGTTCTTCACTTGCATCTCCTAGTTCACTCAGAATTTCCAGCTCCGCGTTCTTCAGTTGCAATCGAGATGTATAGCGATCGCGTTCCACCACTCCGGAAGCCATTACCTGCGCGCCTTTCGGGAACTGGTTCTTAAAGCGGTCCAAAAGATACTTGTTGGATTTTCCGCCGATGAATCTGCTAACGGAGACGCTACCTGTGCCATCACCAATAACGATACTCACAATTGAAATGTTGCCACGCTTCGATTGAAATGCGCCTACCGATTTGATGGTGCCAAAAACAGTCACTTCTTGTCCGGGCTTGAGTTCTCTTATAAGCAGACGATTTTGAAAGTCCAGATGGTGTCGCGGGTAGTGTCGGATCAAATCGAGCGCTGTGAATATTCCAAGGCGTTGAAATATTTCGGACATCTTTGGTCCGACGCCTTTAACAAATTTGATCTCTACCGTTGCCGGATCCTGGGGCGGTCTGGTGGGAGCAATTTTCTTTGCCGGAAGGACCAGCTCCTCCTCTTGCTGTAGGGGTGGCTCGTGTGCGGTAGGTGATAGGTGTAGGGGCTGCTCGTGAGCCGCCTGCTTCGTCTGCGGCTGGTGCTGCGATCTTATACGGGCGGCTCCTGGTTCGCCCACGGGCGCGTCACGACGCGCCTCTACAGGCTCAACTGGAGTTGGCTTCTCTTTCTCGGGTACGAACAGTAACTCTTCCGTACGGCGCACTATGGAGATGCGAGATGCCACATCTAAGTTCGGATACTGAGTGTAGAGTCCGCGGATGGTGGACCAACGGGAGTCGGAAGGGAAGCGTTTGCAGAGGCGATCCGCTGTTTGCCTCATGAATTGCGAAAACGTTGTGCGTTTTCCGTGAAAGTCGATGTATCTTGCGCGACGCTCCACTGCAAGAGCACGACCGAGGGCCGATACGTCTGTCTCGCGAGTTGACTGTGCTGCTGTGGTTGGATTCATCACTGCACCAAGACTAAGGTATTTCGCGCTTCCCGGCAATTTAAACCTATGAAACGCGCATCTATACCCACGCTGTATACACAATAGCGGTATGATCGCTATCGGGCAGTCTGACGTGTTTGATTCGTTTTTGTAGGGGTGCGCGCCATGCGCAGCCCTACTGTAATCTGTTCAGAATCAACTTACTGATGGCTTTGAGTGTGGCAAATACACCAAGTCCTTCGGAAGCCACCGCTTCGAAGCTCGGAACGCCGCGCACGTTGCATTCTTTTTCCAAGCGCTCGATTGGCATAGCGCCTGCCAGATCTCGTTTGTTGTACTGAAGCACCCATGGAATGTTGTCGAGTGTCAGGTTGTATTCTTGCAAGTTGTCGATCATGTTCTGTAGCGATTCAATGTTTTCTTTTGAACGCATCGGATCTGAGTCCGCAACAAAAATAATGCCATCGACGCCATTCAGGATCAGCTTGCGGCTTGCGTTGTACTCAACCTGTCCCGGAACGGTGTAAAGAGAAAAGCGCGTTTTGAAGCCTTGCACACTACCTAAGTCCAGGGGCAAGAAATCAAAGAAGAGCGTTCGTTCAGTTTCTGTAGCCAAGCTAATGAGTTCGCCGCGTGTGGTTGGGGCAAGCTGACTGTGAATATACTTCAGGTTGGTAGTTTTGCCACCAAGACCGGTGCCGTAATAGACAATTTTGCAGTTAATCTCCCTGGCGGCGTAGTTTACGAGTGCCATTCTTTGTCCCTAATTCGTCCTACCAGGATGCCGCGCAACTGCAAAGACCTTGGTTGATTGATACCACGATTTGAACAAGTTTAGAACCAATTGCCCAAGAGCTTGCAAAAACAATCAAACTTCCACGATGTTATCGGGGTGACAGCTTGAAAACAACCCCAAAAGCACTCATCAACCTGTCATGGTAAGGTCTGCAAAAGACAGACTACCATGAGTTTGCGGCCACTTTTAGTAATAAGTGTAAAAGTTCTGATACTCATTTTGTTGCCGGATGGTCGTTGCACGCCAGTGCGCCCCTAGGGTCATGTTATAATCACAACCTTTGCATGGGTGCACATGGTTGCTCATCAGGTCTCAACCCTGACTGAGTGAGGCACCGGCGCCTCGAGGGAACAACCCACGAGCGTCGAAGTAGAGTCCAGGCGATTGCCAAGAGCGAAGACGTCGCTCGTTTCAACATCAGGTAGGGATTTATCATGGCCAAACGCTGTGACGTATGCGCGAAAGGACCGACGACCGGGTTTAACTACACGTTCCTCCGGTCTCACTGGAACCCGCACAATAAAAGACGCTGGCTGCCAAACTTGCAGCCGGTCAAAGCGCTAATCGGCAAGACCGTTAAGCGCATGAAAGTGTGCACCAGCTGTATCAAAGCTGGCAAGGTGCAAAGAGCTGTCTAATCGATAGCTTCTGACTGTTCACGCGGCCTTTTTTCAATATCAGTTACCGGAGCGTTTTCTCTCCGGAAAGCAACGCCAGCCTCCAGGGGCTGGTTTTGCCGTTGTAACGGCTGTCGGGGCAGCGCATGGCGTGCCCAACACCGGCTGCATCGTAAGTGGTATCACGCGTTTTTACGGCGGGCGATATCAAGCAGGTTGTCCTTACTTACGTGATAGAGCTGGTTGCAAAAGTGACACCGGCCTTCCGCTTGGCCTTCTTCTTCAGCCATCTCAATGAGTTCGCGCGGCCCAAGAATGGTAAGAGCTTCTACAAACCGTTCCCGGGTGCACTGACAGAGGAACTTAAGTGGTTCTATCCCAGTCAGCGGGCGGACTTCGAAGCCATCGAGAATGCGATGCATGATGTCATCGAGGCTCATACCCCGGCTCATAAGAAAAGTGAAGCTGCCAAACTGGGCGATATTATTTTCAATCTTACAGATAGTTTCTTCTGTGTGATCTGGTAACAATTGAACGATCAAGCCGCCTGCAGCCTCAACGCCGTTGGCATCTAAGTGTGTGCCAAGGATGACAACGGAACCGGCTTGCTCGGAGGCAACCAGGTAACGGTTGATGTCTTCACCAACTTCACCGGAAGTTAGCTCGACGGTGGAGGTGTAAGGTCGTCCGAATCCGTGATCTACCGTTACGTGCAGATAGCCTTTGCTACCGATGGCCGCTCCAACGTCAATATTGCCGAGTGAATTGAGGGGCAATTCCACCTGCGGATTTTCTACATATCCTCTGACAGTGCCCTTGTGTGTCGCGTCTACGACGACCTTCCCAAGTGGCCCATCGCCTTGAAACTTCATGGACAGTTGTCCGCGCTTAGCCACCACTGAAGATACAAGAGCCGCTCCTGTCAGAGCTCTTCCCAGTGCTGCTGTAGCTGTGAATGAAAGATTGTGCCGTTCGCGAGCGTCCGAGACGACTTTGGTAGTTGCGGCAATAACTGCGCGGATAGTGCCATCGCTGGAAATTGCCTTGACTATGCCGTCTTCCATTAAGCTGTATCCTCAGCTGCGCCCTCGATCCTTTTCATTTTAGCAGTTTCTAATATGTTCTCAAGAAGTCTGGCTGCCGCGAGTGGCTGAAACGACGCGCTGTATCTTGTTTAGGTCCTCATACGTCCGAATGTCGTTCCAGCCATCGGATCTGAAGATATGCGCCACTTCCTTGGCCTGGCCTTGCCCGACTTCCACGATAAGCCAACCTTCAGCAAGAACATACGGTTCAGCGGTATCACTGAGGCGGCGGTAGAATCCTAAGCCGTCTTCATCAATTCCGAAAATGGCCTCGCCAGGTTCATGAACAGCTACTTCCGGAGCTAGTTCTGCGATCAATGAAATTGGGATGTATGGCGGATTGGAAATCACTGCGTGAAATTGGCCGGTCGGCTGGAAGGACATCCAATCCGAATGAATGAAATTCACACGCTCGGTTACTCCATGTAATTGGGCATTTTCTCGGGCGATGACAAGCGCGTCTGGCGAGATGTCTATGGCAACTGCGTGCAAGTCGCTACGCAGGCGTGCCAGGGAAACGGCAATCGCTCCGCTGCCCGTTCCGACATCGAGAATTTTCGGGTTAGCTATGCATTCCAGCTTTTTTAGGGTAGTTTCGACAAGGGTCTCAGTGTCGGCCCGCGGAATCAGCACACCGGGCCTAACGTTGAAGCGCAATCCCATGAAGTAGGTATGCTCAAGACAATATTGGAGTGGGATCCGCTGACAGCGCTTATCGGCAATCTTGGCTATACGTTCCAGTGCCGCCGGATCAAGTTGTTCTCCAGCCAAAAGCATTTGCTTAGCTACAGGTAAAGTGGTGGCATGTTCAAGGATTAGCTCAACTTCCCGACGTGCTTCGTGTTCGTCGATTCCAACTTGCACGAGCCTTTGATACAGCTCTTCGGCAGTCTTAGCCAGGGTAGGCATCGTCAGCTGAGTCATCCAGTAGGCGTTGCTGTTCATCCAATATTGCCGCTTCAATCAATTTTTCCAGGTCGCCTTCGAGCACCTGCTGTAAGCTAAAGTTCTGGTTGAGCCGATGATCCGTGACGCGGTTATCTTTGAAGTTGTAGGTGCGAATTTTCTCCGAACGATCGCCGGTGCCCACTTGCGCTCGCTTCAAATCAGCTAGTGATGCCTGCTGCGCTTCAAGCTGCTGCTTGTAGAGTTTTGCTCGCAAAATTTCTTTGGCGCGCATTTTGTTTTGCAATTGGCTCCGCTCTTCCGAGCATGCCACCATAAGACCTGTTGGTTTGTGAACGATGCGAACGGCAGTTTCTACCTTGTTGACGTTCTGTCCGCCAGCACCACCCGAGCGCATGGTGCTAATTTCCAGGTCGTTCTCGTCCAGCTCAACTTCCAGCTCATCAACTTCCGGCATCACCGCAACAGTAGCAGTCGATGTGTGGATTCGACCGGATGCTTCAGTTTCCGGTACTCGTTGCACGCGGTGCACGCCCTGCTCGAACTTAAGTTTGCTGTAAACGCCGTCACCGCGGACGGTGATAATAACTTCCTTGTAGCCGCCGATTTCACCGGCGTTTTGCGAGTTCAGCTCGTACTTCCAGCCAAGGCGATCGGCATACTTCATGTACATGCGATAGAGATCGCCGGCAAACAATGAAGCTTCGTCTCCACCTGCCCCGGCGCGCACTTCCAGAATGATGTCCTTGTCGTCATTGGGATCTTTGGGCAACAGAAGAAAACGAAGTCGAATCTCTAGTTCTTCTTGTTTCTTTCTGAGCGAAACCAGCTCGGACTCTGCCATTTCGCGATAGTCCTTGTCATTTTCGGTGCGCAGGATTTCCTGAGTGCCTTCAATTTCTTTTCTTGTGTCTTTGTACTGCGCGTATGCTTCGACGGTAGGCTGAATTGAAGAAACGGTCTTCGCCAACTTCGTTAAGGCTTGTTGATCCGCCAGCACGTCAGGATGCCCAAGCCTTTCCTGCAGTTCTTTGTGAGTGCGGGTAATTTCCTCTAGTTTTGAGTCGAAGTGGTCCATGTCAGTTCCATCACCGTCCAGAAGCGCAATACCGCGTAGGGCCTCAAGCTTCTATTAACACATTTAGCTTAAGGGCGCAGCCTGGCTGCGCCCACGAATGGCGCCATTGCGCCAGAGTCAGAAAAATCGGAGAGGGAGGGATTCGAACCCTCGCTGCGATTTCGCGCAGACGGTCTTTCCAGGACCGCACAATCGACCACTCTGACACCTCTCCGCGTGATCTGGCGGACATTATAACCCATGCCGAACGCTCTTCGTGTTTGCCTGGTTACCTGGCGCAAACTCAGGCCCTGGCGCCAAGGGCAACCAGTCGTTTCTGTCCAGCTTCAATAATGGAAAGGAATTCATCGACCTTCAAACTGGCACCGCCGACCAATCCACCGTCTATCTGTGGTTGCGTAAGTAACTCCACGGAGTTCTTGGCATTCACGCTTCCGCCGTAGAGGATTGGTGTCTGCTCAGCCAAATTCGCCGCACCTGGCTTGCAGTTTGCAATCGTGTTGCGAATTATGGCGATGACGCGATTGGCTTCAGCCGATTCGCAAACTTTTCCGGTGCCAATTGCCCAAACCGGCTCATAGGCTACGACTAGAGGCTTCAGCGCCTCAAGGTCAATGTTCTCTAAAGCGGCTGCCGTTTGCCGGCTTACAACTGCATCGGTCAAATTGTTCTCACGTTCATCAAGTGTTTCGCCAACGCATACAATCGGTATCAATCCCTGCTTCAGCGCTGCCTTCAACTTCAAATTAACGGTTTGATTTGTCTCACCAAACAGCTGACGTCTTTCTGAGTGACCGATCAGGACGTAAGTAACGCCCAGCTCCAGAAGCATTTGCGGAGAAATTTCCCCGGTATAAGCACCGGAGTCGTGATAATCCATGTTTTGTGCGCCGACGGCAACAGGCGCGCCTTTAACGGCATCGACCGTGTCAGCCAAGCTTGTAAAGGGAGGGCAAAGGACCACCTCGGGCAAACCACTTTTGCCTTTCAGCGCTTTTGCCAGTTCTGAGGCCAGCTCTCGCGCTTCTTTGCGAGTGTTGTTCATCTTCCAGTTCCCGGCAATAATTGTCTTGCGCATCGCTTGATCTCCCTCTTTGGCGAGCAATTATACTAGCCCTCGGTGGTAAGCTGTCAGGCAACCGGTGAGTATGCTGTGAATACAAAGATAGATAACGAAGCGATTCCTATACAAAGACTCCCGGAGTGGGTTCGTCGCACTGTTCTGAACACAGAAGAGAACCGCGAAGTGCGCGTCATTCTGAAAGAACAAGGGCTGAACACCATTTGCGAGAGCGGACGCTGCCCGAACAAAGGTGAATGCTGGTCGAAAGGTACAGCTACATTTATGTTGATGGGTTCCATTTGTACCCGCACTTGTCGATTCTGCGCTGTCAATAAAGGCAAACCGGAACCACTGGATGAGACGGAGCCTGTGCGTATCGTCGAGGCCGCCAGAAAGATGGGACTGCGTCACATCGTTCTTACATCAGTGAACCGAGACGAATTGCCCGACCAGGGTTCAGCGCACTTTGCCACCACCGTGAGAATGCTATATGAAGGAATCCCCGGCATTGCTGTGGAAATTCTCACACCGGACTTTCAGGGGCGACGGGACTGCATCGAAACTGTGCTTGCCGCCAAACCAACTGTGTACAACCATAATGTGGAGACCGTGCCGCGCCTCTATAAGCAAGTGCGACCAGGTTCTAAGTATGATCGTTCGTTGGCAGTTCTTCGTATGGCCAAAGAGATTGACGCAAGCATACATACGAAATCCGGAATGATGCTTGGCCTGGGCGAGACAAGAGACGAAGTGATCGAGGTCATGAAAGATTTACGAGCAGTCGGCTGTGATTTTCTAACCCTCGGACAATATCTACGCCCTACTCGCAATAATCTGGCAGTTCAACGCTATCTGACACCAGAAGAATTCGACGAACTCGGCAAAGTTGGTTGGGAACTGGGTTTCAAGATGGTGAACTCCGGTCCTTTGGTACGAAGTTCTTATCACGCCGGTGAACTTGCGGAACAATTGGGCTAATGGGTGAGCAAATTCCTGCGCAGAAGACAGAACTGCAGCGAGCCGAGCAACTCATTTCCGCTCGCGATTTTCCCGAAGCGCTATCAATCTTGCGCACCCACCTGCTTACGTATCCCAAAGATCGGCAGGGCTTCCGTGTTTTCAGTCGACTGATGAAAGCGTTGGGTAAAGCTGAGTTGTCTGGTGCCTTGTATAAGTTGGCAGAAAGCGATCAGGCTTTAGATGAAGATGTTCAGAATTTGTTCGAAGCCGGATTCAAATTGATTGATGAGCATGAATTGCAGATAGCGGTAATGCTTCTTGAACGTTGCGCGCAGAAGATGCCGAACCAGCCTGTAGTCATATATGAGCTTGGCTTCGCGCTGATGTCGCTGCATCGCTTTGAGGAGGCAATTCCGTATTTCGAAACGGCTTCTGCCACCAGTGATGATTTTGACACAAAGTTGAACTTGTCTGTTTGCTACACGCTTACAAGAGACCTGGATAATGCGCAAAAGTTGCTGGATGAAGTCACCAAGCTCGCTTCTAACGAAGAGGAACTATCAGAAGTCAGTCATCGACGCATCGTGCTGCGCCGGCTGGAGATGTATAAAGGCAAGGACGTGATGAGTCCGCGCGATTGGCTCTTCACTCTCTACGGCTCAATCCTGCTACACGACCCGACAATGGAAGATTTGCGAAAAGCGATTCGCACCGGTGCATTCAGTGGTATCACTTTCGATAATTTAGAAGAGCAGTGCACGACAACCTATAAAGACATCGCCTGGACATTGATGGTGTTGGAAAAAGTGCTGGCCGAGCTCGGCTACGAGTTCGATGTGATTGAGTTCTACAGCCCCTTATCACGTCCCTTGGCCGAAGCTATGTCTCACTTGATGGACTTGCCTGCGCGCAGCTTTGGCGGTGAAGGAAGCAATGACCGCGCCTTGATGCTGATGGCATGGGCACCGAACATCATCGGACCGCACAAAAGTTTTATTGATAACAGTAAGCGCCGTGTTTTATTTGCATACGGGCAAAGTACACTGCAACCGCTCCCCCTTTCACCGGACGTGGTGGGAGAACTTACTGTGGATTGCGCGATGCCTTGGGCCGAGACGTCTGACGAAGAAACGGACTTCCGACCGAATATGGACTTCGACCTTCCCGATACCAGGC
>JADYXS010000452.1 GCA_021772155.1 Candidatus Obscuribacter sp.
AGCAAATAGAGGGATATTATTGCCTCTTAATCCGCAAAAACGGGGCTTAGTGCGCTTCTTCTTGGTTTATGTATGAGACTGTTCCTGTTGACAAAAGGTTCAAAGTCGGACACCATACCGGCATTATGCGATCAATCCACCAGCTTAGTTTTTTCGCCACTCTTGTCGCTGCAACGCTGCTGATACCACAGACGGTATCAGCCGAATCATCAGCATCGCAAGACCATTTCATACAAAAGACTGCAGCACAAATTGCTGCCGAAGAGCTGGCGACCCTGCGCCAAAAGGTGCGCCAGACTCCCAATGAGGCCAACGCCCATGCTCAGCTGGCAGACGCGCTGCGCAAGCGCGGTCGACTGCGTGAAGCAGCACAAGAGTATGTGCAAGCTACTCTACTTGCCCCGGAAATGTACGCTGCTTACCACCAGATTGCCGCCATCGGCGATGATCCCCAGCAGTTGGACGATGCCATTGCTCGCCTGACAAAGGCCAAGCAAGAAAAGCCCAAAGAGTTGATGATGCGGGTCGCTCTTTCCGAACTGCTTGAAAAACGGAAGAATTATTATCAGGCCGCCCGTGTGTTGATCGAGATAACCTACGAAAACGCCGTTCCACCGAAATACTTCCAACGAGTTAACGCGCGAATTCACTTTCTATTAGCCAAATCCAAAGAAGCTCAGCTGCATGCTAAAGATGCCGTTTCCTCAGATGAAGATCTCGATGTCGTACCGGCGCCATTACCGGAGACAGGTTTGCGAAAAGGCCTAACTGCTTCTAAAATCAATGAATCGAAAGAACTAAAGGGAATGGGGCATGTGCCCTTGCTCCCGTAGAGGCAGACAATAGATGTTTCCAAAGAGTTTTACAGCCACGATACTCGTGCTGATGCTTTCCGGTTGCTCAGGTACGGCCCGCACTCCGGAGCACTTGGCCAATGTCGAAGTAGGAAAGGGCAGTGGCAGCCTCGCTCAGACCCCAGCGACCGCCGCTGATATGGCCACGACTGCCACCACATTCGGTGAGCGGTTCGATTCCACTGCCGAGCAAGAAATTGGCACGAGCGCGCTGAAAGCCTGGCGCGTAGCGACCAAGCACGCCAAAAAGGGCACTCTATCAGACAGCGAGTGGAAGAAGCTGCGGCTGGCAGACGAAAAGGAATCCGTCGCTCAGTTGAACGATCTTCAAAAGCTCTATCCAACGGCCAGCACCGTCCGCTTCATGCTCGGGCAAGTTAAGGACCACTTCGGCAGGCACTCAGATGCTGTCGGCGAGTTCCGCGCGTCAATCGAAAACAATACAAATAACGGCATGTACCTATTCAAGTTAGCCGAAACCGAGGTCAAGGCCGGCCAGTTCGACTCAGCAATTAAGCACTATCGACTGCTGATCCAACATACGCCGAACTTCGCTCCGGCTGAACTTGGTCTGGCACGAGCATTAATGAAAAAAGATCCAAAGAGCGCCGAAGCGGCCGCGCTTGCTTCCAGGGTGCTTAAAGCCGAGCCGGATAACCAAGAGGCCAAAGAGCTTATCAACCGTTCGGCTGATCGCAAACCCGCCTCGTAATGTCGTAAAATAGTCGGTTTGACTAGCCCTGTTCTCGTCCTTAAAGGCGGTTTTCCGATGGTCAAAGAAAGCGTTGAGCTTAAACAGCAACCTCAAGTGGTTGAGGAAATCGCGATCGAGGGATTCGATCACGTCGAATTGTTTGTAGGCAACGCCCTACAGGCCTGTTATTACTACCACCGCGGTTTCGGCTTCGACATCGTTGCTTACAAGGGATTGGAAACTGGCAGTCGTGATAGCGTCTCTTATGTCTTGCGCCAAGGCAAAGTACAACTTGTTTTGACCAGCGGCCTAAACTCGAAAACAAACATCGCCGAACACGTTCATGTGCATGGCGACGGCGTAAAAAACGTCGGCTTTAGAGTGAAGGACGCGCGGAAGGCCTACGCAACAGCTGTAAGCCGCGGCGCGGCCAGTATCTATGAACCACGTGAAGAACGCGATGATAACGGAACTTACGTAAGTGCTTGCGTCGGCACATATGGTGACACCACGCACACGTTCGTCGAACGCCATGCTTACAACGGCATTTTTGCACCGGGATACAGACCGCTCGAAAAGAAAGCCGGCAACAGCGGGTTGTTGATCATCGATCACATAGTTGGCAATGTGGAAGTCGACCGCATGGAACACTGGGTCGAGTTCTATCAAAAAGTATTCGGCTTCTATGTCTACCAGTACTTTGACGCCAGCGACATCAGCACAAAGTACTCCTCTCTTATCTCCAAAGTAATGGCCAACAAGTCTGGCAGCATCAAACTGCCGATCAACGAACCGGCCATTGGTGCACGGAAATCTCAAATTCAAGAATATCTCGATTACTACACTGCCGGCGGTGTTCAGCACATAGCCATCGCTACTGCCGACATCATCTCCACTGTGGCAGAGTTGAAGAATCGGGGCATCGAATTCCTAAGCGTCCCGCGTTCCTATTACGACGCTCTTCCTGATCGTGTTGGCAAAATTGACGAAGACATGGACGAATTGCACAAATTGGGAATCCTGGTAGATCGCGAATCCGAAGGTTATCTACTTCAGATTTTCACCAAGCCAGTTGAAGACAGACCGACCTTGTTCTTGGAAGTGATTCAACGCAAGGGCGCCAAAGGCTTCGGTAAAGGCAACTTCCAGGCCTTGTTTCAATCGATTGAGCGCGAACAAGAGCTCCGCGGCAATCTTTAAAGAGAGGCACAAAAATGGCTAAAGTTGATTCCCAGAAGGCTCCGTCCAAGCTGGGTCGGCACAACATGCCACCAGCACTGGAGTACATGAGCGGATTTGGAAATCACTTTGAGACTGAAGCTGTAGCCAACGCACTCCCAAAAGGGCAAAATTCACCACAGAAAGCCCCACTTGGACTTTATGCAGAGCAATTGAGTGGCACCGCATTTAGTGCGCTCCGGCATGAAAACCAGCGCAGTTGGCTCTACCGAATACGCCCTTCGGTGCTGCACGGTAAGTTCCAGCCTATCGATAACAAGCTTGTCCGCACTCGCCCGTTCAATGCAGTGCCGCCTACCCCGAATCAGTTACGCTGGGATGCACTGCCAATTCCACAAAGTCCGACTGATTTCATTGACGGACTAGTGACGGTTGCCGGGAACGGAGATACTGCAAGCATGCGCGGCTGCGCAACGCACATCTATGCAGCGAACAAATCCATGACCGATCGTTACTTCTTTAACTCGGACGGTGATTTCCTGTTCGTTCCCGAGCAAGGCCCCGTGCGGATACATACCGAGCTTGGCGTGATGGAAATTGCCCCGGGAGAAATTGCCGTCGTCCAACGTGGTATCAAATACAGAGTTGAATTGCTGGAAGAAAGTGCGCGCGGTTATGTGCTAGAAAATTACGGACCGGCATTTAGATTGCCATATTTAAGCGTAATTGGTGCAAACGGCCTGGCAAACCCGCGAGACTTTCTCACTCCTGTTGCCGCATTCGAGAAACTCGAAGGCAATTTTAAACTGGTAAATAAGTACCAGGGACAACTTTTCGAAGCACCGATTGCTCACAGCCCGCTGGACGTTGTTGGGTGGCACGGCAACTACGCTCCCTACAAGTACGACCTCAAGCTATTCAACACAATCAACTCGGTTAGTTTCGATCATCCGGATCCTTCAATATTCACTGTACTTACGTCCCCATCCGAGATGCCTGGAATAACAAACGTCGATTTCGTTATTTTTCCACCACGTTGGACAGTCGCCGAAAAAACGTTCCGCCCGCCTTACTACCATCGCAATGCTATGAGCGAATACATGGGACTGGTATTTGGCGTCTATGATGCCAAAGCTGAAGGTTTTGTACCGGGTGGCGGTAGCCTACACAACGCCATGTCGGCTCATGGTCCAGATGCCGCCACATTTGAGCGCGCATCGAACGTAGAGCTCAAACCACAATACATTGGGGACACACTGGCTTTCATGTTCGAAAGTTCGCTTGTGTTTCATCCAACTGAATTTTCCTTGAAAACAGAAACTCTCCAAAAGGACTATTTGAATTGTTGGGCAGATTTAAAGCCGAACTTTAAGCCGAACACGGGCGACTAGCTGTCAGCGTTTGCTCTTTTTTGTCGACGGGCGTTCCGTCATATGCTAAAGACCGAAGACCCCTGTCGCCATATTGACCCAGTAGGCCTACAATGAAGGCAATGAATAGGTAGCCCGTTATGTTCGAAGGCCATGAGCCGCTTGAGGAAATGAACCAGTCAGGCGCTGACCAAGATGAGAAGCAGCTACTGGCTCAAGAGCGCGCCGAGCAGTTTCGCATTCTGGCCGAGGCTTTGCCGAATCTTGTCTGGTCATTTGACGCTGGCGGTAAGTGCATGTATGCCAATCGCCGCTGGACTGAGTTCACCGGTCGGACTCTGGATGAACTCACCGGGCATGGCTGGATTTCGACACTGCACTTGGACGACCGTGAGCCTACGCTTACAACCTGGGCAAAAGCAGCGCACGACGAAGATATCTTCGATGTAGAGCATCGCATCCGTGAAGCCGGCGGAGAATTTCGTTGGTTCAAAACTTGCGGCACACCGGTCAAAGATTCCGAAGGCGCAGTTGCTTACTGGGTCGGCACCTGTACCGATGTCGACGATCAAAAACGAGCCTGGGACATCCTGGAAGATCGAGTCCTGCAGCGCACCAAAGAGTTGCAGTCGTTAAACCAAGACTTACAACTAGCCCGTGACCGAGCACTGGAAGCCAACAGTCTCAAATCGAAATTTGTAGCCAACATCAGCCATGAAATTCGCACTCCGATGAGCGGCGTGTTGGGGATGTCGGAGCTGTTGCTCACGTGTGAACTGGACCCGGAGGCGAAAGAGCTAGCCAGCTATATCTTTTCATCGGCCAAGAGCCTTCTGGACGTAGTTAACGATTTGCTCGACTTCTCCAAGTTGGAAGCAGGAAAAGTATCAATCACGCGCATGCGTTTCAACGTCGCCAAGGTAGTTGAAGAGGTGATCCAGACAACTCAAACATCTGCCGGTCAGAAGTCACTGGATTTGCACGTGAATATCGATCCGGAAATTCCTGATGTCTTTGGTGACCCTATTCGCATCCGGCAAGTTCTGTTGAATCTGGTGCACAACGCGATCAAATTCACCAGTCAGGGATCAATCCACATCGACGTCAAGCCCACTCATAGAAGCAAAAATGCCGTAACCATTCAATTCAGCGTCACTGATACTGGTATCGGCATCGCGTCGGAGGCCCGCAAAAATTTATTCAATCCCTTTGAACAAGCGGACGGATCCACCACTCGTCGTTATGGCGGCACCGGATTAGGCTTGTCCATCTGCAAGAGCTTGGTCAAGCTTATGCTAGGCGAAATTGGCTTTGAAAGCGTCGACGGGACCGGTTCTACATTTTGGTTCTGGATTCCATTAGAGCTAGGCTAGCTTTGGCCGCCGTCTTCGGACTGCTCGGCTGTATTCATCCCGAACAGATGGAAGAACTCGTGTTGAGGCTCATTCTGCGGACTATGGAAGATTTCGTCAGCCCAGGTACGCATGTATTGAGCACCCTGCGGATTCCCGTGCTCTTGATACAAGTCGGATAAGGCAAGCATGACATAGGCCACCGATGGGTGATCCTGACCGAAAGTGGCCTCGTATAGCGCAAGAGCATGTTCAAGAGTAATCTCGGCCTCTTGATGCTTGTCCGTCGAGCTCACATCACGCAAAAGGCGAAAGCGTTTATCCAAATCGGCCATGCCTGGTGCTGGCGGCTTTGCCGAAAGAGTGGCCGCCTCAAAAGCGCGACGAGCTTCCTCAGCACAGTCACCAGTGCAATTCCGACCAGCGTCATTTAACATCTTCAATCTTGCCGCTATTACTACTATGGCTCGGTTTGACGGTTGAATCATCGGGTTGTTCCGCAATTAGTGGCGGCACTTCAAATTGACCGTAACTCATCCTTCATAAGCTCAACGGAAGCATAACGTGTTCTCAGATCAAGGCTGGTGGCTTTTGCCACGACGGCATCAAATGCTGGACTGACACAAGAATTGCAGTCTCGGGGGTGCGAAACGGAAATTGCCTCGGGCTCCTCTGCCGTAAGCAGAAAGAACAATGTACCACCGGCTGCATAAATGTCACTTTGCGTGGTCGGTTCTCCGCGAAATTGTTCAGGTGGCAGATATGCCTGCTTCCCCACCACGCTTGTGGCGGTCCCGGCACTCACCTGCTGTGCCACATTAAAGTCCACCAGCTTCAGCACGCCTTTACTTGAGAGAATGAGATTGTCCGGTGTCACATCACGATGCACCACCGGAGGTGCTTGTTGGTGGAGATAACTCAGAGCGGCACACAATTGCTGAGCGTAGGAAATTACCTCAGACTCAACCAGCGGACCACGTTCTTGCACCAACGACTTAAGTGACGGACCGTCGACAAATTCCAGAACTATGTATGCTCGCTGGTCGGCCACAAAAAAGTCTTTTAGCTCGACTATGTTGGGATGCTCCAACGTCTTGAGAATTCTCGCCTCATTTTCAAATGAACGCAACGCTTGCCGACGGACATTGGCGTCGACATAAACAGGCAGAATAAATTCTTTCAGCACTACCTTGGATCCGTCGTTGGCATCAGCCAGATAAGCCGTTCCCTGACCGCCCATGCCAAGGTAGCTAAGAACGGAATATTTGCCATGCAATATCGCGCCCTTATTCAAAGGCGCCATGCTGTCTCGCTTCGGCGAACCGGTAAAGGCATCCAGCCAGAGCTCTGTATAAGTCTGATCGCGATTTGATGCCAAAGCACGGAGCACGGCAGGCTCTTGCACTGCATAAGGTGCCCAGCGCTTGATGCATTCGAGCAGCTGCGTTCTATCGGTCTGGCTAATTGCCGCCAGGCGCAAGCTAAGGCGTCCACGCGTGGAAGTGATCAGCAGGCTATCGTCAGATCCCGCGCTACCACCGCGCACCAGGTCGATAGACTGAACATCACTCCACGCCACCTGCTTTCGCTTTATTGATAGCAAAGTTCGAGCCGCGAAGCGAATGCCCGAGTCACTTAGCAGCAGATGCGTAGGCTGCATGAGCGCAAATGCCGCAATCGGCAGTGCGGCGCCACCAATTACGAGAATCGCCAGGTTGAAAATAAACTTGTTGGCCTCAGACATCGCAAAATATTCCGCTGCACTTCCCGCCTGTCCGCCAAGGATCGCCGACACCGCCTGGGCAAAGACGACAATAATGAAGATCAGGCCAGTCACAAACAGTCCACCAGCTATTAATTTGTAGACCAAGTTAGACTGCGAACTTTCGGCCATTCGTTGCTTCAACCATTCCGTCTTAGACGTCATAGTTCGATAATCCAACTGAATCAGCTCATCGCTCATACTGTTGCCCCAGCAACTCCCAGTCGCTCGCGCACCAACGCCTGGAGATTCTTTCCGACCTCAGTTCGTTCCACAGCCTCGAAGGACGTCAGTTGCGCCACCAGCCGATCGAGTTCCGGCGAAGTTTGATTATTCAACAGTCTTGGATTACTGGTGGCAAGTGGCACAGGATCATGTCCGGTCAGCAAGAAGTGCAGAGTGCCACCAAAGCTATAGTAGTCGCTAAGTATCACAGCTTTTCCGCGCAACTGTTCTGCCGGCATGTAGGCTTGCTTTCCAACCATAGTCCCAGTAGCCTCGGTGACGAAGTGGTTGGCAGCACCAAAATCAATCAGCACCAATTTCCCATCAGGCATTAACATTACGTTGTCTGGGGAAAAGTCCCGGTGAACTATTGGTGGTGCCTGAAGATGCAGAAAGTCCAAAATTTGGGCCAGCTCTGATGCCCACTTTGATGCTGTACGGTTATCGACAGCACCCCGCTGGTTCACGTGCTGTCTGAGATTCTGCCCTTCAATATACTCAAGAAGAATGTAGTTGCGAGCACCTTCTGAAAAGTGGTCGAAGACTCGAGCTATGCCCGGGTGATCGATTTTTGTCAGCAAGGCCGCTTCTCTGACAAAGTGTTCCTGTGCCTTGGCGCGTTGTTTATCTCCGACAGATGCAGGTATAACGGCTTCCTTTGCCACCATGAAAGCACCAAGTTCATCTTGAACCAGATAGATGGCAGAGAACCCTCCAAAAGACAGTTGGCGCACTACTTTCAAGCTTTGCTTCAGTACCGCCCCTGGCTCCAAAGGTATGAAAGCAGTGGTTGTGAACTTGCGGGACAGTTCTTCCTCCCACATTTGGGTATAGCTGACTCCTTCAATGCCCTTCGTAGCATTCTGGACCTCATGCTGATAAGCAATCAAATGTGGCGTGCGTTCGCACTTATCTGCCCATACCTCCACCGCCAGCAGTAGCTGCTCTACTTGCTCTTGACCAATATCAGCAAAAGGCACATCAACGGCACCGAATCCCTTCAAAACCAGTCGCATTTTCTTTCGCTGGTCACACTCCACCAGGTCAGCTGCAACCACCCTATCCCAAGGCAGATATTTGGTGAAGCCAACTTTAGGCAACAAAACCAGGGGAAAGAACAGCCCTTCACGCGACACGTGAATCTGGTCGTCCTGAGCGATAGCTGTCCAGAGAGCGCCGAAGACCATCGTGAAACAGGAAACTAAGATCAGCCCGGCCGTCAGGGCCGGCGGGAAAATCGCCGGATAGGCCGCAATTGCGGCAAGCGTCAGTAGAATGCACAATGGCGCCAACATCGCCCAGACCGGCCATAACGCCCATGCCATAAGGCGTCCCTGACGCGTGACGGCATTCCTATAGGGGATACTGAGTTGAATCTCTGCCATGCGATCCCGGTCATCGTGCTGTTTGATGCTGATTCTAATGCGACCAGTCTAAGTATAGTCAATGGTTGCAAGGGACGCTGATGCAGATTGGGTGATAGCGAACAACGAACCCGCGCATCACTTGAAAAGCGAGCGTCGTTCCTGCATAACAGGTGGTAGCGGATGATTTCGAGCAAAAGCCAATAAAAAAACTCCGATTATTGCCAGCATTCGTAATCAACTCGTCAGGGTAACCACTATGAATTATCGGGCTCACCTTCTCCCCACTTTGCGACAATGGAACTCAACGGGGAATGCCCGTATCGGGTTTTTCATGGAATCACGTCCGACCGTATTGGTCGTTGAAGATAATAAGACCGAGCAAAAACTGCTCACTTTTCTATTAGAGAGATACGGTTACAGAGCCCAGATAGCTGCCGATGCCGCCAGTGCCATCGAGGCCTTCGAACGAGACAACGGCAACTTCTGTCTGATTCTGATGGACTGGCAGATGCACGACATGGACGGGCTGGAGTGCACTCAAAGAGTGCGCGAAGTTCAAAAACATTTTGGCCGTTACACGCCGATAGTAGCCGTCACCGCCAGAGCAATGCTTGACGATAGACAGAAATGCCTGGCTTCCGGCATGGATGACTATTTGAGCAAACCTTATACGCCAGCCCAGTTCGCAAACATGCTTACAACTTGGGCTTCAGTCCAAGGGGATCGCTCGTTGATCGGATAATGAGCTCGACTATGGCTGTCGCCTCGCAATCGGCATCAACTACTATGGCTTCCGATTCCAGCGGCTCCTCGAGCGTGTCAAACTGGCTTTCAACCATACTAGCCTTCATGTAATGATGCTGCCTTGACGCTAAACGGGCGGCGATGAGATCTTTGCTGGCTTTCAAGTAGACAAAGGTGACTAAGCCTCCATCGGCTCCGAGCATTTGACGGTATCTGGACTTCAACGCGGAGCAAGCCAACACGTGCAACCGGTCGTCAGCCAACCATTTTGTCACGGCAAACCGCATTGAATCCAGCCAGGGACGCCG
>JADYXS010000453.1 GCA_021772155.1 Candidatus Obscuribacter sp.
ATTGGCAAGGTGCTGTTCGAGGCTTTCTAAGTGCTACACTGAACTGAGATTCTGAGACTCGGAAAAGCATGGTCCAAGCGAGAAATCAAACTGACACACTGTTCGTCATTCGAAGCAGCCAGCGTAAACGCGCAATTAAGATCAGCGTGTGCGTATTAGCTTTGGCTGGTCTTGCTGTCGGTGCCTGGTTCGGTTGGCAAACATACACCACAGCAAACAAACCGTCCATTGATCCGCGCAACATACGCGAAGTCAAACGTGGATCTATCGATGTTCACATAAGCAGTACAGGAACCATTCGCCCTTATAACCAGGTTAAGTTGAGTCCCAAATACACAGGGCTGCTGCGAAATCTATATGTTCAACAAGGCGATAAAGTCACGGCCGGGCAAGTCGTTGCCGAGATGGACGACAGTAACCTGCTGGGCCAGGTGCAGGCAGCAGAAGCAGCCTTCCAGGCAGCAAAAGCTAACTACGAGAAAGCTTTGCACGGCAGCCGCCCCCAAGAACTGATCGATTCTGACGCCCAGCTGCGTAAAGCCAAAGCAATGGTGCATGGAGCCACGATGGCCTGCAACCGCAGCAGAGCTGACGTCAAGGCGATGGAAGCAGCGGTTGTGCGCGATGAAACCAATGCTAAAAGGCTGGCAGTGCTCGCCAAGCAAGGGGCAATCTCAGATCAGGATCGTCTCAATGCCGAGACCCAGGCGCAAGTTAGCAATGCCCAACTGGATCGCGCACGACAGGATCTAAAACAGACTGAATTTGCTTTAGCGCAAGCAATGAATGACTCGGAAAGCGCCACACAAAAATTGAGCATGGTCAAGGAAGGCCTGCGCATGGAGGATGTACGCGCCTCGCAACAGTCCATGTTGCAAGCCGCGGGCAATTTGCACTTTATCCAGAGTCAAATGAATGATACGAAAATTCGCGCACCGTTTGCTGGAGTGGTGGCACAAAAATATGCCGACGTCGGTGCAATTGTGACACCGACAACAGCAAGCGCGACCAATTCAGCCACATCCAGCTCAATCCTCTCCTTAGCCGGCCGGCTTGAACTGGTCGCATCGGTTTCAGAAACTGATATAGAAAACATTGAAAACGGACAACCCGTCGTGATCACAGCAAGCGCATATCCAACCATGATGTTCCACGGGCACGTAACGCTTGTGGCACCGGAGGCCATTGTGACGCAGAACGTCACCAGCTTCGAAGTGCACTCAGCAATCGACGATGACCCCGGGCATCGGCTCCTTTCCGGCATGAACGTGAACGCCGAATTCTCGGCAGGCAAAAAGAACGGCGTGCTGATAATTCCTACGGTGAGCGTGGTCAGCAAACGAGGCAAAACTGGTGTTTTCGTACCAGGCAAAGACAATGCACCACAGTTCAAGCCCGTAAAAATTGGCACCACAACGGATAGTTCAACAATAGTCGTAGAAGGGCTCAAAGAAGGCGACAAGATCATGGTCGGTCTCACCAAAGAGCAGCTGCTTGAGCAAGGTTATACCGAAAAGAACATCTTCAGCTCCGGCAACAGTGGTGGCAGCGGCGGAGGCAAACCAGACATGCCGCGCGGTCTAAAAAACAAACTGTAAATCTATGAACCTACTTGATCTGGTTAAGCTGGCATGGAAAAGTATCGTATCGAATCGGATGCGTAGTGGTCTTACAGTCCTTGGAATTATTATCGGCATTGCGGCGGTCATTGCATTGCTGGCAATCGGGCAAGGCGCAAAAATCGAAACTGATAAGCAAATCCAGACTCTCGGAACGAATCTAATCTTCGTTCGCTCCGGAGCTGCCGCAGCAGGCCATGTGTCAATGGGAACTGGCTCATCGAACACACTGACCTGGGAGGACGCAAACGCGCTGGCCAAAATTTGCCCTGCCATAGAACAGGTGGTGCCTGGCCTTCAGGGTCCACAACAGGTACAGTTCGGCAATTTCAATACCAACACTACAATTTGCGGCGTCACCGCGAATTATCCTTTTGTGCGTAGCTTCTATCCGAAGACCGGTAGATTCTTCAACGAAGCTGACATGGACAAGAACGCCCGCGTTTGCTGTTTAGGAGAAACGGTTGCCGAGACTCTGTTTGGAGATGAAGATCCAATTGGAAAAACAGTGTTGATCAAAAGTGAGTGGTTCAAGGTAATCGCCGTCATGGAACATAAAGGTGCTTCCATGTTTTCCGACCAAGACGATCAAGTATTCATCCCTCTGTCCACCGGCATGTACCGAATGTTTGGCTACAAACCGGCGCGCGGAAGGACCGTCGCATTCATTATGGTGCAACCAAAAAGCGCTGATGATGTACTGCCTGCTGTCTTTCAAATCACAAATGTCTTGCGCTTGCGGCACAAGATTCGTCCGCCTGCAAACGATGATTTCATGCTTCGCACCCAAGCAGAACTAATGCAAACTGCAGACTCGATAACTACGGTCTTCACCATGCTCTTGGGCTCCACTGCGGGAATTTCGCTTCTGGTTGGAGGTATCGGCATCATGAACATTATGCTGGTGTCCGTTACCGAAAGAACGCGCGAAATCGGCATCAGAAAGGCGATTGGCGCGCGACATGGCGACATTCTCTGGCAGTTTGTCATCGAGGCGATGGTACTGTCGTTTACCGGCGGGATAGTCGGAATTCTACTTGGAATAGGCGCATCACATGCGGTGGCATATTTCGCAAAATGGACAACTGTTGTAACACCAAGCTCAGTAATGCTTTCGTTCGGAGTTTCGATTGTAATCGGCATGTTCTTCGGAATTTATCCTGCGCGTCAGGCGGCGCGCCTAAATCCTATCGATGCTCTGCGGGCTGACTAACTTTAAGAAGCGAAACGATCAGCGACCGCAAACCCACATCTGCATCTGGTTCCCCATCGGCATCTTCAATGGTCACGTAGCCGGAGGCACCTAGTACGGAAGCCATCGTCTTGGCGTTCGTCTCCATGTCCGGATGCAATTCCGTCGGTAAAATACGCACGACAACAAATGGTCTGCGGGCGTATCGAGGTTCTTTTCTGACCACTTTCAGCAGTTCCATCATTCGACAATCGTCAAAGTGAATCCCGGCAATTACACCGTCAAAATCCACATTTTCAACTAGCCGCGATGCGGCTGTTAAGTTGTGCACCATGACGAGATCATGTGTCGTCGACAGGAGACGCTTAATGTGCTCGGCGCCCTCGGGCACGTCGGCAACCAAGATTAACGACCGGGATTCCATAGCTAACGTCCATCACACCGTTGCCTATAGTAATACTACAAGACTCGTTACTGTGACGACAGAAACCGATAAAACATTGCAAATTCATATTCGTTCAATTGTCACTCAAACCTTGGCTGGTGACGAGTCTGACACTATCACGCCATCCTTAAGTCGGATCAGCCGCTTCGCATGTGCGGCGATATCTGATTCGTGAGTAACCAGCACGATTGTCATTCCCTGATGATGAAGGTCTTTCAAGAGATTCATGATGTCAGTTGAGGTATGGCTATCCAACGCGCCGGTTGGCTCATCTGCAAGAAGAAGCGCTGGTCGATTGATCAGTGCACGAGCTATGGAAACGCGTTGTTGTTGTCCGCCGGACAGCTGATTTGGTCTGTGACCCATGCGGTCAGCCAGACCGACCAGCCCCAGAGATTGCTCGGCACGCAATTTGCGTTCACCAGCTGGAACACTGGCGTAAACCAGCGGGAGCGCGACGTTCTCCAGAGCGCTCATCCTTGGCAAGAGATTGAACTGCTGGAAAACAAAGCCGATTTTTCGATTTCTGATTTCGGCAAGCCCATCTTCCGTCAGCGACTGGACCGGCTCCCCGTCGAGCACATATTCACCGGAGGTAGGCCGGTCGAGGCAACCGATTATGTTCATGAGCGTGGATTTGCCGGAGCCTGAAGAGCCCATGATGGCAACGTATTCGCCGGATTCAATTGTCAGCGAGACGCCCTGCAGAGCCAAAACGGGCTCATTTCCGAGAATATAACTGCGGACTATGTTGCGAAGTGAGATCATGAATGCCAGTTTAAACCGAATTCGGCG
>JADYXS010000454.1 GCA_021772155.1 Candidatus Obscuribacter sp.
CTGACTTTGTGCTTCTTGAGGTTAATTGTGGCCTTAACTGGATCGTTATCAAACTCCATGCGCCATTATTCCACGACGCGAGAATCTTGAGGCCCAACGCCTGAATTAAGCCGAGCCGCGAAGCGGCTTCGGCTTGAATGAATTGTTAGGCATCAAAAATCCCAACGATCTACAGGCTGCCATTTGTGATATGTAATGAGCTCATCGTAGATCCGCGCCATAGCCTTTTCTACTAGCCGAATATCAGATTTCAATTTAAACGGTTGGTACTCTGTCTGCAACTCTGCTCGGTGAATCAAAGCATGCCTTTGTGAGATGAGTCGGTTCAGAACCTCCCAAAAACTCTCGTGGCGACGGCCATAGGGGCGTTTGAGAATGCCGTGAATGTCGTATTTTGTGTTGAGCTCTTTGAACGCTGAGTTGACCTTGGACATCTCTTGGAAATTCATCCACTTCGCGACAGCTTCGGGAACTGTTAGCTCTCCCTTGTCTATGGCTGCGATCTCTGCACCTTGCAGCTTTGCATTGTTAATAATTTTCTCTCGGTTGGGAGAGTAGCGCAGCAACGCGATATACAGCGACCGAAAATAGTCTTCGATTGCGGACACGATGAAAGGGATCAGGATGTTGGCGGAGAGGATTCTCGGGTTATGCGAATCCATGAAGTCGATGCCTTGGATCTTGTACTTGTCATCATCAAGCAAATTAGCGAATCCGATGAAATGATCTACGCGTTGGATGTTTGCGAAGAACAAGCTAAAGGCGCGGTACGCGCCTGCTTCAGCTTTTTCTCGAACAGGCCCGTCAAACTGGAAGTAGCGGTTGCGACCGTAGTCGCTCTCAAAGTGGCCGCCGAATCTCTTGCGCAGTTGTTTTATCGTGTAATTATGAAAGTCGCTGTCGTATTTGCTGCGCCAGATAGTCGTTCTAGTCCACAGTTTGAGTTGATCCTGTTCATCTTTGTCTCTGTAGAGCTCGATGTATAGCCCTGTGATGTGCTTGTAGTCGTCGTCTTTGTAGTAGGAGTATGGAGTGCCGAGCATTCCACTGAAGGGACCCTTCTTGCCTCGTTTGAACCCGAGCAAAAATAGGAACTCCTCGACGTCGGCCGGATTGGTTCCCTTCGGAAAGTAGGATGTGCAGTCGCAGCCCATGGTCGGTTTTGATGCCTAACGTAGAGCTAAGGGGCGCCGCGCTTTTGCGGCGTCCCGCTTGAGCGCCGGGTTATGCCTTGCATACTTCAATAGCTGAGGCCAGTAGCTGTTTGATCGAATCTTTCATCTTGATGGCCTCTGGCTTGCGATGGTCTGGCAAAACATCTTCGAGTATTAGGTGGATTTGTTTTTTTCTGATTGCAGCAGACCCCAAGCCACTCAACGACATCGCGTCGTCCCAACCGTCGCCGTAATTGTTCAAGATGACTATCCGCGCAAACGTAAGAAGCTGCTTAGAAAACTCCTGCTTTACCTTAGCAATGCTTCTCTGTTGCAGTGACGGCGTTGCAGATTCATTCCATGACTTCGGGTGAGAAATGAAGTAATCAAGCTCTTTCGTAACCTCACTGTGAAAATCTGAAACCGGCTTCATGTCGCGAAACTCATCCCACTCCCAACACATCCGCCGGTTAAATGCCTTGACCGTTTGCCAGTGTTTGGCACTCAGCATGGAGTTCCACTTTGCAGTAAAGCTGCCAGATGACTTTGATAGATATGAGGACAGCATTTCGTAGTCGTAGCTCGGTTGCACGAACTGCGGCTTTGCCTCCTCAAACCTTGCCTTGATAGATGCGAGAAGCCTATTAGCTTCTGAGATGCTGTGTGTGTCGAGTTGGCTATCATTCATGTTCGATAGGTAATACAGGCGTTCAGCGCCAATGTCCAATTCCGCGCCGTCCGCCTTCAGGGCATTCTTTACGTTCATCAACCCTTTCTTAACCGCCCGGATTTGATCCTCCCTGTTCGAGTCTTCGCCGTCGCCGACCTCGACCTCATCCAGTTTGGTGAAGATCAAGCTGAACTTTTCTAAATAGCCGTTGCGTACTACACCTTCAATTGCGCTTTTTCCGCCAGATGCGAATGGCTTCTTGCATTCCTCAACTAGACCGATAGAGTCTGCGAAATGGAAGTAATCTAGGTGCCGTGCGGAAAGCCTGCTGGCTTCGCGCGTGTCATGGCCAATTCCTTCTCCATCGATAAGCACAAGCTCTGCATTCTGTGGCAACCAAGTTGCCAAAAGATTGCCTTGAAGTCTTGCGTATTCGACTACTGGGGAGATCGAGTTTTTTGTGCTTGATAGTAGAAGTTTCGCTTTCTCAATGAAGCTTTCCAGGGCACCTGATGAGTGCTGATAAAAGTCAGCATCGGAAAACAATCTATGTCCATCGCATACTTCGGAAACTTTGGCCTGAATGTGGTCGAGTATCTTGGTCTGAATTGCGGCGAGCACTTCCTTGTGCTGCTCTACTGCAATGTCTACGACGACACCGAGTTCTTCGTCGTTGCTTTGTAGATCGGAACACAGCGTCTTCACCGCCGCATCTAGCATGGGCATGAACTGAACAATTTCCTTCGCCAGTTCTTCCAACTGTTCGGCAGTAAGTATGTATCGAAGCCGAAATCTTTCGTCGGGGGTTTCTTCCAAGTCCTCGGCTACTGTGGCGGTGGATAGATCGTTCTTGCGATAGCGTGTGTAAGCATTTTCAGTGGCAATCTCAAGGATTTCACTTACGAGAGCGACAATTTGGCCTTCCGTCTTGAACAAATAGGTTGCTCTATACGGTAGGTCCCTGCTGAGGACATATTCCGTGACTGCGACCGTAGTGCGCTTTTGCTGTACCGAAGGAAACTTGAGTTCTTCCGTTCCGAGAATGCTTTTGACTATGGTCGTCTTGCCCGCACCCGTGTCACCCAACAGGTAGAGCTTTGGCATGTTGACAGGGATAGGGCTGAGCTCCTCCAGTCGCTTATGTAGTTCCTCAAACCGGCTCATTGTTTTCTCCTAAGCTTGGTGATGTGTTGAAGGCATAACTAGATTTATACGGCACTTTTGCCAGTGAACGGGAAGTGGCGTCCGTTGAACAGGATGGCCACGCGGTCTGGGAAAGTGTTCACGGTCATCAGCCTAGCGCGAAACCTTAAAGAAAACAGCTTCGCAAAAAGCCGGTTAACAGGTGCCCGGATTCCTCCGAACGGAGAGGGTTGAGTGGCCAGCTTTCGGAC
>JADYXS010000455.1 GCA_021772155.1 Candidatus Obscuribacter sp.
CCCCAGACCAAGAAGTGCATTGCAGCACCATGCCACAACCCCCCCAAGGTCATCGTAATCACAAGGTTTCGATAGTTTAGCCACTTCGATCCCCGCGATCCGCCCAGCGGAATGAACAGGTAATCGCGCAGCCATGTTGAAAGGGATATATGCCAACGGTGCCAAAAATCTGCGATGTTGGAGGCCAGATATGGCAAGTTGAAGTTGATCGGAACCTTGTATCCAAACAACCTGGCTGAGCCTCTGGCCACGTCCGTATAGCCAGAAAAGTCAAAATAGATCTGGAACGCAAAAGCATAAGCGAACAGCCACAGATCAATGCCTGTAAACAACTCCGGATGCGAAAAACCACCCATCACGAACAGCGAGAGGTTATCGGCGATCATTACTTTTTTGAACAGTCCAAGCAAAATCAGCGAAATGCCTTCGTCAACGTATTCCATTTTGAACTTCGCCGGCGTTAGAAACTGCGGTACGAAGTCTTGAAAGCGTTTGATTGGACCAGCAATTTGAGTCGGGAAGAAGCTGGCAAAAAGCGAGAACCCGACAAAGGACTTGACCGGTTCACTGCCCCTGTATATGTCAGTGAGATAGTGAATGAACTCAAAGACGAAAAATGAAATACCCAGAGGCAAAATGATATCAAATGGAATGGCGCCCACTTCTATGCCTACGGGTTTGAGCGCCGATACCGCCACTTCATCCAGGAAATAGGCGTATTTGAAGAAAATCAGGGTGACCAGATTGGCGATTATGCCGACGCCAAGCCAGGCTTTCTTGTGCGTCTGCGATTCAGCAATAAACCGACCGGCGTAAAAGTTGAATACCGTCAGGCCGACGATAAGTAAAATGTATCCCGGTCGCCAGCTCATGTAGAAGATATAGCTGGCAATCAGAAGTATCGGGACGCGCCACCGCTCTGGGCTTTTCCAGAAGAGAAGCACCACTATCGGTAGAAACAGCGCATATTTCAGCGAGTTGAAGAGCATCGGTGCTTCCTATTCGCCGTCGGCAGTAAATGGGCAAATGCCGAGCGTTAACCAGTTGCCAATAATACCGATGTCAGCTGGAAAGAATCTATGCAGTCCGTTTAATGATTAGCAGGTACAGGAGCCATTTTGTCCGAAGGGGACGTCTTTATCGGCTGCCGCAGATTTAATTGTCCATGTGATCGTCGCTTATTGCCTGCTTCCAGCGGGGAATCGATTAATCCCATTTCCTCAAGCTGAAACAGCACACCAGGGTGCTTTTTGACCGCCTCTGCAGGAGGAATTGTGGAGAATTCCGCCAAGTTGACCAAGGTGTCCCCAAAGCCGAAACCGCCTTTCCAAACGACCATGAAACCTGCCGGCCCGCCGTAATAGACACGCGTAAAGCCGACCATCAACACTAAAGTGATGAGTAGGAGTATTTCGGACGCCCGTGACGAGATTTTCACCTGTCGTAATTATGCTCCATCGCCAGTGGGAATCTTCCCAGTGACTCCTCCTTACAACTCTATTATTATCTAGCTGCTCCTGCGCCCCTGTCTCCTTCGCCAGACGACAGCCCAGAAGCGCTCGTCCAGCCGGGGGTTACGATGCAGGCAGTTATAACAACAACCGCGCCAGAAGTACGCTCGTCTTTAATTGGCAAGGAGCTGCATGTCGGAATCAGCGGCTTCGGCTCCTGGATGCTCGGAGTTGGCACAATCATCGGCTCCATGGCCTGGCTATTTCATGCTCCAATGATCGCCCGCGGCGGAACATTGGCTTCCGTTGCAGCATTCTTTATCGGCGCGATCATCTCGATTCCGCTGGCAATTGTACTGTCGGAACTGTCACGCTTAGTGCCTGCTGCCGGAGGTCCATATGTCTACAAATATCTGGCCTTCAAAAAACTCTTTCCGAAAGCCGGAGACTTGCTCGGGTTCTCGTCCGGATGGCTTTTCTGGGTCGCTCTCGTTGCAGGTTACGCCTGCATGGCAAATGGATTCTCAAACTTGCTTGCCACTTCGATCTGGGGCTCGTCGGGCGCAGCGCCCCTCTGGTTCGGTCCGATATGCATAGCTGGAATGTTCATTGTGTCTACATTGATGAATTCAGCTCGTGTGTCGCAAGTTGCCTACATCAATAATCTTTTTACTCTGCTCAAATTTGGTCTGGCTGCCGGATTCGTTGCACTTGTCTGGCAATCCAATCAATTTGACATCACGCGGGTAATGCAGACCGTAACTCCTGCTGGCAAGGGCGACTTTTTCACCAATCTTTCCAGCGTCCTCATTTTCGGAATCGCTGCCTATTCAGGACTTGAACTAACGGCCTGTGCGTCTTCCGAAACCGCGCAAGCACAACGAAACGTCCCACGGGCAATCGCCCTCACGCTTCTTTCTGTCGCAGCAATTTACATCGCCATGAGCGTGGCAGTCGGAGGAAGTGCAAACTTCATTTGCACCGCCGATGGTGCTACGGCGATTGTCGCGAGTTCCCAGCTGCCCGCAACTTGCCCCGGGATCGCCAGTTACCTCGCCGGTCCAGCATTCGGCGCACTGTTCACGGCCGGAGTAATAGCGTCAATCGTCGGATGCGGTATCGGAGGGATGCTCAGCTGCGCCCGCATAATTTTCGCCATCGCCAAAACAGGGCTATTCCCAAGACAATTGGCTGAAGTAAACAAAGCAAAGGTTCCTGTGAATGCACTCTGGTTTCAATGCATCGCGATGACCCTGGTGGCAAGCGCCGCGAATCTCTTGTCGCGGGTCGGACTTGTCCCTGATGCTTACACTTTTTTGGCTGAGGTGTTCGCCTTCCTCTACAGCTTCCTTGCGATATTCTATGGAGTTTCCTTGCTGGTTTTGCGCCGCGAACAAAACACTGGCAACCCACGCCTGCAGATATGTTGCGCCACTGCGGTAATAGTGATTTACTTCGCGCTGGCATTCTTCTGCGTCGGCATCACCCATCAAGTCGCCGGTTTCGCGCTACTATTGCTAGGAATACCGCTGCACTTGCTCAATCAAAGGCAGCGGGCCGCAACCACTTAAATCCACAGAGTGATTTAATCAAGCATGAACGGAGAGAGCTTTCTCTACACTCCTTTTTACTGCGAAGAGAATGTCTGGCAGTTATGCCAGCATCCGGAGCTTGCTTTAGTCGACAAGCGCGTGGTGTTCATTTCCAACCACAGCCGCTCATGTCACTTCTGGTCACAGCGGGCATCTGCAGATGCTACCGGTTCGATAACCTGGGATTATCACGTCATCTTGATTTGTAAGACTGGCACCGCTGCCAGCTGGCAAGTATGGGATTTGGACACCACGCTCGGAATGCCTGTAGAAGTCGAGCACTATATTGATGAAACGTTCCGCCATGCCAGCCTAACTGAAACACCATACCATCCGTTGTTCAAAGTGTTGGATGCGGAAAAGTATGTGAAAACACTTTCCTCGAACCGATCACACATGCTCGACGCCAATGGTTGCTGGCTTGAGCCACCACCTAACTGGCCTGAAATCAAGCAAGGCACCACAACAAACCTGATGGACTTCATTGACATGACTGAAGCCTGCTCAGGTGAGATTATGAACGCGATCGAGCTACGGAGCACTTTTGCAACGGTTTCTCGCGTTGCCGACGAAAGGACCTAGAGCGCTGCCTGTAGGGGCGGCTCGTGAGCCGCCCGTTGTTCCCTAGCCGCTGGAACCGCGGGCGCGTCGCGACGCGCCCCTATACCAAAGGCGGTAGTTTACTTGGTAGTATTGTGTTGCCCCTTAGCAGTTAGTTTTGTGCGCCTCTCGACACTTCTTCTATTTACAATGTGCCTTGTATCCAGCGGTTGCACTACTGCTACCGACGCTCCTGTGGAGCCGAAACGAATTACTGGGCTTGTTGCAGATGCCCAAGGCAATTCTTTGAATCAAGTACTTCAGATTTGTGTCACTGATAGGAACGAACAAACGAGGCTCATGACCAATACGGACGAAGCCGGAAAGTTTGAAGCCCCTGATTTGCAGCCAGGCAACTACGACATCGCCATTCTTTCAGGGGCTCTAGAATTGGTTAGAAAAGAGAACATCGCATCTGGATCTACGGATATCAAAATCACGGTACCACTCGTTAGCACAACTGGGATCGTCGAACTTCCGGACGGCCAACCATTGACCAGCAGCGTAAAGGTGATCGCGACACCCATCGGAGGCGGATTTGACCGAAGCATTTCGATCCCTGCAGAGAACAAGGGAAAATTTTCGCTGACTCAATTACCTCCGGTTCTCACCGTTCTGCGTGTAGAGTCGTCAGGCCATATGGTCGGGGAAACTGAAGTTGATTTATCCAATCGACAAGACACCATCAGGATAAAAATCTCAAATCAGTCGGTGCTCCATGTAAAGGTCGTAGAATCCACGAAAGGCATTCCACTCCCAGGAGTGCGCGTGAGTGTCATCGAGAATTATGGATATTTGTTTCGCTCTCGGTCCATCGGCACCACTAATGCCGACGGTATTGTGATCGACAAACATGCGCGCGTAGGGAAAGTGGACGTTGTAGCCGACAATCCGCCTCATGACGTGACAATAATCTATACAAGGGTAAAAGCCAAATCACCAAATTCGGTGGTCATGCGACTCAACGGGACTGCCACCATTACTGGTGCCATAAGCGGCTCCCAGGAACGCTCTGCCAAAGACGTCGAAGTGTATGCCGAACCGTTCAGCCCTATCCCAAAAGGATCCGTTGCCAACTACGGTGGGCGCTTTGATCAGGGAGCCTATCGCATTACCGTTCCTGCCGGAAAATATGTCGTACACGTCTCCTTACGCTCTCCTAAATTCAACGAATCGGACAGCGATAAGTCCACATGGAAATGGAAAAATCGCCAGTCACACTATGTAACAGTGAAGGACAGACAAACTCTCAAAGTAGACCTCTAGAAACGATCAAAGCTCCCAGGCACGCAACAGCTGCAAAGAAAATGCTTCACGTCAGTCGAGGATTCGCACAATTCCATTGGTGCCATCGACTTCAATTGTCGAGCCGTCTTTGATTCGCTCCGTGACATTATGAATGCCGGCAACGCACGGCAAACCATATTCCCGGGCGACAAGCGCACCATGTTGCAGCACCCCGCCTACCTCCAATACCACCGCCGCTGCCGTAGCAAACAACGGAGTCCAACCTGGATCTGTGGCTCGGGCAACCAGAATGTCTCCGGGATTCAGCGCCTTTTCATCAGGACTATGGAGCACTCTAGCAGTGCCTTTAACCGACCCTGGAGAAATCGGTGAACCAGCCAGTTCATTGCCACTTGTCACCACCACCGGTGCGCGAATGATCCGACCACGCGAGTCAAATATCTTTGGCATAGTGTTCAACTTCAGTCGCACTCGGCGAACGCGGTTCGCGTTCACCACGGTTCGCAGTTCTATAGCATGGCCTTCAAGCGCGGAACACAGTTGCTCAAACGACAGTTCGAAAACTTGATCAACCGAATCGAGTCGCCCTTGTGAAACGAGGTACGCGCCAGCTTCTATCACGCGCTGGCGTATCGCGTCAATGGCAAGAATTAAACAAAATTTTGGAGTCTCACGCAGTCCAAGAAAAGAAGTAAGCACTCTGTAAGTGGCATCGAATTTCATGGCATCAATGCGACCTCTTTCCATCAGCACATACTTGATGCGAAGGAAGGCTTGTTCACGGGCTTTAACCGCTTCCTCATATTTGGTACGCGGATTGAAATCAGTCCCGCGTGTGGAGGACAATGAAATAAGCTGATTTATCAGAAAAGCGCTATCTTCTCGATACCGCTTCGTAGCGATATCCAACTCCTCCGGAGCGCGATGGCCGTATTTCCCAATAAACGAATCCCATCGCGTCAAAAATTCCTGCGGCAGTTCCCGTTTCTGCAAGCGCTCACCGAGATTGTCAGCAGTCGCATCGGAAGGCAAGGTCTGCGCCACGTCGTACAGCTCCAGACCCATTTCCACAGTTACATTGCCCGGCAAGGCTCTAGTGAGTAGTGCAACATCAGCAGCCAGCTCCGGACCGGCCAGCTTGGTTATTTTTCCAAGAGCACCGATACCTGATGCAAGTACCAAAATCAATCTTGAGAAGACCAACTCCGCGACAAGGTCCATGACGCGCTCAGTGAAATCGCGCAATTGCAGCCTGCTTCCCTTGATGACCAACAACTCCTGTCGGTATTCTTCAAGATCTCGCATGATCTCGTCACGTGTATTTTCCGGATACACTCGCGCACCAAGATAGCGAGTCACGAGCGTTGGGATCCGTTTGATCAACAACAGCGGGACTGACCGCAAAGCATTTTCCGACGGCTTGTACAGTGCTTCATCCACTGACTCTACGGCCTTAGCCGCCAATGGATCCATGAGCTGCAGCTTTTTCACCAATTGCTCTTTTGGTGAAAGGCTGAAGGCGTTCGACAAATTCAGATAAACTCGGCCGGCGGTGACATACGGCAAAGTGCGATCGATGTGGTCGGTAATGTCTCGGTCACAAGCAAACGTGCTCACGCGTGAGAGCATCTGCTTAATCATCGAAGCGCCCATTTCAGACAGTGGCCGCTCAATTCCTTGCACGCTCCGCGTGCCATCTAAATACAGGCGCCGCGCCCGCCCAGGCAGCGTCACCAAATCAGGTGGCAATGGCTGATAGGCGGTGACTGGACGAGCTTGCAATAAATAGAGCTTGCCGTTCTCAAATGCCCATTCGATATCCATTGCCTTCGCGTTTCTGGATTCCACGGCGCTGACCAGGCGCGTCACTTCAATCACTTGTGATTTAGACAAACAGGATTGCTGCGATTCGGCAGGAGTCGAATCCGTGCCGGTGGTGCCACCAGCGGCCGCCAACCTGATGATTCGTTGCTTTGCGCCCAGGGTGAATTCTTTGACTACCAGGTTGACTTTATCAACTACAAAACTATCCGGCGTGACATCGCCAGCAACCACGGTTTCTCCCAAACCGAAATTGGCATTTATGATCGCTTCATCAAAGTCATTCGTCAGTGGATTTAGTGAAAATGCTACACCGGAAACTTCAGAAGCAATCTGTTTTTGAATGACTACCGCTATTTTAGGTGATTTGACGTCCAGGCCATGTTCACGCTTGTACGCAACAATTCGATAATCCAAACACGACGCAAAGCATGCTCTTACCGCGGCTTGAATATTTTTGCGACTTACGCCAAGGACGGTTTCATAAGCTCCAGCAAAAGATGTGCCCTCCAAATCTTCTTCCGGCGACGAAGAGCGCACCGCAAACAACTGCTGATCAGGGAACTGTTGCAACAGATTCGAGATCTGGTAATTTTGTTCGTCACTGAAAGCAAACAGCATTACTTGATTCTTCAGCTGTGAACATGCAAATGACATTTGTTCGTTACCGGCAGCCAAGAACCGCTTCCACTCATCTGTCTTAGATAGCTCACTCCACCACGGCACGAAGAAGCGCGTAGTTAAGACGAACCCGGCAGGCACAGGCATGAACTTACTTAGTTGAATGAGGGAATAACCTTTTCCTCCAACCTCGGCAATACCAGGCGAATTGTTGCTGGGAAAAGAACATATGGTAGATGTCGCGGATGAGGGCATAATGGCTCCTACAGCAGCCAATCATAGTATCATCCAGACGAAAAACTTATAACTTGAGATGGAAAATTCCCAAAAGGGCGCCACCACTTTACGAGGCATTGCCGGCGGCTAATTATGAGCGATGCATTGCGTCGAATCACATCGCTGAAACAAGTACATGTGGTGCAGAATAATATAAAACAGCGCCCAATCGCGGTAGGGCGCTGTTTGTTTAAACCGTGACTGCAACTAGACAGCCGGTGCTGTAAGTTCACTCCATTTCTGACTTAGAAGGCTTCTTAGCTGGTCGAGACAAGGAATTCCGATTCCAACGAGCTTGCTACTTTTTGAAAGAGAACAATGATCTCCGTCAAAATCGTGCGACGGCGCGCCCAGATCCGTACCGTTTACGCGAATGACAGGTGCCAAACCGTCACTTACTTGTTGCATCTCAATTGCAATTGGCAGTCTTTCTTCTGCGATGACTGTCTCAAGGACATCGAGCGCCTTCTTATAAGTACTGCAACCGGGAGAATAAATTAGTTCGACCCTCATTCGAGAGAACCTCCTGTTCTATGCGGAAAACGACGGGGTGCCTGGAGCACGTAAACCCGCGTTGCCCCATGTCTATAAAGGAATGATTAAGACTCCGATGGCATTAGTATACGGCGAAATGCATTACAAGCAATATACAAAGCGCAACAAGTCGATTAACATCCGCTAACAACCCCTGCCGTTCCAAAATTTGGTAAACCCGTTCAAATGTTGATGGTTACTCACTTTGCGGATAAGCCTGGTTTTTGAGCGGATGACAGAATGCCCGATTATCAGTGATCGATTAAAAGGATTCAAGGAACTTCGCAAGAAAAGCGTCCCACAACTTTTCAGCCCCGGAACAGCTTAGAGACACAGCCGTCTTGTGGTTCAGCGCATCCGAGGCAGCTGTGTTCCAACTACTTACTATCGCCGTGCTATTGCTCACGCTACTGTTCACACAAAGCGCGTTGGCCTACGACGCCCAAGAGCTTGACAATGCCCTAGCCGCGCCCTTGGAATCACTCCAGGCCGCAGTCGCAGAAAGACAGCGCAGCCTCGGTGCAATGGGCACACAAGAGAAACAGCCAGCAGACGTCAACCGAACTCATCCCACTACAATTTCGACCGAGACCGCTGCCAGTTCCGAACGAGCTGGCCCATCAGAAACTGCAGCTGCCGCTCTTCGGCCGGCGATGACACAATCTCCGTCGACAGATAAAAGTGCGTATGGCGATCTATATAACGTAATTCCAAACTTCAAAGAAGTAACCGCCAAGATATTGCGCGGAGGTCAGCCCACAGTTGCGGGCATCGAACAGTTGAAAGCGGCAGGTGTGCGTACGATTATCAATCTGCGCAACGAAGAAGTCCTTGTGCGCAAAGAACAACAACTGGCGGCATCAGCGGGAATCAAGTTCATCAACATCCCCCTTGATGTATTCAATGCGCCACCCGATTCAGCGATCAAAGAATTTTGCCGTGTTTTAGACAACAACGACAGCTATCCGATCTATATACATTGTCTCCATGGGCAAGATCGCACAGCAACAATGGTGGCGTTGTATCGGGTAATTCGTGAAAACTGGGATGCAAATCGAGCCTATCAAGAGATGCTCGCAACTGGCTTCCGTCCAGGATTTAGCCGCCTTTCTCAAGCCGTCTTTGCCAGCGGCGCAAAGTTGGGTCGCCCAGGGACGCCACCATCCGGTGCTGACATTATTGAAGACATAAAAAGACGGGTATCAAATTTATAGCTCCCTATGCGGTTTTTCACATAGGTTTTGCCAATTGCTTGCCATGCATATCGCCTATATATGCAAACGTCACTAAATCGAGATTAAGCTGATCTCGGCGCGCTCAAGCTATCCTATAGTGATACAGACGATCTTCGCCTGGCAGCATTTATACCGCGCACCGGCCCTCATCCAAAGGAGGTCCTGCTTGACCATCCGATTGATTCACACGGCTGATTGGCAAATCGGCAAGCCCTTCGGCAACATCCCTGACGAAGCGGCCGTTCCGTTGCGCCAACAGCGGATCGATACCATCAAGAAGATCGCAACTCTTGCCACCAAATACAGTGCCGATGCAGTCTTAGTGGCAGGAGATGTTTTCGATTCATTTGCGATTGCCGAAAAAACATTGCTGCAAACCATTCACGCAATGTCTGCCTTCACCGGAGTCTGGCTGCTTATGCCAGGGAACCACGATCCCGCTCTTGCCGAAGGAGTCTGGCGGCAATTGCATCGAATGGACCTGCCGGAAAATATTAAGTTGCTCGATAATGCGGATCCTGTTGAATTACTAGGCGGGAAAGCAATCGTGTTGCCAGCACCACTTCAACGGAAACACGATTCGACTGATGTCACTGAGTGGTTCGACGCGTACAAAACGGACGCACGTGTAATTCGTATTGGACTAGCGCACGGCTCAGTTGATGATCGTCTACCCGAGCGTGGCGAAGCACCTAACACTATCAGCGCCCGCCGCGCCGAGAAAGCAGACCTTGATTATCTGGCCCTCGGAGATTGGCACGGCACTCACAAAGTAGATGATCGCACATGGTATTCAGGCACGCACGAAACAGACCGCTTTAAAGACAACGACTCGGGAAATGTTCTGCTTGTTGAAATAGTGGCTCACAAAGAAAAGCCCACGGTTACCAAAATACCTGTGGGACATTTCCGCTGGCGCCAATTGATGCCGGAAATTCATGCCGAGCACGGCAGCGAGGACATAAATCAAGCGATCCTGGCGCTCGGCGAGCCATCCGAGAATCTTGTCATACAGCTTACGCCGCGTGGTGTGGCAAGCTTGAAGGTCCGCCATCTCATTAATAAGGTAGTGGCAAGTTGGGATGCTCTCGTTCGCTATCTCGACTACAGGGAAGATAACCTTATTGGCGAAGCTTCCGAAGAGGACCTACAGCAACTAGGTACTTCCGGATTCATTGGGGATGCGGTGCGCGACCTTCAACTGATTGCTAGTCAGGCAGAAAATCCAGAAGATATGGAAATCGCCAATCTCGCTTTGCAAATACTTTTCCTAGAACACAAACAGTTAGCAGGAAAGAAATAAATGCAAATCAAGAAAATATTCGTGCGCAATTTCCGAAAATTTCTGCAGCCTGTGACATTGTCGGATCTGAGCTCGGGTATCTGCGTCATCGCCGGAGACAACGAAGAAGGCAAATCGACCATCGTACATGCAATCCGATCCGCCTTCCATCTTAAGTACAGCTCGACAGCCACACAGCAGATTCAACCTTACAATTCGTCCGTCATGCCGGAAGTCGCCATAGACTTCGACCTTAAGGGCACAGCCTATCAATTACGAAAAGTATTCGGACGCAAGGGTTCCGCGGAGCTTCGCACTGATGCCAGCGTTTTTTCTGGATCGGAAGCAGAAGAAAAGCTTCAAGATCTGTGCAACGTTGGGGCCGATAAAAAAGAATCCTCCATATGGAACGTCCTTTGGGTAGAGCAAGGCACCACTTTCGGCGAACTAAAGGTCGGCGAATCAGGTAAGCGCACGCTGCAAGCTGCTTTGGAAAACGAGCTGGGCAGCATCGTCGGTGGAGAAGAGGGTCAAAATCTCTTACGAAATATCAAAGAGCTGTATCAAAAATGGTTTACACCCACCGGCAAGGACGCGAAGAACAGCGAGCACAAACAGTACGAAGAACAACTTGGTGATGTTCAGCAGCAATGGCAAATCGCAGTTAGCCAGTTCGAGCAATTGCAATCAATGCTCGACGAGCTCGATTCGGTTCGGTTCAAAATCAAAAGTTTGGACGACAATCGCATTATGGAACTGGCGCAAAAACAACATGCAGCCCTGCTGCTCAAGAAACGCCAAATCGACAAACAACTGCAAGAAGTCAAACAGGCCGAGCAAGTCG
>JADYXS010000456.1 GCA_021772155.1 Candidatus Obscuribacter sp.
TCTGACAAAAGCTCGACGATTTCCGTTTCGGAAAGAGGCATGCCGTTCTTGATCGCAGCTTGGCAGGCAAGAGATTTAGTCGCTTCCAGCTGAAAATCTGCAACTCCTGCCACGAGCAGCTTTTCAACGTTTGCTTGCACTGAACCGGCGTAGTCCTTGCTGGCCAGTTCTAAAGGCACTTGCGTACAAGCTACCTGGTCGCCATGCACATCGAAGTCGAATCCAAGTGCCCGTAGCGCATCGATGTGTTCCGTAAGGCATGCGCGCTGTTCCGCCGTCAGATTCATTGGGGCGGACAGAACCAGCCTTTGCGAGTGCTCGGTGATGCGTCCTTGTGTTTCCTGTTGGCTGAGCAAGCGCTCGTAAATCAGACGTTCGTGAGCTATATGTTGCTCAACAATTTCCAGCCCTTCGGGAGTTTGAATCAGCATATAGGTGTTGTGCAAATATCCAATTGTTCTCCAGCCGGCCGGCAGAGTTGCCGGCGGTTTAGGCCGGCTTGGCGTTATTGGATCCGCAATAGCGGAAGTAGTTGCTCGTTGCGGTGTCTGTGGTTGCGGGGCATAAGCGAGCTTATCGCGGAAGCTGATTTGCTGCAGTCGCTGATGAGTTGATCTCGGATTCTCTCCGAATGGCACCGCATATGGTGCCTGGGCTTCCGGCAGATTTTCCCTAACCACGCCGCTGTAATCAGCTTCTTCTTGACGAACATCCAGAGCTGATTCGGTGGCCGCCAGAACCGCCTGCTCCAGCGCTTGCGGTACATTTGCCAGCGCGGCGTGGCGGCTGCTCATCAACGATTCTTTCAGCGCCTGATGCACGGCGACATAAACGTCACTGCCGTTGCTATATTTGATTTCTTTCTTCGTCGGATGGATGTTGACGTCAACTTCTTTGGGATTGATTGTGATTGTCAAAACACCTACAGGATGCTTTCCTTTTGGAATCAAGTCGGAAAATGCATAATCCAGAGCTTTGTAGGTGATCGGACAGCGCACAGGACGGTTATTTACAATAGACATGATGCCGCGGCGATCTCCGCGCGAGTGCGGTGGCCGTGCAACGTAGCCGTAAATGGCCATGCCATAGCGCAAGTCGGCATGAGTTACATCGATTAGCTCTTCGCGACCGGTGAGCATCCCCACTTCTTGCATTACTTGAGCGAGTTTGCCGGATCCTGAGGTGCGTAAGACAACTTCCCCTTGATTCAATAGCTGGAAGCTAATTTTTGGAAATGCCACGGCAAGCCCTTGAACAATTTCGTGAATGTGCCCAAACTCAGTGGTGGCTTTTTTCAAAAAACTCAGTCGAGCAGGGACGTTGTAGAACAGGTCCGTTACTTCAAGCACTGTGCCGACAGAACAACCTGTTTCCCGCGCGCTGATTTTACCGTCTGCAATGTCAACACGAGTGCCGCTTTCGGCTTCGGCGGTTCGCGTAAAGCACGTCACACGAGCAACTGACGATATGCTTGGAAGCGCTTCGCCGCGGAAACCTAGTGTCCTCAAAGAATAGAGATCGTCGGCGGTTTGCAACTTAGACGTTGCGTGCCGCTGGAATGCCAGGACGGCATCTTCGGGTTCCATTCCGCAGCCGTTATCCGCTATGCGCAGATCCCGGCATTCCGATGCGATGGCAACTTCAATTTGCGTCGCGCCGGAATCAATGGCGTTTTCCACCAACTCTTTGACTACGGACGCCGGGCGTTCTACGACTTCACCGGCTGCAATCTGGCTGGCCACATGGTCAGGCAAAACAACTACTTTTGGCATGGATGAAATCTTACCATTTGCAAGGGGTAACCTCAGAAGATACCAGCCTGTAAAGCGCTTCGAATTGAATCCAATGTTCGCTGACGGATTTTGTGCTGAATGTGTGGCTTGGAGTCTGCCAAGCCAGAATTTACTAGCGCGGCACAACCCTTGCTTCAATCATAGTTGTCGGATGCGCCGTAGTAGCTTTAAGATATTGGCGACACCGCGCTTCCATTTCGCTATAACCAGCTTTTTGAAGTGCTTGCAAACAGTAATTTTCGTCATCTCGGGTGATCGCCTCCTGTTCGGACCACAGCGGGCATTGGCCTGCCACGAGTCTGTTCAAAGCGATCTCAGCTTCAGGCTTTTGCCCAAGATTAGCTAGAATACCGATCTTGAGAATTGCGGCATTAGCCATCACTTTGAAATGAGCCATTTCTTCAAATTTGGAAAGCAAAATGCGCAGGTTTTGTAATCGGCCTGGATCCATGGTTTTTAGGTCGCAGCGCGCCAGTGCTAATTTGCCCTTAGCTTCGCCTTGAGCGTACTCAATTGAGCGTGCAAAGTGTTCGCGGGCAGTTTTGTAGTTACCTAAGAGATATTCCGCTTCGCCAAGCTGGTACCAGCAGGTGGCCGCGGCCTGAACGAAGGTGATGTGTTGTTGACTTAAGTCTTTGAGAATTCTGCGCGCTTCCTCAAGTTCTCCCAACTTTGTCAGGACCCGACTCAATTCTAAGACCAATCTTTGCCGTGCGTCCGGCCCGTAGGTGCTGTTGGGCTCGGTCATAGCAGCCATCAAAACACTCTTGGCGCCCTTTAGATCACCGATTAGCTCTCTTGATCGAGCAAGGTGTTGCCAGTCTACCCAGCCATCCTTATCGGCGGTTGTTGCCAAGGAAATTGCCTCTGAACAGGCGGACTGGGCGCGTTCTGTCTGGTTGTCATAGAGGTAGCACCCTTGTGCGATTCTCAGCAACGATAAATGTTGTTGTAGTGTCAGCAACGAATCTCGTCGATGAGCATCAAGTGCCTGTTCCACTGATGTGAACAGTTCCTTGGGTCGATAGTCCTCTCTAGCTAAACGATAGAACCGTTGTGCCTTTGTATACAGCTCGGGTGAACTCTTGGGATTTGCTTCCGGCGCTTTGACGAGCACACCTGCTGTAACTGCAATGAGCACGCATATCGAGCTTGCAAGCGTCAGACCCGTAAGGAGTGGCTTGTTTGCGCCGATCGACATCAACGCTTTTTTCACCAGCGAGCGTTTTGAACTTCTGCCGGCTGCAGCTAAAGTACCGTAGTTGCCGCTTGCAATGGCAGCTAGGTCCTCATCCATTTGCTGTGCCGAGAAGTATCGTTTGTTCAACTCCTTTGCCATGGAATTATCCAGGATGGCTTGCAGTGCTTGCATGCGAGAATCGGTTCCGCCCTCGGGCAATCTCGGTGGCTCGTCTTTGACGTGTTGAAACATCACTGCAACGTTTTCAGATCCGGCAAACGGCATTTTGCCAACGAGCATCTCGTATAGGATGCAGCCGAGGGAGTAGATGTCCGTTCTATGATCGACCGTTGCGCCGCCGATGCATTGTTCCGGGCTCATATAGTGACAGGTGCCAACCGCCACGCCAGCTTCAGTAAGCCTTTGAGCTGGTATCCCATAGCCTGGCATTAGTTTGGCCAAACCAAAGTCAATAATTTTGATGCTCTCTGGTAGTCCAGGTGATCGCACAATCATCACGTTGGAAGGTTTCAGATCGCGGTGGACGATGCCGTGAGCATGAGCACATTGCAGTGCCTGGCAAACTTGCTTGGCAATTGCCACGGCGTGCTCAGGTTCCAGGTGTCCCTCTTCTTGCAGCACCGATTCGAGGCTAATTCCTTCGACGAATTCCATCACCATATACGGTGTGTGATCCCATACGCCAAATCCATAAAAGGCGATGGTGTTCTTATGTTTTATTGCGCTGATCGCTCGAGCTTCTCTTTCAAATCGTGCCAATCCGTCCGCTTCGTCAAGCACTGTTGTGTTCAGGGTTTTCAGTGCTACCACGCGGTCAAATTGCACCTGCCACGCTTGGTAGACCGTGCCAAAGGCGCCTGTGCCCAGTACCGATTGTATTCGGTAGCGATTGTCTACGACAGTGTCGACGTCAATCATCTTATCGAACTTCTTCTGCCATACTTATCGGTGGCATAGCGGGCCTTCTTGATATTGGCAGTAAACAGGGTTAACGTTTCAGGGCTCAGGAACTCGCCAATTTCCTGCTCACATAACCGTTGGTCGAGGTCGTTGATGTATGCCCTTGGGTCGGAAATGCTGTCTTTGACTTGCAAGTTGGTCTTTATCAGCGATTGCGCTTGGCTGTCACTGCCACTGGCGGCACTCGTGGCAATTTTCAAAAGTAGAATGTTATAACTCGGAGAGGCGTGCACTCCCCATGACTTAACTCGGACTTCCTCAGCTTGTTTTAGGCAGTTAGCGGCTTCGGTATAGCGGTGCTGAAGAAGAGATGATCTGCATAGTCCTAGCAAAACTCTCCAACTGCCGCCATTATGCGGTGAGGCATCGTCCTTGAGTATCTTTTCTGCTGCCAGATAATTTCCATCAATCAGTTGTAGATGGGCAATGTCGCGCAGCAAAATCTGTTTACTTTGCAATTCTGTTCCGGGCTTAGACAACTGGTCTTCAAGTAATGTGATTGCTTTGGGAACTTGCTGGGCGCCTATGCACGTCGTAAAAAATAGATCTTCCCACTGGTGGATTTGTTTTGGAAGGAGCTGTTTCTGCTTCAGATTGCGTTCAGTTATTACCAAAGCCTCTTGCCAGCGCTTCTCCAAGCCAAGTACGCGTACCGTCAGCCCCTCGAAGTCTTGCTGTACTTGATCGCTGTATCTAAGTTTCGTTTGAGTAGCAAACCATTTTTCGCCATATTTCCTTGCTAAGGCAGGCATTGCTTCGCGTGCGTAGTGGTCCGCAAGAAATTGGTAGAGATGGGCGGCACGGCGGAGGTCCAGCTTCCTATCTAATTCATACTGGTTGACAATGGCTTCAATGGCATTTTTTTGACCCTCCGTAAAGACAAAGAAGCGGCTGCTTCCCAGATGGCTAATAAACATTGCCATTGAATCAGGGGATTTAGGCTCATTCTTGATCAGCAGCGCGTATATTGCCAGGCTGCAGGCAAGAACTACTGAGAGTCCAGCGAAAATCGCTCTGGCCGGAAATTTTTTGCGCCGGAAAGATCCGGTTGTGCTTGTGATTGTGGCGCGCGTCCTGGGTTTTGTTGTTAGCCCACAGGCATTGTTGTTGCTTCGAGCAATGATTGCTTCAAGCTCGCTTGCTGCGGTCTCGGCATCAGCGAATCGATTGATCGGATCCTTCTGCATGCATTTTTGGACGAACTCATCCAGGTCAATGTAGGCTGTGTCCGTGACGGTGTTCTTGTTGATGTGCGGGGCCGGTTTGTTCAGGTGTTGGAACATAACCGCCATGCCATGTTCGCCTGCAAATGGGGCGCAGCCTGTCAGGCAGTGGTACAAGATGCAGCCAACGGCGTAGATGTCTGCGCGTTGGTCGACAAGTTCACCTGTGCATTGCTCCGGGCTCATGTATTGAATTGTGCCGATGGCGCAGCCGGCCTCGGTCAAACGTTGGTATGTGACGCCATATCCGGGCATCAGCTTGGCCAGTCCAAAGTCTATGATTCGCGGCAGCTCTGCTTCGTCGTCTGTGACGATGATGTTTGACGGCTTGAGATCTCGGTGTATTATTCCTGCTTTGTGAGCGCACGAAAGGCCGTCTAGCACTTGGCGCATTAGTCGAGCGACTCGACGAGGCTCCAGTGGTGCTTCTTGTTCCATGATTGTTTCCAGGCTTTTCCCTTGTACATATTCCATCACCATATATGGTGCGGATAACCAGCGTCCGAAACCGTAGATAGCGCAGACATTTTTGTGTTTTAGCGTGCTCATCGTTTGGGCCTCGCGCTCGAAGCGAGCTAGATTGTCGCTGTCCTGCGCGATATCTGAGTTAAGTACTTTGATTGCCACGATCCGATCGAACTGCTGTTGGATTGCTTTGTACACAACCGCAAAGCCGCCCTGGCCAACAACTTCGACCAGTGTGTAGCGATTGTCTATGACAGTGCCGGTCTTAATCATATTGCATCGGTTCTATTGCCGTACTTGTCTGCGACATGCCGGACGTTTTTGAAAATTTTGTTGAACGAATCCAGCGTCTCCTTGCTGCTAAATTCACCAAGTGTTTTTGTGCACTGCCTCTCGTCGAAATCGTTGATGAAATTCCATTGGTCGGAAACAGAAATTGCAGATCTCAATTCGGATTGCAGAAGTGATTGGGTTCGGCTGTCATCAGCAGTCGCTGCGCTTGCGGCAATCTTCAAAATGAGTATGTTGTAGCTGGGAACCGAGTCGCGCCCCCATATTTCCATACGACGCGCCTCAGCTTGTTTGAGAAAATCGGCAGATTCGGCATAACGACGTTGAGCCAGAGATGATCTGGAAAGAGCAATAAGGTCCTGCCAGGGAACATCGGTATGCTGCGTCCCGCCAGACTTCAGTATCTTTTCTGCCTCAGAGTAATTCCCCTCGACCAGTTTGAGATTTGCCACCTGGCGCAGCAGAAGGCGTTGGCGGTGCAGATCTATTGCCGGGTCGGCTAACTGCTTTTCGATAGATTCGATTGCCTTTGGCGTTTGATGAGCGTCGACGTATAGCCTCAGCAGTCGATCCTCCCATTGGCGAGCCTCTTTTGCTTTCGACTGTTGTTGGTTCCGTTTGGCTATTGCGATGGCCTCGTCCCAGCGCCGTTCCACGGCAAGCATCACCACCACCCACGTGTCATAATCCCGATGTGCTTGATCGCGGTCAGTGAGGTTCTTTTGCAAGGACAGCCACTTATCAGCATATTCTTGGGTCATAGCCACGTTTCGATTCCGTGCATACTGTTCTGCAACGTGTCGATATAGAAAGCTGGCTCGGCGATCATCCAGCTTGTGATCTATTTCGAACTGTTTGAGGATTGCTTTCATGGACTCAAATCCTTCACCTGTCTTCAAGTCCGTGACAGAGCGGGTCCCGAGGTAGCGATCGCACATCGTGACCGAATCAGGGGAATTTGAGAAGATTCGCACAAGAACAGCGCCTATTGCCAGGCTGTAGAACAAAAACAGAGAAACGCCGATGAATATTACTTTCGGGGGAAACTTTTTGCGGCTGCTGGATGCCGGTTTCCCTCCGTTTGTGGTGTTAGCCTTTGGTTTTGCGCGCGCTTGTGGCAAATTGTCTTTGTTGTGGGCAACGATTGCCTCAAGCTCAGTTGCTGCGGTTTCGGCATCAGGAAAGCGTTCGCCCGGGTCCTTTGCCATGCATTTTTGAATGAACTCGTTCAGATCCCGGTAGACAGCGCCAGTGTCTATTTCCTGCGCGATTTGTGGGGCAGGTTCGTTTAGTTGCTGGAACATCAGCGCCACTCCATCATCGGCGGTAAATGGCGTGGATCCAGTCAGGCATTGGTAAAGGATGCAGCCGACGGCGTAAATGTCCGCGCGCTGATCGACAGGCTCACCGGTGCATTGCTCAGGGCTCATGTAATGAACGGTGCCGATTGCATAGCCGGACTCAGTTAAACGTTGGTAAGTGACGCCATAACCGGGCATCAGCTTGGCCAGTCCGAAATCTATAATGCGAGGCAGCTCGTCCTGGTCGTCCGTGACGATGATGTTGGACGGCTTCAGATCTCGGTGTATTATGCCTGCTTTGTGAGCGCATGACAGACCGTCCAAAACCTGCCTAATCAGTCGTATAGCGCGTTTAGGCTCCAGTGGCGCCTCTTGCTCCAACAGTGTTTCCAGACTTTTACCCTGAACATATTCCATCACCATATATGGTGCTTCTTGCCAGCGCCCGAAACCGTAAAGCGAGCAGATATTTCTGTGTTTCAGCGCGCTCATCGTGTTGGCTTCGCGCTCGAAGCGAGCTAGATTCTCGCTGTCCTGGACAATCTCTGAGTTCAGAACTTTGATTGCCACTATCCGATCTAACTGTTTTTGCCTTGCTTTGTACACGACCGCAAAGCCGCCCTTGCCTATAACCTCGACTAGTTCGTAGCGATCGTCTATTTCGTTGCCGAGCGTAATTTGCATTTTTGGAGATGGCATGGCTGTTACTCAGGTTTTATACCCGAACGACAGAAAGGATCTGCATTTTCAGCTTCCATGGAAAGTTTATCGGGTGACGTCTGGTTACCGCTCGGACAGCCGTCGCGCAGGCGAAGAAGTAGCTTTCTGTCTTCCGTGGCTACCTGCGATGCCGGTGGTGTATGCTATATCGCATAGTAAAAATTCCTCAAAAAGCTAAACTCCAGCTATGGAGTTTAGCCGCACGCAGACCGCATTGCGTCCGGTGACACGCTGTTCACCGGGACGCTAAGGCTTGGCGCTAGACGCAAGGTTGCCAAAGGCAATCGATATTTTAACCGCGCCTTGCCTGGCAGTTACTTGTCGTCGTGATGGTGATGGCCGTTGTCGCAGGCGTCTTCTTTGCTCTGCCAGAACTTGAGCACCGCCCACTTGTGGTTGTGGTTCTTGGTGCACTTGCCCGAGCAGCTACAATTGCAGGACAGCGGAACATAGCAGACGTTGGAAGCCGGCTTGAGGGTGGCATACAGAGCAGCGCCGAGTACACCAAAGAGGAACCCTCCAATGTGTGCCCAGTAAGCTACGCCGCCGCCTTCGCTGGGATCAAGCAATCCGAAGATGCCCGAGAACAGCTGCAGGCCGAACCAAGCCAACAAGAGCCAGTACGCGCGGATCACTGCCAACACTGGCAGGAAGCCGAGCATGAACAACGTCTTGAACTCCGCCTTCGGGTAGAAGACGAGGTAGGCGCCAAGCACAGCGGCGATGGCGCCGCTTGCGCCAAGGGCCGGAATGGGACTTAGCGGGTCGGTGAACATGTGCAGGCCCCACGCGGCAAATCCGCCGAGCAAGTAAAAGCCAGCGAAGCGCCAAGCGCCAAACCGACTTTCAACTGACCGACCGTATGCCTGCAGGAAGACCATGTTGCCGAAGATGTGCGCCAAGCCGCCGTGCAAGAACATTGAAGTGAGCACAGTTACCATGGCCGCGCACATGAGAGTCGGGTCGCCGGAGCTGAAGGCGTGTGCCACCTTGCCCGGAACTACGGCCCACGTCATGTAGAAGGAGTCGATTGCACTTTCAGGTACCATCAGCGTGATGGCGAATGCAATGCAGTTGAGAGCGATAAGAACCAGAGTTACAGCGGGGAATGCCCGGCAACTGAGGTTGTCTCGTAATGGGATCATTTGAAGCCTCCATTGGTTCCGGTGCCATCGCTAAGCGACTGGGTTATCCGGAACACAGAAAGAACAAGCTCGAGGAGCCCTTTCGCCGAGCGGGGTTGTCAGAATTGCCGGCTGCCGCTAAGGCAACATCGCGGACCTTGTGGAAATTGGAGCAAGGGACGTGGCGAAATGCAGCGAGTGCTGCACGGTTACCAGCATCGAAATCTCATCCGAACAGCAGCGCGCATTTTTACCAAGTCCAAAATGCTTCGCGCCTAAATGGCGAAGAACAGTTTCGAATTGGTACTTGAATGTGTGGTTTGAGGAACCAGCGCAGGTGCGTGAGGTGAGAACGAAATGACAAATAAACTTATGGGAATTCTACGTATGAAAACAAGCAACGCGCGGGCGTGCGTGGGGAATCACTTGATTATTGCCGTGGCTGAAATCCCCTGCGGTTGGGCCGAAAGTTGAGATCGCTCTTGCAATAGACTTTTAGCGCGGCTTGTATATATTGACAACCGGCTGACAACGCAAAGCCGTGTATCTCGCAGTTCGCGCCAATTAACAAGTTTGGAGACATCCTCCGTGAACCGTTTCAAAGAGGATTCTAAAACAAGCATCAGTTGTGATTCTCTCTTCGAGGCTGTTAGGTTAAAGGAGTAATTCAACCTTTGGCAATCTTGGCGACAGAAATCCCCCGCACACAAATCTAACTGTGCATCTCTGAACTTTGTAGCGCAAACAACGCGCAGTCATAAGTCACCGCCAGCTGATCGCTAACCCGCTCTTTGCACTTCGCAGGGGGCTTTAACTCGTTACTAGGAAAACACACATGTCAAGTACTGGGCGCAAACGTGCCCGATCTACCGAACGGCGCATTCGTTTGCACTTTCTTGGTGCAGCGCGCACCGTTACCGGTTCACTCCATCTATTCGAATACAGCGACAACGGTCGCACCGTGCGCTTCTTCATTGACGCCGGGCTAAACCAGGAATCTCCTGGTCAGAACTTTCAAAACCGCCTTCCTGCTGGTGTCAAAGCCAGTGACCTGTCCTTCGGCATTTTTACTCATGCGCACATCGATCACACGGGCTTCTTCCCGCGCTTGATCAAGGACGGCTTCAAGGGCGTTGTCTATGCTACTCACGCCACGCGCGACCTGACAGCAATCCTTCTGCCCGACTCCGGTTTCCTGCAAGAGCAAGACGCCAAGCGCGTTAACGCCCGCAATGATCGCCAGCAGGCCGCCCGGGCCGCTAACCCCAAAACGCCAGCGGCGAAAGCGAAGAAGAAGCCCTCTCGCCACGCGGCTGCGCCCGCTCCCAAAGCGCCTGTTGCAGTGCGCCGTGTTGAGCCTCTCTACACCGAAGCTGAAGGAAAGTCCGCCATCCAGCGCATCGTGGGCGTCGATTACGACAAACCGTTGAATCTGGCTGAAGGAGTTGTTGCGACCTTTTCGCATGCTTCTCACCTTCTTGGGGCCGCGGTTGTGTCGCTTGAAATCGGCACCGGCAGCAAGAAGCGCCGCATTGTCTTCACCGGAGACCTCGGTCGTCCGGGTATGCCAATCATCAAGAACCTGGCTCCGGTCAAACAGGCAGATTACCTGATCAGTGAAGGCACCTACGGCGACAAGCTGCACGAACGGCGCGATCGTCAGACCGCCTTTGCCGAAGTGATCCGGCAAGCTTACGAACGCGCGAAGCGTCCGGACGGCAAATTCGGACATGGCGTTATTGTCATTCCTGCGTTTGCAGTTGGTCGCGTCCAATCGGTGCTTTTCGATTTGCGCCAGCTCATGCTGTCAAAGCGGATTCCGCAGATGCCGGTGGTTGTTGATAGCCCGATGGCGATCAAAGCCACCGAGGTTTTTCGCAAGCATGCGGACCTCTACAATCCGGAAGCGCAGCGGCTTTCCCTCAGCGGTGACCTGTTCACTACTCCGGAATACGCGGAGGTTCAGGATTGGAAGCAGTCAGTCAAGCTTGATGAGCCGACAAACAAGCCGACTATCGTGGTCGGTTCCAGCGGCATGGCCAGCGGTGGACGCATCATGCGTCACCTGCAGAATCGCCTGCCAGGCAAGAACAACACAATTGTGTTCATCGGTTACCAGGGCATGGGCACGCTCGGTCGGCAACTGGTGACTCCTGAGGTCCGCGACGTCCGCGTTGCAGGAAAGCCGGTGCGCGTTCGAGCCACCGTCACCTACCTCAAGGACTACTCAGGCCACGCTGACTACGAGGATATCCTCCGCTGGATGAGCGCTTTTCAGCGCAAGCCCAGCAAGATGTTCCTCGTTCACGGCGAGCCGGAGTCGCTCGAAGCTCTTAAAACGCGCATTGAGGGACGGTTGCACACAAATGTGACCATTCCGAAGTGCCGCGAGTACGTCGATCTCGACTAGCAGAGCGGCTGCGCGCGCGGTGGAGTGACGGTCCGATGAGAAGCTCGTTGCTTCTGTCTGGCCTCCTTCGCCGCGCGTGTCTGGCTGGTTTTGCACCCAGGAGAACTCACAATGATACGCATTCTTACGTGTATCAAACAAGCATTTTGGACTTTCATCTGCGCCGTCCGCGACCAGCTTGCGGCTATCCGGCGCGAATACATCGTCGAGCAGTACGTCCGTTCCGGCGCTGTTTTCGGCGAGGCTCTCTCTTATTTGTACATGGGGGAGTGCGTAGGCTTTCACGGCATGAAGGTGCGCTGGGCTAAGCTCGAGCGACTTTATGCCGAGCTGGGCTACCGCACCATCCCTGTGGAAGACTTCTTGGAATATGCTGGTTACGGCAAAGCGCTGGACCACCTGATTCGCGTCAAGAGAACAGACGGCGAGGAGGCAAAACTCCACGCCGTGACGTTTCAACTGCGCTACGAGGAAGGCATTCTTCCGGAGCTCGACATCCCTCACCAGGGCGAGCCGAGCAAGCGCACCTGCCAGGACGACAGGAAAATTGGCAAGAACAAGAACTGTGATGGCAACAAGTGTGGACCCCCGGCACCTCCTAAGGGACCGCCGCTGGACCCGCCGCCAAAATAGACTGCGCAAGGTGTTCGGGATTCCGGACACCTTGCCTTTTTTTCTGGTGAAATACTAGAAGAGGTAGTAATGGTTGGCGTAACTCAATTCGCATAAAAGTTATGTTCACGAACTGAAATCTCACTTGAAAACATATACTTCCGCGAGAGTAAGTTGGATGTATCAATTTTACTTATTTTCTAACAGGCAGAAGCAAGAGCCCAACACCAGCACTCATAACCCAATAAGAGTCAAGGCAAGCGTTGCTGAAACCGAGTCTATCTAACTAACAAGCGCGCCCCAAAAGCGTGCCTATTTGAGCCGTTGATGAGCGAATGCACTACGTGTGTTCGTCATCGCATTGCGCTTGATGGAGAACTACCATGAAACATGTCTGTGTAGTCTACGAAGAAACGCGAACAGGCCTTACCTCCCTGCGCATGGCCCTGGATGCCGCGCGGCTGTTCTGTTCGCACTCACCTTTGCAGGTCTTCGTCGCCACCGATGAAAGCACCCTGCAACTTCTCGGAGACGAAAAACACGCCACAGCCAATTCAGTTCTGGTTGAGCGAGTTCGTCAAAGGGTGGCCGAGTTCGCGGGAACTCAATTGTTCGAGGTTCGCACTTACGCCACGAACAGCCGACCTGAATTTGCTAATAATTCACTTCTTGTCGGACGCGGCATTGATGACCGGAACTTCGACACCCTTATGCCTGCAAATGAATTTGCGCTCGAGGCAAGGCGTGTCGGTCCCATCCTGATTCCCTTCAGCGATGGTGGCACTGGTCTTGTCGCTGCTGCCGCAGGCATTGAGCTTGCGCTGAAGTGGCGCGAATGCCGCACACTGACCGATGACACTGCGGAAGTCATCTTCTACCACACCACCTGGCCCGACTCGACCGGGCGTTCGCCCCATGCTGTTGACCAGATGTGCAACGACGCCAAACGCGTCATGCTGTCTGTGCAGAAGGCGGCACAGGACAAGGGCGTGCGCTACAAGACCATCGTGGAGACCCATGATGATGTCGTTCAAGGCGTTGTTGAAAAGGCGCAGCAGACCGGCGCTGTGCTTATCCTGATGGCCCGTGGGGCGCTAATCAGGCAGGGCAGCTACGTCAATCGCACCGTCTTGCAGTCGCCAATTCCGGTATTCATCGCCAAAACCGGTCTGCACCCAGTTGCGGCCCGTGCAGGAGATTCCGAGGTGGCCACTTTCGAAGCTGGTCGAAGCCAACAGCTTCTCCTTGAGTCTATCGAGCCGCATGTTCCCTGGTATCGCCGTTTGATTGAGCTGCCGTTGCTGCGCAACCCGCTTTTCGTAACGGGCGTGGTCGTTGTGCTGTACATGCTGAAAGCAGCTGCGAAAATCGCCGTAGGCACGTGGATCCACTCACCTACGATCACCGGTGATGGTTTCCATAACGTTGCTGACGTTCTGGAGGCTGTGGCAATCGGAGCCGTGCTTGTGATTGCCGCACGCAACAGCGGCGGTCGATATCCGTATGGACGCAAGAACATGGAATGGTTCACGTCGCTGTTGATTGGTTTGATGCTCTTCGTGGCTGCAGGTAAGTTCATCGTTGACTGCGTCATCGGGCTCATTTCCTTCGTTCCGGCGATTGATGAGTTCGTGCGAGCAGGTTTTCCTGGACTGCCGGTCCATGAGAGCGTTCACATCGATGGAAACAGCTTTCCTTGGGTGCTGGCGGTTACGATTTCCAGCTTCCTGATGTCTCTGGTTTTGAGCAGGTATCAAATTCTCGTCGGCAAACGGACCGGGCATGCCAGTTTGGTTGCAAATGGTGAGGAAGCCAAAAGCGACGGATGGATTGAAGCGGTCACCGTCATTGGTGTCGTCGCCCAATTCACTACTGGCTTTCGGGTCATCGAATACGTGCTTGGGCTGTTGGTTGCAGCATTGATCATTCGCACCGCCAAGGACCTATTCCTGGCGGGCTGGCGAGTGCTTCTGCAGCATTCAATCGGCGTTGAGCATGAAGCGGCTATCAGCCAAGCTTGCCTGAGGATTTCGGATGTGGAAGGAGTGCCTGAACTCAAGACGTTCCAGGTTGGACACACTGCCGTTGTGATGGTGACATGCCAGAGTCTGTCGGAATCGCATGGCATGACTTACGTCAAGCAGGCCGTCGAATCTGCCATCCGGAGCTATGTGCTGGCCGAGGGCAGCGACTTCAAGGGCTGTGACATTCACGTCAAAATGCAGCGTCCCGACCCGCGTCGGCATCGTGTTGGTTACGGTCTTGCGTTAGGCAGTGCTGGACAAGTTGTCCTGGCGCGCCGGTTGAGTGATGCCACCCACGTTGCTGTTTGCGATGTGGAGCATGGTGACATTGTGCGCAGTAAAGTTCTTCCGCTCAGCGATAACGCCGTTGCGCTCATGAAAGAGAAGCGAATGCAGACACTTTACCTGTTCGAACCACCGGCAAATCAGCCGGCGATGCAGGCAGCAACTGCTTATGTGCTCGCAACTCTCGGGCTTACTGTGTAATTACGTCGACTCAATCAGCACTTTTGAGCCCGCAATGGCTAGCTATTGCGGGCTCAAGCCCAACTCTCAAACAAGGATCCCAAACACCATCATGAGTACAAATCGAGAAAATAGTGAGCGGGAGTTGGTTTCTGACTCTGTGCCGACCGCCACTGTCATCACAAACATCGGGAAACCTTCCGTGAAGGCACCCGGTGCGCTCAAGGCCATTGCTCTGGACGCGTTCGGCACCCTTTGCTACATTGGCAAAAAGAAAAATCCGTATGCCCGCCTCTTAAGGGCATCCGGCATGCTGGGCGCCAGCGCCGTGCGCACGGCTATGAGCCGTCCGCTCGGTCTGCAGGAGTTGGCAGACGCGCTTACTCCAGAGGCAAAAAAGATTGAAATTGCCGGGCTGATGCCGTCGCTGCAAAGTGATCTCTCCGTGGAGATTGGCTCCATCGCTGTCTTTCCGGAAGCTCTCGATGCTCTGAGCGAGCTCAGGGACCGGGGACTGAAACTTGTGGTGGTCAGCAATCTTGCACAGCCATATGGCGCTGCTGTGAGACAGCTATTCAGCGGACTGGTCGATTACATTGCCTTCTCGTTCGAGCTCAACGCGGTGAAACCGGAGCCCGAAATCTTTGCAGCAGTCTGTCGCGCACTGGCGCTGGAGGCTGATGAGGTAATGATGATTGGCGATTCGCGTTCAAGCGACTACGCAGGAGCCAGAGCCTTTGGAATGCAGGCACTGCATCTCGATCGTTCCGGCAAGACGCAGTCTGCCGAAGTTATCAGCGATCTTCGGGGGATTCGCCCTCACCTGGAAGGTTAAAAGCGGCGTGGCGCGAAAGTAGCCCCGACAGCAATGGAGCCCAGGCTCCGACGTTATGTTCGCGGTCGTCTGAGGACTGTGTTGCGGTGCCCAAATTGTCCTCCGGGGCTCTGGGCACCATTTTTTGGTCAGAGGAATGAAAACGATGACTCAATTTTCACCAGATCGTGGCGAGATTCTTGGCATTCAGACCGGCTTGAAAGGCTGGGTTGATGTTCAGGGACTTGGCCCAAGTTATTTCCTTTCACCTGCCGCCGAGCAGGACCTGCGCACGTTCCTGTCCACAGGGACGGCATCCAGCTTGCTGTTGGACGCTTTGTCGGCAGGTCGCGCGCGCGTCGTCAACTTCTTTGGAATGCTTTCCGGCGACGCGGATTTTAACCCCGCTCCGGCCAGCAGTTTCGCTGCCGACACGGCTCTGTTCCTGAAGCAGCTTGGTGAGCAGGCTCGGATCTGGAAATCAGGTTCGTTCAAATCTCTGGACTTCAGCAACAGGGAAGTCGAATTGCTGGCGGCCATCTCGGTTAAGTCCAGTCCCTGCCTCTTCTTCATGGGTTTTGTCGATGCAATCCCGCACTCGTCGCAGGTTGCCCGGCTTTGTGCCACCATGGCGCATACGCTCAATGGGCGCCACTCGGAGGTGTTTCAGGCTGCAGTTGTCGGCAAACTGCATGATCCCAAGTTCGAAGCAAGGATCGACGTTGCGAAGCAGAACCTGGCAACGCACCCGATCAACGCGGTGGCTTTAGCCAACGCAATCTTCGAGGATCGCGCGGTCTTGAATGCTTTGGTGGATTACTTCCATGGCAACCAGCAGCAGGCCGGCGACTTCGTCGAAGGCGTGCTGGACGCGCTGGGAGTAAACAACGATTCGTGGTTCGTGCAGATGGTGTTCATTTTTCCCCAGTTCGTCAAACGCATTGGTGAAAAGTACGGGGCGCCAGTGGCTGATGGCTTCAAGGCCGTCATGGAGGGTCGGCTTGAAAGTGCCTCTAAAGGCACTGCGCCACCAAGCCTACCGCCGCACTTGCATGGCTGTCTGGCTCAGGAATTTCTCGACTCCGGACTGCGTGGTATCAGCCAGCATGGCTGGCAACTTGCGCTGTCTGAGTCTGGAATCGTGCACACTGACCCGATCGCCCTTTTTCAACAGCTGGTGAATGGGAGCCTCGGCGAGGTAACTCAGGCGCAAATCACCAAGTTGCGCGCCTCTCTTCGGACCAATGCTAACTCAGTGCTGAAGGTGCAGATCTCCGCTACGCGCATGTTGCACCATCACCAGGAAGTTGTGCCCAGCGGGCGAATCGCCGCCGCGGCGTTGGTGATCGCCGATCCGATGATGCTGTCACCGCACAAGGTGGCGGCAGTTTACAGCACGCCGATAATGGACCGTCTTCGGTCATATTGCCAGTCGTTTGATGACAACGTGCGGCTGCTGCCCGGTTGTGCCTCGACGATCGGCAGGCAGTGGCAGCGGGCGGTGTATGCCTCCATGTTGTGGGCAAGCGATTGCCTCACCGGTGGCGGACAACTGGCCGTATTCGCTGCGAGCCACGGAACGACGACCCTACAGAAGGACATCGATGACCTTCGAGCTTTTGTTCTGACTGAGCAAGCCTGGGGAGCGTGGGCAAAAGCTTCGGGTGCAGCGGCTGTCAACGCGGAAGTTCAACAGGTGTTGCAGGCGCTTGAGACTGCCTATGTCGCGGTCGTCAATCAGTATCGCGAGGCCGCTTATGGCAGCGCGCAGAACCTGGAGAAATTCATTCCGAGGCTCTAGGTGTTAGCGTGGGTGAATGTTGATCTGGTCTAAAGAAGCAACGGCGTGCTTCTGGCTGCGGGCATTAGGGGGCCAGTTCTTCACGAACTGGCTCCCTAACGGGGCTGTTGGTGCCATATATTGGATTTTTCTTTTCGGCGGGCGATCTACTGTATGATGTAGTGAAACTCCAGCCAAACGGCGATCATCGATGCTGACGGACAGTGATCCTATGCTTGATACAGCGAGGTAACATTTTCAGCAACCACGTTTACAAGCGGCATCCGATGCGGTACATTCAAGTAGCGAGCAATCACGACAAAAGGACAAAGGGGGTCACAAGATGAAATGCGAAAAAGAATTCACCGTGGTCTCCGACTTGGCTGTCGTTTAGCGCATCCACTTCGATACGCCCGTGCATAGAAGAGCCCATTGCTGCTGGCGGTGGACGAGGTAATGCTTCGGCGGTCTGCATCTATTTAACCCGAGATGGTGACCACTTTATTGCGTACGGACGGCGCGACAGGTCGTCCTGTAGCTGATCTTGTCATGGCGGCGGCAGCGGCGTTCTCCAAGCAATCTTTTAATTAGTGGTGGCGCTGTGCGTCGCTGATACATTCACGCGGAGTTTTTTGCAACAATGGATAAA
>JADYXS010000457.1 GCA_021772155.1 Candidatus Obscuribacter sp.
AACAATTTCTGCTCGTGCTCCTCGAATTCGCGCGTGTATTGCTCACGATTTTTGGCTGTGAGCCACCATTTGGACTGCTTACCGGTGGTCAAGTCGAAGACCGGAACCGGCACCGGAAACGGCCACCAGGCTGGTGGCTCCGGCAGTTTGCGTTCGCGCTCGTCTTGGATAACGAGGGCGCGCACGCAGTGTCTGCGTGCCACACCAGCCAGCGCTTCCTGCTGTTCCGCTGTCATGTTGAGGAAATCTGACAGAATCAGAACCTCGCCACGACGGGGGGGCAGGCGGCGCAACGCGTCGATCAACCCGCTATCCACTTTACCGGTGGAGTACACCGGATTGAGGATTTTGCGGGTCATCGTGCGCGTCACACGGACAGGCGATACTGCACGGGGGACCGTCCAGACCACCTCGTTGTTGGCGTAAAGAGCGGGCAGCACGTTGTCCTGCGACTCCTTGAGGGAGAGGCAGACGGTTACGGCCGAGCGGGCCATCAGCCACAGTTTGCTTTCGCGACTGAAGCCGAAGTCGAGTGTGCGACTGATGTCGCCGAGCAGGTGCACTTGCGTCTGGGTTTCAGGCTTGGTGACTTTGCAAAACAGCGGGTCGCCGCCGGTTCGCGCCGCAGAACGACTCATGATCGTTCGCGGGTCATCTTGCCCCCAAGAGAACTGGCGAGCCTGCCAGAACTCCCCGTCCATGCCTGTGAACACCGTGCGTCGGTTGCCAATTCTGGACGTCCGACTGCGTGGTGCCACCTCGACATAGCCTTGCCCAGCCTCGCGGTGGACGCGATCTATATCCGCCTCCAGGCGGGAAGCAGCCGCCGGATCAAGGGCGGCTGCTTTATTGTAGTTAGTCGGCATGTTGCCTCCTTTGTTGAGGGTTAGCGTGCGGGCACCGTCGGGACGCTCTGGATGAGAGCCTCGACGATCTTCAGCTGCAGCCCTTTGGTGCCGTTGAAGGCAGCGTCGGGCGTCAGCGAGATGCGGTGCTGCAGGACATAGGGAGCCACGGCCTGCACGTCTTCAACGTGCACTTTGTCGCTGCCGCGCATGGCTGCGTGGGCACGGGCGGTGGAGGTCATCCAGATGCTTCCGCGAAGACCGGAACCGGCTTGCACCAGATCGCGGAATTCTTTCGGCATGTGGTTGGCGAACTCCTGGCAGTTCGGGCTGGTGGCGCGCACCAGTTCGACGATGTAAGCCGACACAGCCGGCTCGATGGTCAAGCTCTGCGCGTAATTGCGCATCTCGGCCATGCGCACTGGGGTGAGCGCGGGCACAACGCCGGCAGCTTCAGCCTGGCGAACGGCGTAGACCGCCGGACGATTGATCAGGTCCATTTCCAGCTCTTTGCTCAAACGCCGGAGCGTGAGGCGCATGGCGAAACGGTCGAGCATCGCCTCGGGCATCGGATAGGTGCCTTCCTGTTCGATCGGGTTCTGCGTGCCGATCAACATGAACATATCGGGCATGGGCATGGAGAAGCCCTGAATGTTGAGCCGGCGTCCCTGCATCACCTCCAGCAAGCAGCTGGCGGTTTTCGGGGAGAGACGGTTCGTTTCGTCGACGATGACGATGTTCATCGTTTCGTTGATGGCACCGCGCTGGATCTCGAGACGCTTGGTCTCGGGGTTCCAGGCTCTGGAGCCAATGATGTCCATCGGCATCATGTCGGCAGTGCCGGGGAAGTAGCCGCCGACGCCATCTTTCATGGCCGCGCTGAGGGCTTCAGCCAGCGTGGTCTTACCGGCGCCGGGTTCGGCTTCCATCAGGAAGTGCCCGTTGGAGAACATGGCGATGCCGGCCAGAGTGATGACGTCGTCGAGGCCGACCATCACTTTTTTGACTTCGTGCTTGTAGGCGCTCCAGTCGGTGACGAATTGGGACGCGGGGCCGCTGAGCGGCGTGGGATTAGTTGGCGAGTTCATAGGATATGAAGAGTTACGTAGTTACAGTTAGGGTTATCGAGAACGCCGCTCACGACTGGCGTGAGGGCGTGTTTTCATTGCGGCGCGCCACAAGTGCGCGCAGCATGAGGAGACAGAAGCAAACCATGGCGGCAAGCAGCGGGACAGATGTCCAGTAGAACTTGCCCTGACTTTCTTTGGTACCGCCAATGGTGTTAGCCCAATCGATGTTCAACGAGGCTTCACTCTGCGGATCCACATACACGAACTTCCCACCAACCCGTTCCGCCAGCTTGCGCAGGGCGTCAGCGTCAATGGCAGTTTTTTCCTTCTGGTCGTCTGGCGCCTTGAGAGGCCACCAGCCGATACGTTCCAATGTTTGGGGATGGTACACCGGCACCATCTGGGGTTGCGTGCTCCCCAGTCCAACTACGATCACCTCCGCGTTCAAGGCCTTCACCTCTTTAATGGCGTTCTCGTAGTTTTCCGCCCACTCCTCTTTCTCCTTGTCCGATTCGAAGCTAACACCGCCGTCGGTGAACAGCACGATGATTTGCCTCTTCTTCGGGTCGTAGTCCTGGCGCAGTGTTTCCACAGCAACGCGCAGACCTTCGATGAAGTCAGAGCCACCGCCGGGAGCTCCGCCGATACGCAGCCAGCCTGTAGCCAGCATTCCGCGCAGCGTGGAGTAATCACGGTTGAGTGGCGAGATCGGCCAGGGGTCAGCAGTGTAAACCGCAACGCCAATCTCATTGCCGGCCAACGCATTCATCACCTGGTGGGTGAAGAGAGTGCGCGCCATCGCCAACCGACTTCCCCAAGGTCCAACGGGCGCAGGGCGCGTTCCGTCAGGCAATGGGGCGGTCGGCAGCAAGTCCCGGTAGTCCTCGGCGGCCATGGAGTTGGACACGTCGAAGGCACCGACCAGATTCACCGAACCGGCCGGAATGATGGTTGGCTGATTGTCCTCGAAAGGATCAGCCAGTGCCACCATCAAGAGGAAGGCAACGAGCCCATAGCCGAGCGCAGTGCACACGCCGCCGATCCATTTCGGAGTACGCGTGGTGCGCTTGATGTTGTCCTCGTGTGCGTAGGAGCGACGCAGCAAGAGAAGATTGACGAAGCCGAACAGCACAAGCAGCCCGATCACAATCACCGCTATCCAGGAGAAGGTGAGGAATTCGGGTTGCTCAAACTGAATGTTATGTTTGAACAGATTCATGTTTCCTCCTTCTTATAGGGTGTCGCGGTCCTTCTTTCCGCGTTGGTTGGAAGGATCATCACCAGTTTTCGGCGATTGCTGTTGCCCTGGTTTGCCCTGCCCTTTGCCTTTCGGCTGACCGTTGGCTTTGCCCGATTGATAGAGCCTTTCCAGGTTGTATTTGGCTTGCAGTGCGTCGTTGCCCCAGATGGCCGCATCTTCGGAGTTGAGCCCGAAGTAACGGTTGCCTGGATTCAGTTGCAGGCTGAGCCAGAATTGCTCGACTGCTTCCTTGGCCTTTTTCGCCTGCACCAAGGCTACGCCTTTGTGAAAGCGAGCCCGGGCTTCGATGTCCTTGCGCGGAGCACCGAACAGAAGCTGCTCGATGTAACCGGCGGAGGACTCACGCTTGTAGGCAGCGCTCGACTCGTCGAGAAGCTTGAGCACCTTCGGAAGGTCGTGCTCATCGAGCGCGACCATGGCTTGATTGTATTTATCGACCTGCTCGGAACGATGCTCCAGCAGGCAGAGCCCGCCAGCAACAACGATCGCGCCGAACACGGCTGCCACCACTCCAGCAAACCGCCAGTGCGAGATCCGCAAGGCAAGCCAAAGGAGCAAGACACCAATGGTGGCGCCGCAGACCAAAAGATCTTCGGCAGATCCGCCGGAGACCATCAGTCGCTGCACAGACCGAATGGTCAGGACCGCCAGCAGTGTGATCACCAGTGGTCCCAGCCATTTGCGCATTGCAGCGCCGATTGTTTTCAATGAGTTATTCATGGATTGGATGGGTTATAGGTTTTCTCTGAAGCAGGCGGCACTGAGGATGAACAGCGCAGCGAGCAACGCCCCCGCCAGAATGAACCGGCGGCGAACGTCTTTATCCACCGTCACAGGCTCTCCTGCAACGGACGACTTTTCCAGCCGGTTGATGAGGTCGAAGGCCTTTTTCATGGCCACGCCGTCTCCCGCCCAGAGCACCGCTTCCTGAAATTCAGGGTGAGCGGGGTCGTTAGGGTTGACTGCGGCAATCAGCTTGCGCACCGATTCAGTTGCCTGGTTGGTGAGCTGACTCTTAGGACCGCAGACCAGGGCGTAGACGTGGATGTCCATGCCCGCTTCGGCCATTTGTTTGACCAGCATGTCATGGCGCTCCGGGCTGATTCCAGCATCGCCGTCGGAGACAAGGATCATCACCTTGGTTTTGACGTTCTTCTTGCCCCAACGACGGAACTCGTTGATGCAGTATTGGAACGCGCCCACGCGTGGGTCGTTCTCCGTCGGTCCTTCGAAGTTCGTTCCACCGCCCGACTTGGAAGAGAGCTGTTCGATCTTGCGGATCGGAATTTTCAGCTCCGCCGTCAGTGGATAAGACGGATGCACTTCATCGTCGAAGGTGCCGATACCGACGCGGTCTCCTTGCAGACCTTTCTTCAACGCTTCCTCGCTGGCTTCCATGCGTGAGCGCACGAACTTCCAAGCGGCATAGCGGGCAAGCGTGAAGCGCTCGGCCTTAGTGGCATCGCTTTGCTTGTTCGGCGGTTTGTTGAGCGCCACCGGGTAAAGGCTCGGATGCTTGGCGCGGGCATCGAGGTACGCTTGGTACATCTGCTGCTCCCAGAGGGCGACTTCGGCAGCG
>JADYXS010000458.1 GCA_021772155.1 Candidatus Obscuribacter sp.
GAGCAAGAGCTTTGGCAGTAAGCCGTCGGGCAGCAGACCTAAGCCCTCCGGTGGTAGTCGCAAACCTTCAGGTGGCAAAGGCAAGTAACGCGGGGGGTTATGACAGTTACACCAGATGTCATGCCCGTCAATTTGCTGGATTTACAGCAATTGGCACAGGAGCGGCTTGCTAAGCAGGCGTTCGACTACTACGTTAGTGGCGCGAACGATGAGATTACGCTGCGTGAAAATCGCGAAGCGTTCAGTCGCATTTTCCTAAGTCCTAAAATGCTTGTTGATGTGAGTGCGCGATCTCTCAGCACGACTGCTCTTGGACAACCACTGTCCATGCCGGTGATGATTGCTCCGACGGCTTTTCAGAGGATGGCACATCCAGACGGTGAAGTGGCTACAGTGCGCGCAGCCGGCAAGGCTGGCACGGCAATGACGCTGAGCACATTGTCCACTTCTTCGATTGAAGAGGTCCTTGAGGCAGCAACCGGACCAGTCTGGTTTCAGTTATACGTCTACAAAGATCGCGGCATCACCGCGTCGCTTGTTCGTCGGGCGGAAGCTGCCGGCTGTAAGGCAATCGTGTTGACTGTGGATTCACCGATGCTTGGTCGTCGGGAAGCCGATGTAAAAAATCGCTTTCATCTGCCGGATGGTTTGAGTGTCAAAAACTTGATGCAGTCGGCGATGGACGAGTTTCCCACGGATGCAGCTGGCTCTGGCTTGGCCGCTTATATTGCCTCGCTCTACGAGACGGCACTCACCTGGAAAGATGTTGAATGGCTGCGAAGCATTACCGACCTTCCGGTCCTCGTCAAAGGAATCATGCGCCCGGACGATGCTCTAATGGCCGTTCAGCGTGGCGTTAATGGAATTGTCGTTTCCAATCATGGTGGCAGGCAACTTGATACCGTATCTGCCACCATCACTGTACTTCCGCGAATTGTTGAAGCGGTGAATGGAAATGTCGAAGTGTTTATCGATGGTGGCATACGCCGCGGAACTGATGTTTTGAAGGCACTTGCATATGGGGCCCGTGCCGTAATGCTCGGCCGTCCGATCATCTGGGGACTCGCTCTTGAAGGAGACGCTGGTGTAGGACTGGCGTTGGAATTGCTGCGTACAGAAATTGATCTCGCTATGGCACTTAGCGGAATCCCGGATGTCCAGCATGTCTCACGTGATCTGATTTACTCTTAAGGCCCGGGACGCGCCCTAGAAACTCAAGCCGGCCGGACGCCGGCGGCTCCCATGCTCGCCTCGTTATAGACCGTGATAGAAGAGGCTGTACGTCAGCCCTGATAGAACGGTAAGCGCAATGACGACATATTTGTAATCACGTTCTTGTAAAAATGCGTACGCGGCAAAAGCGACGCGCATGAACGGTGTTGCTAACAGTACGACAACACCGAGTTGAATCACGCCTTCCGGATTTCCTTTCTGGACAAGGTCGAGAATTCCTGAAATAGACCGAAGCTCCATGTCGAATTTGCCTTCAACATAAGGGTGGTTGCCCTCTTTCGCCAACATGACTGCCCCGCCTACTACAACGAGCAAGGAGGAAACGATTACTCCGAATCGCAAGATATTGCTGATCGCCAAATCAATCATTCGTTCGTCTTGCACTGGCGCATCACTTGAGATTGGTTCGCTCATCAAAGACCTCCTGTGAGGCTTTTGTAGATCATCTCCAACGCGATGACGCATATCACCGCCGAAAATAATTTGCGCAGGGAAGCTACATCAGCGCCGACTAGGACTTTGCCACCGACCAGTGAACCGGCAAGCACGCCGAGTGTTACAGGCATTGCCAGGGCCGGTTCGACATAGCCGCGGTTTAAGTAAATCCCGGCACTGGCTGCAGCTGTGACACCGATCATGAAATTGCTAGTAGTGGTCGATACCTTGAATGGTATACGCATGACTTGATCCATCGCTAGCACTTTGATGGAACCTGAACCTATACCGAGCAATGCTGATAGCATTCCGGCGCCAAACATTAGTATCGCCCCTGGTACCACGTTGGTTACGTTGTATTTTCGCTCCCCGTCCGGGGTTGGGTATGAGCCACTCAAGCGCAGCAAAGATGACACTTTGTCCGAAGGTCCGGTGTACTCGCCTTGCGCTCGACCGCGCACGGATAAGTAGGCGGAAAGTAGAAGTATGGCTCCGAACAAGCCACCGAGGAAGGACTTCGCCACGTACGCAGCTATGAACGCCCCGGCTATCGCACCGAATGTGGTGCCGACCTCCAGCACCATGCCTATGCGCACATTGGTATAACCTTCGCGGACAAAAGCGACTGCAGCGCCGGAAGACGTTGCGATAATGCTGATGAGCGATATGCCAATGGCATCCCTCAAATCTACGCCGAAACCGAGCGTGAGCAAGGGTACGATTACAACGCCGCCGCCAAGTCCGGTCAGGGCACCGAGAAATCCGGCCACCAGCGAACCGACGAAAATTGTCGCGGCCATCGCCAGCAATGTCATTCGACGGTCAGATCAGTATTGGACAGGTTTCGGCATTGCCACAGGCTCACCGCCGTTCGATACAGCATAAAGATCAAGCATTCCACCGGATAGTTTCTTGAGAGTCTCTCGGAGTGCATCAGGCGACCACTTCTGGTGGTCGCGGATGACAACTCCTTCGATTGCTAGCCCAAAAATGCTTGGGTCCTGCACGGCTTTGTCCAAGGGTTCAAGCAAGATTCGTGACCAGCCAACCACCAAGACTTTGTCGCCGTGAGCTTGTTGCCACTGGTCGATTGCTAATCTGTCCTCGGAGCTCCACGTTAGAGCGTAAAGTTGCACTGACATATATTCATCTCCGCACTGCTTTGTGGGCCATATCGAATACAGGGCTGCATGTTACCATACGCGCCGATTCACAGCCAAGGATGTGTAACCAGGATGTGCACCGACCGTGCCAAACCTGGCAACTGCAGTGTCATCTGATACTTTGACGGTTGATACGTGGTGGCATATGGGACGGTGAACGAGCCGGCAAAACCATGGGGCGACAATCTTGTTGAGCTGCAAAGCGCTACCTCAAGGATATGATTGACTGGAGCTGTGGATCGGCAGCGTCGCATTGAATCCTTTTGATAAGGTTGAAATGTTGCTCAATTACGTTTTGCGAAGCCAAAAACGGCTGTCCATGAAGTTTCGGAGCCTCGCTTTGGTTCTGACTGCTGCAGCTGTGTTCCCCGCCGCAGCGCATGCGTTGCCCGATTACGTGGTAGTAGAGCTGTTCGGAGCTAAACCAGCAACTGCCGCTGTGGTCGTGGAAGGTCCGTTAGTGATTACAGAAGGGGTAAAGAGGGTCTTCCTTGCCGGCTCTCACTATGAAATCAGAGTAGCCGCTAGGGGCGTTGAAATGCGATCCATTGATGCCACGTCGGTGCGCCAGCAACGGAAGACCTATGGCAGATCAGTATTTTCCGCTCGATCAATTACCCTTGGCAGTTCAACGCCGACAATTGCAGTGATTCTCAAAGACAGCAGGCGCACATACACGGGCACGATTAAGTTCCAGCCTAATAGTGATGGATACCTTCTAATCCGCAACAAGACGCCACTGCGCGACTATGTCAAATCAGTTGTCGGTAGCGAAACCAATCCGGATTTCAAGGAAGAAGCACTGAAGGCGCAGGCTGTGCTGACTCAAACTCTGCTTGCACGTTACAAGCAAGGTGATGCCCTTAGTGACACTACCGAGAAGCAGGCATACCTTGGCACCGCCTACGTTCGTCCGCTTGTACAAAGAGCTGTAGACTCGGTTTTGGGCAGGATTCTCACTTACAAGAACCTGCCAGCGACTATCTATTACCATTCCACCTGTGCCGGCGGCACCAGCGCTGGGCAGCGCTACTTCGAACTGAAGCCGAAACTCTATCCTTATTTGGCATCCACCAACTGCCGCTTTTGCGTGGGCTCGCCCTTCTTGCAGGTCAAAGACAGCGTTATTCCGTGGGCTCAGTTCAGTCATGCCTTTGGAGAGCACCTGCCCTTAATTCTCCAGCGCGACGAGCATAAGCGTCCCCTGCGCATCCAGCTAGGCAACCGGCGCACCGGTGGATTCACGCTGTGGAGCGAAATCGGCACGAAACTTGGCTGGGACAAAGTACCCGGAACACGCTTTGAAATCAAGCAGACGCCTGACCGTCGGGTTCACCTGATTTCTTCAGGGGCCGGCCATGGTGTTGGAATGTGCCAGTGGGGCGCTAATGGGCAAGCCAAGTTGGGTAAGACCTATGCAGAGATTCTCGGATATTATTTCCCAGGAACGACAATTCAAAAGCTGAAGTGAAAGTATTGTCAGGTGGCAGCATTAGGCTGCTAAAGCAGGCCGAGCAATGGAAGTTAACGGACAACTCGTTTATCTTTGTGCCGTGGCGATTCTCACTATCGGGCTTTTGCTTTGGTTCATACTTGGGTTTGTTCCTGCGATGTTGAATTTGAGCCGAAAGGACGAGCACCTTCCATAACAGTGGGTAACGAGAATGCAATTGGACGCACGTCAAAAGATTTCGATAAAAGCCGGTTATTTCAAAGAATCCGTGATTCGCGAGATGTCCAGATTAGCGGCCAAACACAATGCCGTTAACCTTGCACAGGGGATGCCCGATTTCAGCTGCCCGGACGAATTGAAAGATGCAGCTTGCCAGGCGATTAACGGCGATATTAACCAATATGCCATTACCTGGGGCGACAAAGCATTTCGCGATGCAATCGCTGAGAAGAACGCGCGCTATATCGGTATCACTTCCGATCCGGAAACCGAAATAACCGTCACATGTGGTGCAACCGAGGGCATGATTGCAACAATGCTTGCACTTGTTGACCCGGGCGATGAAGTGATTGTTTTTGAACCGTTCTATGAAAATTATGGACCCGATGCAATTCTTGCTGGGGCAACACCTAAGTACGTCACGCTCCATCCGCCCGATTGGCGCTTCGATGAAGAAGAACTGGAAAGAGCCTTCAGTAACAAAACGCGTGCGCTGATTTTGAATACTCCGCACAATCCGACAGGCAAAGTTTTCTCAAGGGAAGAGCTCGAGACAATTGCCAAGGTCTGTCAGAAGTGGAATGTAAAAGTCTTTACCGATGAGCCTTATGAGCACATTTTGTTCGATGGTAATAAGCATATTGCCATGGCGTCATTGCCCGGAATGCGCGATTTGACGGTGACAATTAATAGTCTGTCTAAAACATACAGTGTCACCGGTTGGCGCTTGGGCACTGTGGTTGCGGTTCCAGAAATGACCGCTGCTATTCGTAAGGTCCATGATTTCCTCACCGTGGGCGCGGCTGCACCGCTGCAGAGAGCCGGCGCCACCGCGATGAAGTTGCCGGAAAGCTACTATGACAGCCTTAGCAAGGGTTATAGTGTGCGTCGCGATTCAATGCTGAAAATTCTTGATGAGTGTGGAATTGATTACTTTAAGCCGCAAGGTGCTTACTACGTCTTTTGCGACATCAGTAAATTTGGCTATGCCAACGACGTTGCATTCACAGAGTTTCTGGTCAAAGACATCGGCGTGGCAGTTGTGCCCGGCTCTAGCTTCTTCCGCCCGGGCGACCTTGGGCATAAATACGTCCGCTTCTGTTTCTCCAAGAGACCGGAGACATTGGAAGCTGCCCGTTCTCGCTTAGGTCAATTGAAAAACACTCCCAAGCCAGTAACTGCATAGGCTGCTGGTTCTGGGAGCGCCGGCGTCCCGCC
>JADYXS010000057.1 GCA_021772155.1 Candidatus Obscuribacter sp.
GTTTTTAAGAGGAGAGATGGCTTTTGCGCCGCAGCGAATGATGCGTTATATCCGTTCGCGGGCACGCTTGTCCACCGATGAGGATATAGAGGATATTCTCCAGAATGCTCTGGTCTTAGTGACTCAGCATTTTGACCCAACTCACCCGGACGCCAATCTGGCACTCTATTGCCTCGGCGCCTGCAACAAGGCTATTGCTCAAAATCTCGAGCGCTATCACAAAGTGATTCTGCGCAAGCGCGAAGATGCTCGCCCTATGGAACGTTATGCCGAGATGGCCGAGGCTGCTCGGGAGCTTACCTACGACGGAACCAGCATGAACGTGAAGACGATTGTGCCCGGAAAGACCTTTGATGAAGAGGCTACCGGGAATATCGGGCAATTCCGAACGACTTCCTTAGATTCATTATTTGATGAAGACGATGGTCGCAGCGCCGAGGACATGTTCGGTTGGGAAGCAAAACTCGCCGGCAGCGGAGGCTCAGATGAAGATCCGGCCGCCAGCGCACTTATGAAGGATTTAATCCAGCGGGTTTTGGCTGAGCTCCCGACGGGAATTCACCGCACCTGCTTCATTTTGAAGTATGTCCAAGGATATAAAAGAGAAGATTTGATTTCATGTCTAAAAATGGACCCCAAGAGTATAGATACGGTCGACAAGAAGATTGTCCGAACTCTGAAAGCCTTCAGAGAACAGATGGAAAAAGATGAGTCGCGTATCTAGGAGCTGACAATGAAGACTTTGAAGGATGAGCTGGCGAAAGTATTGAACGCTAAAGACGAGATGTCTGCAGCGGATGCGTTTCAGAAGTTCTGCCAGAAGAATGCCGGCAGTCTTCCGCTTCCTGGCGAAGATAGCCAATTTGATCAGGTCATGTGGGCAGCATCTGAGTTTGCGACGCTGTCGTTGAATGACAATAAAATTCTCAAGCGTGTGACTGGACGAATGCTCGGCGAACAAGCCGTAGACGTAGTCAACGTCGGTGTGTTGAAGCTCAGAGACCTGGTTGGTCAAGGCAAAGAAGCCGCCATCAACACATGGCAAGACATGCTCGCTGCAATGTCATGGCAGCAAATGGTGCCAGCTGGCGCACTTCGCGGTGTCGGTACGCAAATGGTTTCGCTCGGTACTTTCCAGCAACAGCTGGATGCCGCTAACATCCAAGTTAACATCGGTTGGTTGGTAGACAAAGAGAATCTGCGTGTTCTACTTCAAGCGAAGGATGCTGACGAGCAAGGCATTTCCGATGTCGAATTGCGAATCAACGAAGAGTCCCGCGGTGTTGTATTCACTCGCAAGACCAATGACGATGGTGCTGTAGTGGCTCCGCAAGTTCATGTCGGACCTGGTAAATATCAAATCGTAGTTATCTGCGGAGACAAGACAGCTGAGACACCGTACTTCGTGGTCTAAGCCGACAGCTCCAGTTTCTTATAAGTTAGGCCGAGCCTTGCATCAGTGTCTTCGGCCGGAAAAGCCTCGCACCAAAAGTGCGAGGCTTTTCTGCTTGTGCCCGGGAGCGCGAGCATCGCCGGTTTAGATCCCGTACAAGCGCCGGCGTCCCGCCGGCATCGATAAAAACGTGCTTGATCATGCCGGATTGTTGCGGCGCTGGCCTGCAGCTTGGGAGCGCCGGCGTCCCGCCGGCATCGATAAAAACGTGCTCGATCATGCCGGATTGTTGGGGCGCTGGCCTGCAGCTTGGGAGCGCCGGCGTCCCGCCGGCAGTGGCGAGCAACATTTGAGACCAAGGAAGCGCTCGTGATCGGGCTTTGAACTTTTGACGAAGTGGAAGCGTTTTCATACGTGAGCACCAGCATGGATTTTGAAACGATGTGCAGTCAACGTTTGCAGGAAGATCAATCTCCGATAGGCCACTATACACGCGGGTATTTGCCTCATTTTGACGGCGGACCGATTCCTCAGCTCGTCACCTTTCGACTGATAGATTCGTTCCCAAGCCAGTGCCTAACGGAGTGGGCAGTCGAGCTCGCGGCTATGGTGCCAGATCAAGTGGAAAGCGAGAGGCGTCGCCGCATTGAAGATTATCTGGACAAAGGATTTGGTTCAGCATGGTTGTCGCAGCCGGACATCGCTGAGATTGTGGTGCAGGCAATACGCTGTTTCGATGGATCCCGCTACGGTCTCCATGCTTGGACAGTTATGCCGAATCACGTGCATGTCCTATTGACACCGAGATCGGACGAAACCCTTTCGCAGATATTGCATTCATGGAAATCTTTCACGGCACACAAGGCGAATTCAGTCATGGCAAGAACTGGACCGTTCTGGCAAAGAGAATACTTCGATCGTTTTATTCGGAATGAAGATCACTTCGCTGCCGCGATAGCATATATCGACAACAATCCCGTCAAGGCTGGCCTGTCTGAATGTCCTTCCGAATGGCGTTACGGCAGTGCTTTCCTGCGGTAAGTCGAAGCTGGCGCTCTTATGATGAGTTGACATTCAAATGTCAGGAATCTGAACTAAGAGTGTAGGTGATCGGACGGGAGAAAACCGCACGGCGCTCAGGCCACACTA
>JADYXS010000459.1 GCA_021772155.1 Candidatus Obscuribacter sp.
AGCAGCAGCAGCTGCTGCTGCTGCACCAGCTCCTTTTCTTTCAGAAGCTATCGATAGCAGTCTGACCGCCTGAGGTTCATTGGGTTTGTCTCTTAGAAAGGCTTCCAATACCTTGATTGCTTGATTAAAATGCTTCGTCTCCAGAAGCGCCTGTGCAAGACCCAACGTATCTGAGTCTATGCTCCCACCTATCATCGAGATAGCTCGGAACTGCTCCGCCGCTGCATCGAATTGCTTGTTAGACATACATGCATGTGCCAGATATCTTCTAGGTTGCGCAGTATTAGGCGATTTTCGAACAGCCTTGGTCAAGCAAGTTATCGCCAGATCGGTAGCACCGGACTGGAGGTATAAATAGCCCATCTTTGTTAAGGCCAGGGGATCTTCAGGTAACGGGCTTGCAGTAAGCTCTTGCCCCGGCAAATCCATTGCTACCGTTTCTCGCTTTTTGCCTGATCGTAGATGGTCATACGCAATCTGTCGTTCTTCTGTCACTTTCGTCAACACTGGCACAAGAGCCAACGCGGAATCATAGTCGTTAACGGCAGCACTCCAATTTTCGAGCTGCAGGTAACAAAAGCCGCGTTCGCGATAGGCGTTAGCTAAGTAGGTCAAGTGCTTAATGCACTGAGAAAAATCCGCGACGGCTTCTTTGTATTGACCGATGGCCTTACAACAAAGTCCCCGTTGATAGCTTATTTCGAAATTTTCAGGAGTAAGAACCAGCGCCTTGTTGAAGCTTTCCAGAGCGGACTTGTTTAGATTGAGACGAAGTAAGCACAACCCTTGGCCAAAATAGAATTTGCTTTCCTTGGGATCTGATTTTATAGCGGATTCGTAATCTAACTTTGCCGCCTCATATTCTTTTTGCTGAAATAGATCTGAAGCTCGCAGGGCAACAAACTGAGTTTCCAGCTCTTTCGGTACCTTATGTGTGAGCATTTTTGTACAATCGCTGATGCTGTCCTTCAGCTTGCCGTCGGCGGCGTAAGCCGTTGCACGTACAAGGAAAGCACCGCTGAGATTGCTATCTTCATCAATTGCTTTGGAAGCCGCTTCAATTGCGTTGGAGTTCTTCCCCATCGCAAGATATGCGCGCGCTCTTGCGTAGGACAACACGGCCATCTTGTTGCCGGCCGCTTCTGCTTGATCGAAATCGGCCAGGGCCTGCTCGTAACGTGCTGATGCAAGAAAGGCCAGTCCTCGACCGAACAGAGCTGACGAATTGCCGGAGTCCAGTGTGAAAGCGGAAATCGCCTCCTTGTAGTTACCGGCGCGCAGAGCTCTAAGTCCTTTGCTGGAATGTTGATTGGACCAGCTTGATGATGCCGTCCGTTCAATAATAAAGCCCGCGAAGATGGCCACGCTCAGAATTACGACACCGAACAATGTCAGATCAACTGCCCGCAGAAATTTGGCTTGCAAGTAAGTGCGTCCATCCTCATCTCTGTCGATTTGAGCAACGAACCGCTTCGAGTCTGGCTTTTGCCCAGCAACAATGGAATTCCGCAGGTGCGAAGCCTCATAACCATATTTGCCTTGTGCCTGCGGCATTCTCGGCGACGGAGCCTCAACGGCGGCATTCACGCTCGGCCGGTCAGAATCGGTGGCTTCTGAAATGATTGGGGCGCCAGGCTGAGGCTGCTGAAAGCCTGAGATCGAAGCTTGGTTTGCAGGGGAGTCGGTGAAGCTTGACGTACTTTCGCTGAAGACTAAGTTTGCCCCAGCGCATTGCTGGTCAGACTTGGTGTCGGTATTTTTGCCTCGATTATTGGCGTGTTGAGAAAGAGGCTTTTCAGATCCCTGACGCTTGCGTGGATTTGAGGTTAATGCCGCTAAGACAAGGCCCAGTTTAGATTTGGAAAGGTCAATACCGCCTTGAAAAATGAAGTCCTGCATTTGTTCAATCGGGCCAGGTGGCGCCTTGTGAGTCTTTGGCGCTAGCTTAGCTTCATAACGGTAAAGCGCTTCAAATTCGCCGTTGGCATCGGATAGAAAAAATGGAGAGTCACCGCCGCTTTCAACCAATAGCGATGGCTCGCCAATGGCTGCTAAGTCCGCAAAAATATCCAGTCCTAGAGATTGCTGAAGATCCGCCATGCCACTTTCATCCGCTCGGGAAAACGAAAACGCACCGGATTGCATCGACATTATCGTCTTAAGCGCTGTAGTGCCAGTCTCTTTCGTCCCAAGCAAAAGCGCCCCCGTCACGTATCGTCCGCAAGAAATACCGACGCGTCCATTGGTTTGATCGGAAAGGACAGTTAGGATGCCTCTTTGAACGTCGGAAAGCGCGCCGACCCGGTTGAAGACCTCGGTGATACCACCCACGTCAGTAACATCTCCAGAGAGGACCGCGCGTCCTTCACTGGGTGACTCGGTTAAATCCGTGGCCGATGAATTGGTGGTCATTTTGCAATCTCAGCTTCCGAGCCTGATATACCCGGCTTGAAAACTGTCTCAACCGGGAATTAACTGGCAACACTTATCGGACGATTGAAGGCATGCGGAATTCAGAAACGGTATATCGTGTGACGTCTATGGTCTTAACCGCTGCCGTTGTGCTGTGCACTCTGGCTACCGCCCTCAACCGTCGCCCGTCGTCAGATGCCAATGCTAAGTCCCTGGGCGATGACGCCGCCAGCATCGTTGACAGATCGCTCACCGGCAAAAATGCCTCCATTCCGTTGCCACCAGTTGCACCGGTCAATCCCAGACAACAGGCTCGACCAGATCAAAGTGCCATTTCAGCGTCCGAGAACTCTGCACAGGGATCGACCGGCAATGACAAGATGTCTTCAGCCGAAATCGAAAATGCGGTTTTGAAGGGCCAGGCTCTGGCAGCAGCCGGTAATGGACGCGAAGCTGTCAGGACATTGATGCAGGCGCTTGGGAAACATCCAGAAAATGTTCGCTTACGAATAGCGGAAGTCAAATTACTGATCTCGTTGAACAGAGGCGCCACCGCAAAAGCCGTATGCAAAGCTGGGCTAACCGACACAATTTCGGCAGCAGATCGCGCCAAATTGGAAATACTGCTGCAAAGTCTGTGAACTCGCCAGCGCTGCACCAATTGCCCCCAACCTGGCCAAATATATCGCTTCGCTGCCGCCTGAATTACTGAAATTCACCGCGTTTGCCTAAAGTCCTACGTGGGTAAAAACGTCCTAGATCGAGCATGAATGATTCTGTGCGCTTTCAAACGCAAAAAACGGCGTTCAGGTCCAACACCGCTTGTAGAGAGCTCAACGCCTTAGATAGAGGTTTTACTTATGACGTATTCGCTTACTCGAAGCAGCTCGTTGACGGAATCATACAAGTCGGCGCGAGGAAAGGTTGCGCGATCAAATGTAAAAATGCCACTTAGTGTCAACCGCAACAGGACACACCGAGGCTCCGTATTAGCAGAGGGTGTTGTTGCACTGGGCTTAGTCATAGCGGGGGCAGTTGGGGGCACACTCCTGTTAGTCAACGCTGGAGTTGCAACCTACTACAAAGAGAAGCTCGGTTTCATTGACAATCAGGCTGCCATTTATGCTGCCAATCAGGCTAATTTAGGTCTAAACAGCGATCAGGTTCAAGCTCAGACAGAGACGTTTGTCAACGACCTGCTTAGAGCAACGGGGATGCCGGAATCGGAGGACATAACCACGACCGTTGATGCTGACAAAGTTACAGTGGCCACCAGACTTGCGAATATCAGCGTCATCGGTAATGGCACTATCTTGCCGGCGTTCGTTTCTGTACAGGATCTTTCTGTTTACAAGCGGGATCGTGCGCTCTTCCCGGTTGTGATCGACTGTAATGACGGGAATAGCGGGCGATTGTATGTAGCAGCGTACTGCGTGCAAGCACCAGTTTTGTCACCAACTGTTGCAGCTACAATAACGGGAGGGCCATCTGTCGGGACAAAGCCCGCAAAGATATTCGGGAAGGGTATCTTTTCTGCTGGATACTACGCAGCCTACCCCGCTGGCACCCCGTCGCCAGCGCCTTGACGTAGTAATGCCAAGCTGAAATCAGCCCTAGGGTTGCGCGTGGCAGCGAATCACTTAGCTTAGTGAGGCTTAGCCCGGGCAGTGGTTTTTGCATTAGCCGCCGCAGACGAGACCTTTGCCTTAACTGGTACAGCAGCGGCCGGCGCCGCAACTGGAGCAATCACCGGAGCCGAAGCTGACGCGCTGTCAGCCTTCATCGGAGAAGCATCAGAAAAGCCGATGTCCTGGAGGAGGCGATATGCGTTACGGCCCGTTTCGGTTTTGGGCTCGGACGCCACGATGTCGACCAACGGTCCTAAAGCCTCTGGATAACGTCGCTGGCCAATCAGAAATTCCGCTTTAAGCAGCATCGCCTGGCGCTTTAGTTGGCCGAAACGCAGGCACAATTGGCGCTCGGACTCCGCCTGCGCCTTTGTTCCGTCAAACTTGACGAAGGATTGATAGAGACGCCAGTGGGCGTCCGCCAAATCGGATAGCCAGTCACTGTATCCATTTATTGAATCTTGAAAATCTTTCGCCCGAGAATTGGGCATAGCGTTGCGCATTTCTTCCAGGCGCGCCAGAGCGTTCCCGGGATTTAACGGAAGTTTGTCATATCCGCCGGATCCACCAGGCACAAGCCCGGGCCCCCCATAAGCGCCTGTCGTGAGCGGCGTTCCAGGCACCGGAGCTGAAAATTTCGGAGCGCCTTGAGAATTCGTTGGATTCTGACTGCCCCCGGGCAAAGGTAAGCCACCTTGTGCATATACTACAGAAGGACCAAATAAAGAAGTTACAACGACCAGACCTATAATTTGCGCCCCTTTGAGCACGTATATTGGTAGAACCATAAGGGCACATCCTCGCGTCTAATGGGCGCTGCACCGATGGCGCCCGCTGCGTGATTCTAGCAAATAGATGGTTGAAGTCGCAGAACGCACAACGGCGCTGTGTTACGATTTGCTTAGAGTCACTTCACTTACCAATGATTCTCCGTCGGAGCCCAATTTGAAAACTGATAGAAAAATGTCCCTCAGGGTGGCAAGAGCATCGGTTGCATTTGCAGCGGCTCTGTCGATGTTCCTCTCGCCAGTAAGCGCGTCCTACGCCAACGTGGGCGAGGCAGCACTGACGCAAACGCCGTTGTACAGCCCGACCGACAAGTCGTTCGTAAGCAAATACTTGCATCCCGGGCAGTATATGCCCCTCAGTGACGTGAAGGCTGGGATGACCGGTTACGGCTTAACCGTATGGCACGGGACAAAAATTGAAAAGTTCGACTTGAAGGTCATTGGCGTAGTCAAGAAAATCCTCAATGGGCGCGACGCCATCCTCGCCAGGTTATCCGGCGGAGAGATGGGCAAGAATTGCGTCATTAAAGGAATGTCCGGCAGCCCCTGTTACATCAACGGAAAGCTGATTGGCGCAGTATCGTTCGGCTTTGATTTTTCCAAAGATCCCATTTGCGGCATCACGCCGATTGTCGACATGCTGGATGCCTTAGCCGACAACACTCTGCCTAAGGGTTCAATAGCTCATCTCAATGCGCCACTATCTGCGGTGCCGAACGGTGAGACAGGCGATATAACCAACACCAGTGGCGGTGGCATGCGGATGACGCCGCTAGTTTCCCCAATTTCATTGACAGGATTTTCACCGCGCGCGGAAGCTTACCTGGCAAAGAAATTCAAGGATATCGGCATGGGAGTTTCGTCCGGCTCAGCAGGAGCAATGGACCCACAATTGCTCAGCGGCACGGCCGACAAAGATATCAGGCCAGGCAGCGCTGTGGCTGTACTGCTTGCCAGCGGTGATTTCAGCATGGCGGCCACCGGTACTGCAACTGCACGTTTCGGAGATAAAGTGGTGGCGTTTGGTCACCCGTTCATGCAGGGCGGCTCGATAGATTTCCCCATGGCAAATGCCTTTGTACACCAGGTCATGCCTGGCTACAACGTATCCTTTAAGCTCGCTTCGCCAACCAATATAGTTGGTTCCGTCACCGCTGATCGCCCGTGGGGAATCGGCGGAAAGATGAACCGCCCATCCAAAATGATTCCGGCAACCTACACTGTTGTAGATGAACCGCGAAAGATCTCTCAGACGTACAACGTAAACATCATCGACCATCCGGAGCTTACACCGGACATTCTGGCGGCGACCGCTGCTTCGGCTGTGGATGCTACCCACCAGACAGCCGGCCCATACGTAGCAAAAGTCGAAAGTCGATTCGAAGCAGACGGCATCGAGCCGATCGTCAGAACGGACCGCTTCGCCACGGGGCTGGCACCGAAATCATTTATGGATTTGTTCATGAGCGGAGATCCTGTCTCCCGCTATGTGAGCCGAACCGCAAACGCCATCACAAACAATGATTTTCAGAAGGCCTCAATCAAGAAAGTCAACTTGAAGATAACTATTCAAGACGGGCACGAAACGGCAAAAATCGAACGTGTGTACATGGACAAGTCCTTCGCAGCACCGGGCGAAGAGGTTAAAGTCACCGCTGTGCTGAAGCCCTTCAATCGAGATGAAGTTGAAGAGACGATGACCTTCAACGTGCCTCGCGATGTGCCGGACGGCAATATGTTGATTGGTATTGCCGGCGGTCAGGACTATGACTACATAAAGAATCGCCTAGGTATCGTTGAAGCAGAACCGGAAAACGTCAAACAAATTGCGCAGAAGATTCGCGAGGAAGGTCGCGGTGATCAGATAAGTTTGGTGGTCGGTCTACCAGAGCAGTCTCTTATGATCAGAGGCACTAAGTTGGTCAATCCGCCGGCTTACTGGACAAAAGTCTTTTTCTCCAATCGCCACACCAAAGGGCCAACATTGGTCAAAGGCGAAATGAGACGCACCAAAGACGAACCGTGGATGCTCTTCGGCAGTCATATTCTGGCTATAGAAGTTCGCTCACCAGATAAAGCCTCGGCGCGGCAGGCACCATATCCAATATCAGCGCCGTCCACAAATGACGACGTATCAATTACTGAGCAAGCCCAAAAGGCAATGACCTCCGTTCCTTCAGCGCGTCGCGGCTCAGCGCGATCCGGCGGCGGTTCTGCCGGCGCTGCGGCAATCACTCTTGCCGGGGCGGCCGCTGTCACCGTAAGCAACAGCAGCAGCTCGACCTCCACAACGTCCACGGCTCCCAAAGCCACCACTACCTCAACTACAATCACGGCGTCCACCGGCAAAGATTATCCTCACGTGCGGCCAATTCAAATCTGGCGTCAGGACTCCGACGAGGAATTTCGCGGCGGAAAGATGGACGATGCAACTGTCGATAGTTGGGGTCGCATCTCTCCTGGATTTCAAAGCTTAGGCAACAGACAAATTTCATCTGAGAACCAGATCTGGTCCGGCGTTTGGGCCAACGAGTATTTCTATTATGGTTCGGCCGATGAACTATGGCGCTGGAAAGGCGCTAACACCAAACCGGAGAAAGTGGCGAAACTGGAAGGACTGTTTATTCCGGCCATGACAGCAGATTCCAAAGGCATCGTTTATGCGTCACCAGTGCCCTCCGGACACGTGTGGGCCTTCGACACCAAGAATCCAGCCGTCAAACCTCAGATTGTCTTCAAAACCAGCGAACCGATCATTGCCAGCCTAACGGTAGACGACAAAGACAATCTCTACGCAGGCACTGCAAGCACCGGCAAGGTGTACAAAATCGACGCTGCCCGTAAATCATCAGTCATTTTAGATTCCGGGCAAGCGCACGTCTTGAGCATGTTCTACTCAAAACCGGAAAGCACGCTGTACATCGGCACAGGGGAAAGAGGCTCTGTGTACTCAATTGATCAGACAGGCAAGACTCGGGCCGTTTATCAATCCGCTGACCATTTCGTAACCGGCGTAGTCAAAGACTCAAAAGGCGATCTCTACGTGTCGTCAGCAGCTCCTGGACACCTGGTGCGCGTTATCCCATCTGGTGAAGCAACCACACTTGCCACCAGCGATGCGTTCTATACGTTGCACTATGATCCGGACACGGATTCAGTGATATCGGGCGATGCAGAAGGTGATCTGACAATGGCCTGCATCGACCCGCTAACAAAGCAGGCCTACTTCATGCCCGTCTCTCACACCGAACAGGAAGCAGTGCTGGCAATAGCCTCGAACGGCAAGAACCTGTATGCCGGATCTTCCAATCTTGCTGTTCTTAGAGAGTTTCGCATGCAGCTATCGGAAAGGCCGCTGTATACCTCCGCAGTCAAAGATGCTGGCAGACCATCTCGTTGGTCCAAAGTTCATACATATGGACCTTTCAACGAGCGGAACCAAGAATTAGCAGCAAAGTTGAAGATCGAAACCAGAACAGGTGAGACAGCAAAACCAGACGAGACGTGGGCCCCATGGCAGTCTTCCGGATTGCTGAACGATAGCTTTACAGTCACGTCACCGACTGGTCGTTACTTCCAATACAAACTATCGTGGGACACTTCAAAGGATAAAATCGGCGCTGAAAAGATTGATAAGCTGACGCTTGGTCGAATCGACACAACGTTCTTGCCAACAAATACAATTCCGCAAATTTCGAACATCTCTGTTAAATCCGGACTAGCCATAGCCGGCAAGCAGGAGATGTCCGTCACCGGCACCGACTCGGACGGCGACAATTTGATGCTGTCGATCGACGTTTCACCTGATGGTGGCATCACATGGAGCCCACTCAAGGAAGAGATTCGCTCGAAAAACGCCAAAAAAGACGAGAAAAAGTCCTCCGCGATTGTCTCTGACGATGAGAACACTGTCTCTGCCGATGGCAAAGACAAAGACAAAACGTCTAAGGACGATTCAAAAGATACAGTGAAAACTTCGTCTGACTCGGACAAAGACAAATCCACAGATGACAAGTCCGAAGGAAAGTCCGGTGAGACACCACCAGATGAACCGAAAGGAGACGTTCCCAACGTTTCTATCGAGGAGCCCGCACTTGAGCAGTTAGACACCCCGCAGGAGACCGCACGTCAGAAGCGTGGCAAAGAAAACGGCGGTGACAAGAAGGATGAAGAGAAGAAGCCCGACGCAGACAAGAAGGCCGACGACAAGAAAGCCGATGCTGATAAAGACAGCAAATCCTCCGACAAAAAATCGAAAGATACCAAAGTCGCCAAAGATGTGAAAAAGAAAACTACACCACGTGCGTCAGTAACTGCCAGCACTGGTGAAGGTTCGAAATCGTCCGAAGGTGGCTCCACAACAGAGACCTTCAGCTATAGCTGGGAAACAAAGAAGCAGAAAGATGGCAACTACCTCGTACGGTTCACGGTGGACGACAAACTGTCAAACCCCACCGGTGCGCAGCAAACGGTCAACCTCCGCTCGGTGATCGTGGACAACACAGCACCTGAAATTGAACTCATAGATCACAAACGACAGCCCGGCGGCAAGCTAGAATTCAAGGTCAAAGCTGGCGACAAGCTAACGTCAATTGCCAATGCTACCTATAAAATTGACGATGGCGAACCATTTGCGTTGAGCTTTGAACCTGATTCAATTGATGGATTGGAAGCCAAACTAATCGCTTCCGGTGTCAAGGTCGCATCAGGATCACACAAAGTCGAGGTCAAGGTCAGTGACAGAGCCGGCAATACAGCCACCAAAACAATCACGGTCCGGTGAAGGCGCTATTGCAGCAGAAAGGCTAAAACGAATATTTCGTACCAAGCCGCCACAAGAGCTTGTGGACGAGGCGAACGAGCCTGGTCGCATGATGAAAAAAACGCTAACAGCGTTTGACCTTGTGGCATTCGGTGTTGGCGCGACAATCGGCTCCGGGATTTTTGCATTGACAGGCACTGCCGCCGCCGGGCAGGGCAGCGCAGTTCATGACTGGATGTCGACTCCGATATTGAATTTCATGTTGAACTCTCCGTTAGGTAGAGACGGTGCAGGGCCGGCGCTTGTGGTGTCATTTATGATTGCCGCATTTGCCTGCGGTCTAACCGCCCTGTGTTATGCAGAACTGGCATCGATGATTCCAGTGTCGGGCTCGGCTTACACATTTGCCTATGCGGCCCTTGGTGAAATAGTCGCCTGGGTGATCGGATGGGATTTGATTCTTGAATACGCAGTTGGCAACATTGCAGTGGCGGTGAGCTGGTCAGACTACTTTCTGCAGTTTTTCCACGGAATGACCGGCCTGAAAATACCATTGTGGCTCACAACAGATGCCGGAACGGCGTTGACGCGCATCGCTCTACCTGCTGACAGTCCACTTCGTCAGCTATATTCGAGCATGGATCTGCCGGTCCTTTTCGGCCACCCATTCTCGATGAACGTTCCTGCATTTGTCATCGTCGCGTTGATTACATGGCTGCTCGTCGTCGGTATTCAAGAAAGCGCCAGACTCAATACCTGGATGGTCTTCATCAAAACCGCCATATGCCTATTTTTCATCGGCTACGGGTCGATGTACGTCAATCCGCAAAACTGGGTGCCCTTCGCTCCTAATGGTTTCTCCGGTATCATGGGCGGTGCGGCCATAGTCTTTTTCGCCTTCATCGGTTTTGACGCAGTTAGCTCCACAGCAGAAGAGACTAAAAACCCGCAGCGCGACATGCCAATTGGCATGATTGGCAGTTTGATAATCTGTACGCTCCTTTACGTTCTGGTTTCTCTTGTGCTGACCGGTATCATGCCGTATCAAAACTACGCCAATGACGCAGCGCCTGTGGCTTCAGCTCTTGCTTCCACCGGAAATCCATGGGCACAGATGATTGTGTCTGCCGGAGCGCTAGCTGGTATGACATCAGTGCTTTTGGTTTTTCAGTTAGGACAGCCGCGCATTTTTATGGCGATGTCACGCGACGGTTTACTTCCACCGTTTTTCGCAAAACTGCACCCCAAATTCCGCACGCCATTCATCCCAACGATCTTGACCGGCGTTTTCGTCGGCGTTACCGCCATGTTCATTGACATCGGTCAAGCCGCTGAACTTTGTAACATTGGCACACTTTCAGCCTTCATCTTGGTTTGTGGCGGGGTACTCGTGTTGAGGCGTACAGCCTCTGGTATGCATCGCCCGTTCAAGTGCCCACTTTCGCCCACCTTGCCCGTTCTAGGCATCATTTCGTGCTTTGTGCTTATGCTAAGCCTGCCCGTAATAACCTGGATGCGATTCTTCCTGTGGATGGGCGTTGGCATGGTAATTTACATGGGTTACGGACTTCGCAAGCGACCGCTTGAAAAGGATCCATCTACTTAGGAATGAAGAAGATAGACAAGTCGCTTCTGCCTGACGACTACAACACTAATAAAGACGAAGACGGCTTCTACGCAGAATTTTACGAAGACGGTCAGCTCTCTCATTACGGTTTCTACTCAGACGGTGAGTTGGACGATCGTTGGGCAATCTACCTGGAGCCTGATGGCAACGGTGCTTTCGTGCAGCGCACGGTGACTGTGGACTTTGCGGTAGAAGAAGAAAAGGATAGCAACAACGGACACCACCCGGAACTGACACCGGAAGAGGAAGAAGAGTACGAGGAATTCGTCACTCACTGGGTGAGCCGCATTCACGAAGATGGAAGCGCCATCACGCCTCGCTGCTCGTTTTGCGAGAAGACCAGCGTTGAAGTTCGCAAACTCATTGCCGGTCCAACTACATGCATCTGCGACGAATGCGTTGCGTTCTGCCAGGAAATTTTGTCCGAAGAAACAGCAGAAAACGAAGACGATTAGTCCGGGAGCGCCGCCGTCCCGGCGGCTTTTAGTGCAGCTTTTTCTAATGCCCGCGGGACGACGGCGCTCCCAGCAATCTCAAAATTAGAAGGGCAGGCTTGCGCCTGCCCTTCTAATGGTGTCAAAACAATTGACTATTTAACAGTCAATTCTTTGCCGCTGCGGATCGTTTCGTTCTTCGTTGTGACACGAGTCTTCATGCCTTGAAAGTGAGATTCGATTGTTCCAGCCGATACTGGAATGCGGATTGCTGATTCGCATTTCGGAACGCTCACGAAGAGGATTCCGCGATCCATGCGAGCTTCGATTTGCTCACAAATGATTTCGGTTTCGAATTCGAAGTGACGTACAAAGAAGCCGCAAGGCATTTCTTTGTGCAGCATGGTTGCTCTTTCTTCGAACATGTTCGGTGTGCGCTTAGCGACGACTGTCAGAAGATTATCTTCTACTTTCAGTTCAACATCGTCTAAAACTACGCCAGGTAGGCAGATTTCGAGAACGAATTGATCGTCGAGTTCCAGAATATCGGTGTGCGGGCATGCTGTGCGCAGTTCGTTGTTCCAACCGTAGTTGCTGTTGGTGTTAACGAATGGGCTGTTTTGTTCGCTCAAGTAGCGGTTGGTGAGCGGACGATAGCCGCGACCATACTGGTTACGAACTTGGACCGGATATTCTCTGGTCAGTCTGCTGTTAAACATGAAGTTGAACCTCCAACTTTTCTCTCTCTGTACGGAAACGCGAAACACCAAGCCATGAACACCGCTGTCCATGCGCTTCTTCGTTTCGGATTCCAGACTCCGTGAACGCTAGTTTAGCTGAAGAGAATTTATACAGGACAGTTATTCAGGATCCGATTCGTTTTCCTGTTGTGATCTTTTGGATAGTGAGTTCCACCCCGTATCCATACCGATCAAGCACAATCAATATATATAAACTGAAATTCAGACAAGGCATATGACAATCCTGTCTTTTCGCTACTTGGAAACAGTTTGGACAGTTTTCGAGCCTGTTACTTTCACAGATTTAAGTTTCGTGGAATCAGAAGACATAGGCTTCACCGGTTTGGCTAGCAGCGGTGGTTTTCCTGATTTTTTGGCAGCCATCGCCTTCGGATTCTCGCGTTCAAGCGCTTCAAGCCTCTTGCCTACGCGAGCCAGGTCCGTCTTCACGTCAGCCAGACGCTGATCGATGTCGTTGTCAGTTTCTTCGGCGTCCTGCAGCTCCTTCTTAGCTGTCTTGACGTCCTTTTTGCTTACGACCCCTTCCGTATACAAAGATTCGAACTGAACAATCCTGCCACGACACTCATTAATAGTTGCGGTGCGTTCGGCAGCTTTCTTGCTCATCTGCTGATTACTATCCTCAAGACGCTTCTTCATACGCTCAAGATCCGGACGGGCCATGAAATCCAGCGGCACACCAATGGTTGAAAACTCCATAGCTTCCCCCTGATGCCCGCCCAATAGTGGTATGTGCGGCGGCGGTGGCGGAATCATCATTTTGCGTGCTGCACTTTTCTGGGTTGGCGGGGCGGCCATAGCCTGTGCCACGCTAACGCACAGCCACAGAGCTACCAAGCAACAGCGCTGAGCTCCAGGGGCGGCGCTGCGCGCAGCCCTCCGTGAGAAATTGATTCTAAGCGGCTCTGGGGGTGCCAGTTTCACGATGTAAGTTTCCGAAATGCCTGAGCCTTGAAATGTAGAACTTGTCTCCATTGTAAGGTATCCTGTCCGCATGGATTCAAGCATTACCATTCTTTTCCTTGGTGATGTTGTCGGCAAACCAGGTCGCAGAGCCGTCGCCTCATTCCTCGGATCCGAAGCAAAGCCACAGTCAGACGTTGTTATCGTCAACGCGGAAAACATGGCACACGGTTTCGGCGTAACCGAAACCAATGTTAAGGAACTGCTGGAAGCCGGCGCAGACATTCTGACTGGTGGCAACCACACTTTTGATCGCAAAGAGATATTCGGCTTCATAGCGCAATATCCGACGATGATTCGTCCCGCCAACTACCCAGAAGGCACGCCCGGCGCGGGAATGTATATTCACACCGTTGGCGATACCAAAGTTGCGGTTATAAATCTGCTTGGCAGAGTATTTATGGATGCAATGCGTTCCCCATTCCAAATTGCTGACGAGCTGATTGAGAAGGCAAAAAAGGAGACGAACATCATCTTCGTCGACATGCACGCCGAGGCCACCGCCGAAAAAGTTGCATTGGGCTGGTATTTAGATGGGCGAGTGTCGGCCGTTGTCGGCACACATACTCATGTTCAAACAGCCGACGAGCGCATTTTACCCAAAGGTACTGCCTATATTACTGATGCCGGGTGTTGCGCTCCGATAAACAGCGTAATTGGCATGGACTTTGATGCAGTCTTTCGACGTATGATTCAACAACTACCGGCTCGGTTCGAAGTAGCAATTGGTCCGGCCGCCGCATGTGGTGTCACAATCAAAATTGACAGAGAAAGCGGCAAAGCAATTTCCATTGAGCGCGTCCGCTACGTAGAAACTGACAACGCCGAGAGCGACTAACCATGTCTGTTGATTTGCACTTGCATACCCTTCACTCAGATGGCAGCTGGTCTACGGCAGAGCTGGTCGAAGCCGCGATCGAAAAGAATCTCAAAATCATTGCTATCACCGATCACGATACCGTTGCAGGTATTGAGGAAGCAAGAGCGATTGCCGGAGAGCGAATCGAAATCATTGCCGGTATCGAAATTAACACCGTTTATCAAAAAGACTCGACACGCAAAGATGTACACATTCTCGGTCTGTTCATCGACGCAACTCACCCAGCCTTAGCGGCGATTATTCAAAGACAGCAACAGGCACGAAACCGGCTTGTCGATGACACCGTTGAGAAATTGAACTCGCTTGGTGTGCCGTTGACTCACGATATGGTTCAGGAGTTCGCGGGCCAGGGCTCAATCGGCAGACCGCACCTGACCAGGGCAATAGTAAAAGCCGGTGGTGCCGAAAACATCAATGACGCTTATTCACGATTCATGGAGCGCAGCTCGCCTGAGTACATTGCTCGACATTCGATCCAACCGCATGAGGCAATCGAAGCAATAAATGCATCAGGCGGGATCTCGTCCATCGCACATCCCGGAAAGGATCCGGAAATCGAGCAAATAATTTTGGAGCTTAAGAAAAAGGGCTTACGTGCAATTGAGGTTTTTCACCGCAGTCACAACCTGAAGCTGATTAAGCACTACATGCGGTTTGCCGCAAAGAACGATATGTTAATAACCGGGGGCTCCGACTGCCACGGTCCATCAGATGGATACCCGGCTTCGGTAGGAACAATTCGTGTGCCTCCGGACGTGGTTTCGAACTTAAGAGCGGCGTTAAAGTAGGATTTTAGATATGGCATGGAAATTTTTGGATTCGGCAAAACCAGCTAGCGAGCGGTATCGCGGCGAGATGAAGCACAGCATCGACGCCTGGTGGGCGCATTTTCAGAATAAGCGAAAAAACATCGAATCGATGCTGGACGGCAAGACCAAATGGGATCTGGAAGAGTTCATGGCGGAGTCGCTGCAAAGCATCGACGAAAGTCTGATGTGGGAATTCGGCACCGAATTGGACAATAAATACCAACTGGTAATTACGCCGGAAACGGAACGCTATCTTCGACCACTGGTCGAATCCATAATTGAGTCTGCACCAAAGATCTCGACCTGGTCTTTCTTCGGTTATCGCCAGCCGCACGGCACCGAAGAAACAGCGGAAATTGTCGTAGAGCAAACTGGTATCAAGCTGGCAGATCTACGATTTGACGCCAGAATGGACGAAGAGCACCTGATCGACGTCCGCTTCGCGCACGTTCAGCCCAAATCAAAAGAATCGCTGGCTGACGCTGTTTTCATGGCTAGCGAATACTTAATTGGAGAAGAAATTCTGGATCGCTGGATCGGCGACATGGAAATTGACGCCGAAAACACGACAGACTTCAAACCGCTAAGCGAACTGCCAAATAAGATAGCCTCCCTGATCGCGCAAACCCAGGCAACGATGCCGGAGCAACATTTGTACAACGTGCGCGATTCCCTGGCAGTAACAGCATTTACGGCAGAACCGACGGAAGAAGATGACGACACCACCGAGCGCTTCGACATGGTGTCAGCCCAAACTCGATTGAAGCAAGTTTGGCAGGCCGCCCACAGCGGTTCTCCTTTTGATTCGTGCCGCTTTTCCAAGCACGGCGAGAAATTCTGCTATCTAAAGTTACAAGGTCTCACCGACTCTGCCAAGATTGACTCGCTGGAATCAGCTATTAACAAGGCACTTGGCGAGAAGAAACTTGGCTGCACTACAGGTAGTGCAGTGGGGAAAGGACACGGTTATATCGACCTGTGCCTTCAGGATGTTCAACAGGCAATTCCGCTGTTACGCAAAGTCTGTGAGACTGAAGCCAAATCTACAAGAGGTTGGTTGCAATTCTTCGATGCTGACTGGGCCAGCGAATGGGTGGCAATCGGCGGAGAAGCATCCACACCTCCAGGAATGATCGAGCACTAAAGGTTGTAGGGGCAGCGCATGGCGCCACCGCTCTTACAACATAGCCTTGTCGATTTGGGCCGAAATGATTCCCGTTTCGACTTCGCCGGTCTTCGTCCATATTGGTTTTGCTTGCTTGTCGAAGACGACTTCACACGGAATATAGCCCTGATAATGCGCCTTAATCAGTTGCTTGGCTGCGGCGTTGGCAGGCTTATCGACGTCGATG
>JADYXS010000460.1 GCA_021772155.1 Candidatus Obscuribacter sp.
AATGCACGGCAAATTTCCTGTCCTGCGATACCGCGGAAGGAAGCTCACTTATTCAACTAAAATAAAGATTCAAAGACTTTAAGTGAGTGGCATTAGGCGGGATGCCCGCGCTCCCGGGGGTGACGGTAAGATACTAGATGCTGTAAGAGAAATGTCGCCAAGAAAAGAGTCGCAAGCGAGAAGGAGATGATCCCTCTGGTTGCGACTCGGTACCGTGCTTTCAGGCACCTTGTCCTGATGTTGATCGGTGCTTGTTAGCGCTCCTGGTACTTGAATCCGCGCACGACGTAGTCCTGCAGGCTTTCGCGCGTCAGTCGGTAAGGATTGCCAGCGCGAGAATTCCGCCGATCGCCCAAAGCAAGCCGCTGCCGCTGCTGCTCTTGGGGCGACGCTGGGGCTGGGTGGTTTGAAGCTGGAGGGTTTGCGGCTGGCGGCTGTTCGGCACAAGTTGTGCAAAGCCGTTCGCCCAGACCGTTTCCGCTTCGTGGTATTGCCCGAGGGCGTCCATGGAGGCGGTTTTTCCCTTCAGGGCGACGAAGCGGTCCATCCAGGTGGCGGTCCGGCGGTTCAGGATGTTCTCGAAGTGAGCCTTGGCCTGGCGCGGTGATCCGTCGAGAAGGAGGGCGAATGCCGCCGTGAGGTCGACTTCTGCTGACATTTCGTTGCGGTTGCTCTGGTTCATGGTTTTTCTCCTGCTGCGCAGTGGAAAGAGTGGTAGTGGTGTGTGATTCTGAGTGTTGTATTCGGGCTGCTTGGTCTGTTAGTGAAGGTGAATTGGTGATACGACATCCTCTCGAAACCGTTATGGACAGCGCAAGGACAAGTACGCCCTCGACGCCGCTTAATGGTTCCTTTATCTTTACTGGGCATGGGGTAAGTCCCACTGTCCGGGACGTAGCACCTTCACGTGAAGACTTGGTGAGTGAAACTGGACTTCAGAACCGACTGGCTGTGTGACGGATGTCAGCTACATATTTTCGCTATTGTGGGAGTTTCTTTGGCTCGAAGCGTGCGCCAGCCATTCCGAAATCCAGCGTTCGAGAACGAAAACGCTTGTCGCCGCTTTTCTTCTTCACTACGGCGAAGATTTTGACGTAAGGGTCAGGTTCCTTGTTGTTCCACTGGATTTTAAAGCCATCGCCAGGCTTTGCGTCTTTGCCAATCAGGCGTGGCTTTTCCAGGGCTTTGCCACCATATGGCGAATCAACAGCGACCACGAAAAGGTCTATTTCTGCTGCGCCGGGATACACCACTGACACTGTGGTTGGTTCAACAATTCGGTCCACGAGGCTGCCGGACACGAACGGTTCAACTTTGACCTTAATTTTCTCGTCGACGGTAAAGTCCAATTCTGTCGGCGGCATGGGCGTTAACAGTTCTGCGGAATCACCGTCGGTCGATTCCGCGTGACGATCTTCTTGTGCGATCAGTACTTGACTTGGTTGCCCAGAAGGATGCTGAAACTGCGCGTAAGCCGCTACAGCCGACGATGCGGCCATTAATGCCATGGCAAGGATGAGCCTGAATGCGACCATGATCTAAGTTTACCTGTCGGAAGAGTATCTGACCCCAAGCAGTTGCATTATTCGCGCCAGTCGGATGTAATGGCATAGGGCAAGGGAGCAGCTGATGCGTATCGGCGAGCTGTTGGTTGAATGTGAACTTATTACTCCGAAGCAGCTTGCTGGCGGCCTGGAGTACGCGCGTGCCAAAGGTTTGCCCATCGGTCGGGTTTTACGCCTGCTTCGCTATTTGGAAGAAGATGGCCTGGAAATGGGCTTGCTTGGTCAGCGCTGTATCCGGGGTGGGATCGCGCCAGCAGTCGTCATTGTGGCGATCAAGGATGCATTGGCCAAAGGGATTCCATTCAGTCAAACGCTGAAAACTGAGCAATTGAATCTTCCGGCTATTGAAAGTGGTGCTGCTTCCAAGACCACATCTAAAAGTGCGGCAGATTTGATTGCACAAGGCGATGCAGCACTAAACGAAGACCGTCTTCAAGATGCCGAGCAGTACTATCGATCGGCGGTCGATGCCTGTAATTCAGACCCGGATGGCAAGCCTTTGGAACTGGCGGATGCAAGTTCTCGTTTGGCATCTTTTTACCTTTTGACTAATCGCTGGGATGAGTCTGAGGTTTTGTACATGATCGTGCTGCGGCTGCGGCAGGAAACACTCGGCCTGGACGACATTTCCAATGCGCGTGTGTTCCAAGACCTTTCTGACCTCTACGATGTTTGGGCAAAGCATGAGCGGTCTATGCATTACGGACTTCAGGCCTGTTCTGTTCTTCACAAGCATTTACCGGGCTCCTTTAACGACTACTCCGCACCACTGCGGCGATTAACATTGCTGGCGAAAAAATTACCCCAGGCGCCTTGCCGGCGCATGGGCGAGTTGCTTGTGGAATCCGGCATATTGTCGGGGGAAGAGTTGAAGCTGGCTCTGCAGGCTGCAAAGCAGGCGGGTAAGCCATTAGGCAGCGTTCTGCGCAACGACCAATTGGTGGACGAATCGGATTTGCAGTCCGTACTTTCAGTTCAATTGCTGGTTAAGCAAAATGTGCTCACAGAAGCGATTGGCATCGAGATTCTTAAGGTCTCCTACCAGATGCGCGTCCCACTGCAAGATGTGGTGGAGCACTTCAAATTGCTGGGCGATGCAACGGAAGATGAGCAGCTCGCTGAGCTGGTTGTAGAGCAGGACCGTCTGCTTGCGGCAGAAAATAGTTTGGGTGTTGATCATCCTGAAGTCGCCTTGATTGCTGTTAGTTTGGCTGATAAATTTTTCGTCCGCAACAGCCTGGCCGATGCTGAAACATTCTTCAAGCGAGCGCTGACCATCGACGCGGTTGGGCGACCAATAGACCCGGAAGCAAAAGCGACTGCTTTTGAGAAGCTAATTGCCATCTACCAATCGACTGGTCGCGAAATGCAGGCCGTTCCGTTGTTACTTAAATCACTAGAGCATTTTGCCAAAAACGGGCAGTCCAATAGTCCGCGCTGTTTGCCGGTATTGGTTATGCTCGCTGAATTGGAAATGGACGCGCAAAGTTACCCGATCGCCATGTCATTTCTCCGTTCAGCCGACGGACTGCATAGAAGCTTGAATTCTACTGGCCAACAGAGGATCCGCGTTCTAGAATGCTTGGTTGAGTGCTTGCTGGAAACCGGGATGGCCGAGGAAGCTGAGAAGGTGTGCTCGGAGTTGCTGGCGATTGCCGAGCAGGCGTTCGGGGTGGACGGACAGGCAGCGGTTTACATGGAGAAGCTTGGGGATATTCACGCCTTGCTGGGTGATACCGACCAGGCTAAAGCGCAATATCTTCGCTGCATGCAGGTTTACGAATACGCGCTCAATGCGGCTCCATCGGCTTCGGAGTTGGTCAAAGGTAAGCTAGCGGCTTTGAAGTCTTAGTTTCTCGATTTAGATACCTAGCCCACTTAGCGCAGCTCCTTAAAGGAAACCTACGCTAGCTCCAACTTAAATTTGGTGGAAAACGCTTTACGCTGGATTGTGAATCAAGACCTATTTCTGTAGTGTCGGGATATCTCCATATCTACTTTCAAATTTCAAAAGAAAAACACCGAACAACCAAGCCATCAACGACTCGTCGCTTTTTACCCATGGATTATCCATTCAGGGAAGCACAGCCGTTGATTGTTCGTTGTCCTGACATGGATTTAGCCGCCTTTCCGAAGTGTCCTAAAGACTTTCAGTGGGCGCACGGAAATTACGTAATGAACACCGTGTAACAGCGGTCATTTTTAAAACCAGAGCAGTTCAAAACAGGCAGCGCCGGTAACGGCACTACCCGTTTTGAACTGACAAACAAATCACGGAGGACCAAGCCCTATGCCAAGCAAACCAAACGAAAAGACAGTCAGCAAGTCGCGTACAAAGCCACCGATCGTGCTTACAGGGCGCGTTTTCTGCGACTGGAACTGCTTCACGATGATGTGCCCAAGACCTGATGTGGTCAAGTCCGGCGACTTGATTATTTGGTCCTGGTCAGGTGACAGCAAGACGCCGAGCAGCAAAAGCTCTGGTGGGCTCTTGCGTGTTTCCGTCTACGACGGCAAAGTCCGTAAGGCGGTGAAGGTGAAGCGCACCTGTGTGCACAAGCATTTGAAGTTCGACGGCGAGTCCGAGCGCGAGCGCAAACTCAGCGCACTGATTCCGGAATTGCGAGCGATGAGCGGACGCACTCTGGTGCCTGCTCAAGGTGGCTTGGAAGTAGGAGTGGTTGTGGCTTCCCAAGCTGCGGCAGCGTCTGCGCCTGTTCCAACTTCTGCACCATCCAGCGCACCGGTCGCCGCCCGGACGTCCAATCCCCCTCGGACCGGTAAGCTCATCCAGTGCACGCTGTTTGACTAACGGTCTAGCTCTTCGGGAGTCTCGGTCCCGGCTGGGCAGCGATGCAAATCGCAAGCTCAGCCGGGTTTACATTTAACAAGCGACTCCACGAGCCTGCTTTGTCACCACGGAAACTACGCATTATGTTACGTCAATTGACAGGACAGCGACTGGCAACGGCAGTCGAAGAGTCCTTCACAGAGCTCGGTGTCGGACAAAATGTCCGTGCCACCATCGAGCGCCTTCTCGCAGCGTTGCAAAATCACTACGGACCCACTTACGAGCACTGCTTGCGAGTCGGCCTGTCATCCAGGAAGATTGCCCAGCATCTAAACCACTCGGCACACGCGCAAACTCTGCTCCTGTTCTCCGGACTGCTGCACGACGCCGGCAAGGCGCTGACACCGCTTGAAGTTCTTGAATGCAAGCATGACTGGACAGCGGACTTCCAGCACATCATCAAGCGCCACGTCAAGGACGGCTATCGCATGGTAGTACCGCACCTGCCCATGGCTGCTGCGATCTTGCTCTGGCACCACCGCTTCCAGCCGGACCCCTATCCGGAACACTTCCCGGCTTCAGCCAAGCGCTACAGTGTCAAGACGCAGGCCAGAATCAAGAGGTACGGGCGCTTGCTTGCGCTGGCTGACTTCTACGATGCTGCGCACCGCAAGAACGAACGCAACGGCGACGCTCGCGTCACCGATGCGGCGATCAAGGAGCGCATGCTGCTACAGAACGAAGATGAGCGGCCGCTCGTCGCAGCCCTATACGACGCCGGCATCTTCCTTGGGTAGGGAGTCGGCGACACTTACTACGCGCGACTTGTCCTCTGGCTCAAGTTATGAGACAGGACGCGCGTAGTAGGGATCGTCCAGACCCAAGGGAAGAAAAATTGACGAACACTCACATGGAGAAAGCAACGATGACTCTTCAAATCATCGCGCAACGGCTTCTGACCATCGAGTCGCTCTGGAGCGGAGACCCGGACGCGGCGCAGTGTAAGGATTCCCAGCTCCGGCATGACGTGTTGACGTTCATTGCCAGTGGGCAGTGCCCAGACCCGGCGGCGTTCGCGGCTGCGGTCCTGTGCATCGCCCGTGGGTAGAGCGCTGACGCGCTCCAGCGAAAACAGACAAATAGTTCGGGGACTTCCCGAACTATTTGTTTTTAGCCCTGCTCTATTCATACATATAGTTAGCAAGGGGCATTTTTTGCTGGCCTTGGGTTGCCATGCCAGTTGGAAGTGGGTTTGTGGCGGATTGAGGCACTACAAAAATAAGGGCTTACGCCTGAAGAGTGGTTGCTGAGATTGATTTGAGAGTTTAGATGCAGGCGGCAGCCGTGCTCAGCGGAGCAGATGGGAAGGGTTCGTCTCGATCTAATCTAGGCTGCGATCAGGCTTTTAGCGCCCAGCCTCTTCGATGCCAGCCGAAAGTCATGTCCTCGCGAATATGTGGAACTTATTCTGACGTGGACACGGCAACGTTCTTCGATCACTTCCACCGGAATATGAACGAACTGTCGGCGAAGTTCCGAGATGGTCATTCGCGTGAAAGTACCTGAAAGACGGCATCTAACCTGATACATGAGTACGTACGCAAATGCGTGTAGCAACAGCCTGAACATATTGGCTTTGAACTGAGAACAGCTAAGGCGTTGATAATTAGTCTCTTTGATGTTCTTGATCGAGAGTTCTATTCGGGCGCGCTTACAATAAACGTCTTCGTAAACTTGAGCCGCCGTGAGGTTTTCGATGTTAGTAACGATGTAGCGAACATTGAGCCCTTCGTCGTCGAAGTCTATGCGGCACACTACCCGACGCTTCCGGTCCCAGCTTTTGGCTGCGTATCTGAAGTCGGCAAAAGAGCGTACACGCTTAGATACCAGCTTCTTGTGTGCTTCCGAGCGATCCTGCCGGTCTTCGGTGCTGCGAACGTCTTTGATCGCCGCAAGTTTGCGTTTCTTTCCGCCTTTGCCTATGAATAGGGGAGGGCCAAACCTCCGGTTAAATTTCTTTGTAGCGGCTTGCCTGGCTGATTTGGAATGAGTGAGGAGAACATTGTTATGCTTGAGTCCCAGAGCGTAATTGACTTTATGTTCGTCCATCCACTGGTAAAACTCAGCGTCTGTGAATGCTCCGTCAGCCCGCACAGTAATCTCTACTAGCGGCCAAGCCCGTCGCAATCTAGCAACCAAGCGCTTCAAGACCGGCAAAGCCAATGCAACTTCACCGTCGTCGCCCGGCCGCAGAGCTGCGACAAGCAGCCATCCGTGCTGGTCGAACACGAATAGTGGGAAGTACATGAATTTGGCGTAGGGACCGCCGCGGTAGAAAGCCTGAAGCTGCAAACCGTGCGTCTCAATGGCGCTGCCGTCGAAGTCCAGGATGAGTGACTTTGGACGCTTCGGATGGCACAGAATGTAATAATCTACGAGCCACTCGCAAAGCCGATACAGCTCTTTCCATTGACGTCCATTCTCAAGCCTGCTTTGTGTGGGTTGTGATGCCAGAGGCGCTCCAGAGATTGGATTCCGACCGACAGCCATCTTTAGTATGGGATCGTTGCGAAGCCGGTCACTGTCACTGGTTGCAGAGAATCCGGCGATGATTTGCAAGACTCGCTGAAACACCTGCTCAAATTGATCGTGTTTGATTAGCGAGTTTGTGCGATGGTCGACTAGACGGTCAGCTGCGCCAGCAATGAGTTTGGTTAACTTTTCGGCCTGCCCAATGAGTAAAGCGCCGCCGTTGCCGCTAATGTCGTCCCCGTCGAATGAAACCTCGGTTGGCTTAGAATCCACTAAGTCCAGCTGTAATTGGCCAATTCTTTTGTTCACGATAGACTTACGCTTTGAACAGCTCTCCTTTGCACTCGAATTCGTACCTTCGTAAGTTCGCATTCTGAGCCAATTGAGGGCTGTTTTCTATTGCTACAACTGAGTTTTTGCGTTAAACCTGATCCATCTCTC
>JADYXS010000461.1 GCA_021772155.1 Candidatus Obscuribacter sp.
GTCTCTAGCTGCCGACAGTAAAAGTAGGCATCGTCTAAAGCAATTGCATTTCTTCGTTCGCTGCGCATCGCCGGCGGCTCCTTTTGCAAGGAATATATACCCGTTTCTGACCGCTAGTTACTGTCCTGGTCCAAGTCCTCTTCGGGCAGTCCTGCTTGCCTCAAAATGCTCGCCACGACCGCTTTTGCCAGTTCGGCGTAATGAGGCAATATGGCGCTGCGGATCGGACCATCGTTCGTCCTGATAAATTTGGCGTGGTTGGGCTTTTGACTGATGCCCACAAAACCCATTTCTTGCAGCCTAAAGCGCACCTGCCTGAATGAGCGCTCGGCGCTGCTGGGCCTCATGCCATCGGGAATGATGGGTTGGCTAATTTGTTCCAGAACGAAATGGATCTCACCTTCTGGGACATCCAAGTGAAGAGCCAGGGCTTCTTGAATGTTTGTTGCCGCTTCACCTTCCGAGCCTGCCTGTGTGGCAACATCGATTTCGTCACACTGCGCGATGAACCAGTTATCTTGCTTCCAAAGCGTTGCCCGAAATGTTTTCATCAGGTCAATAGCTGTTTGTAAGTATCCTCGTGGAATCCGACGATTAGCTTACGACCGTGTTTTATTGCCGGAGCTCTGAGATTGCCAGTCGGTCCAATGAGCAGCCTGGTTATATCCGCCGGTTCGTGTGAATTTCCTTTGAGGTCCAGATGGACAACCTTTGTGCCTCTGGTGGCGTATATGTGATCGACCTCTGAAGCCAACTTTAGTACTTGCTCTTGGCTGAATCGCTCTTTTCGCGCGTCAACCATGGTCGTTGCTTGCAATTGACTACGCTCAAAAAAATCTTGGGCGCGAGCGCAGGTTGTGCAATTCTTGCGCTGGTAGACCCATTCGAGATTCCGCATATGACCAGGACCTTTAGGAGAGCCTTAATATTACCAACACCTGCCCTCTTGTATTGATATAAGTAGCTTATGACTCAGCAGATTTTTGTTTCAATCGCCTTATCTGCAGGCTTATTGCTCACAGGTTGTCGTCGGCACCATGAGAACGAATATCCTGCTCTAGCTCATGGAACGCAGGTTTCACCGACAACCATTGATCTGCAGAATCATGCGGCCCAGATTCACAACCTTTACTATACCGAGCGCCAGCCCCGGTCCAATATGCAGACCATGGACCTGTACTTGCCTCTGGACAAATCAATAAAGCCTCCATATCCAGTCGTTCTGTGGATTCATGGCGGGTCATGGTTGTACGGGGACAAGAAAATGGACTGCCTGGCCTGCCAGCTTTTTGCCCGTAAATACGCGATTGCAAGCGTCAATTACAGACTGACTAGCGAGATTGGTTTTCCTGCCCAGATCAATGATATGAAGGCCGCAGTGCGGTTTTTGCGAGCAAATGCGGGCAAATATAAACTCGACGGCGACCACATCGGAGTCTGGGGAGTGTCTGCTGGCGGCTATCTTGCGGCTCTTCTTGGAACAGCAGGCGGGGTAAAAGAGCTAGAAGGCAGTGTTGGACACAATAAACATTCAAGTCGCGTGCAGGCTGTTGTCGATTGGTGTGGACCGACTAACCTGAATACAGCTCAATCTCAGGCCGGCCCGAATAACAAAATTAGATTTGATCGTCCCGGAACTGCTGTCTATAACTTGATGGGCGCGCGAATGGATGAAAAGAGTTTAGCCAGCGCGAGTCCGGTAACATATGCTAGCAAAGACGATCCACCGTTCTTAATCATGCATGGTGATCTCGATGATGCTATTCCAGCGGCTCAGAGTGAGGAGTTGTACGAGACCCTCAAGAAGGAGAAGGTGGATGCAAGCTACCACTTGCTGAAGGGTTATGGGCACTCCTTTGCGGCTCCCGAGCATTACAAGTTGGTGGAAGATTTCTTCCAGCGCACCCTTGAAAAAACGAAGACGCCCTGAGGGTGGGGGATGCTAGTGGCTGTAGCCTATTGACATGCCACCGGAAGTGGTATTAAACTATAGTTAAGCAAAAGAAAGTTAGCAGGGAGATCCGCTTCGTGACCGGCTTTCGCTTGCGTCTAACGGGTACAAGTAAATGAAACATATCAATTTGTTAGCGATGTTATTGCTCCTAGTCGGCGGTTTAAACTGGGGACTGGTGGGCATCTTCAACTACAACCTGGTCACTTCGCTGCTCGGCGATGCAAGCATGATGACAAAGGTTGTCTACTCTCTGGTTGGAATTTGCGCCTTATATGAAGGCTTCCAATTCATCCAAAAACGCGGCGCCAGCGCGTAATTTCGCCACTAATCGACTGCGCTCTTAATACGTTCAAGTGAGACCAGCAACACGCACGCTCATCATGAGTGTGCGTGTTTGCTTGTGCAGTACCGGTATAATTTGGCTGCTGCAATTTGGAGCTTCGGTTGAGCGCTCGCTCATTAGTACAAAAATGGATTCTCGTTTTAGGCTTCCTGCTGGGTGTGCCTGCGGCGATCATTTGGGCTTCAATGCCATTTCTGGACATGTCCCATGCGACCTATTTGACTGCCACCAAAGACTATCCGGGCGCCATTAAAGCTTTAAACCGAGCAATATCCTTCAATGGCGGCCTGAGTGCCGCTTATGTCAAACGCGGCTACGTTTGGGAAAAGATGAAGAATCCCCAGCGTGCACTGGCGGATTATAACGCGGCATCGCTGGTTAATCCCAATGACTGGGCTGCCTTTAACAACAAGGCCTGGCTGTTGTTGAACCAGAAAGAACTGGCACGCGCCTTGACTGACGCCAATGTGGCTGTCAACTTGTGCGAGAGCTGCCCTGAGGCTTGGGACACGCGGGGACTGGTCTATTTTCTGTCGGGCAACTACGACACAGCTCTTGCCGACTTCAATCGCGCCATCGCGCTGGAATCCGATTTCGGAGCGGCGCTGTTTCATCGAGCACGCACTCACGAAGCGATGAAACAGCCTCAGTTGGCAGCAGCCGACTACAATGCCGCCAAGGAGTTTGGTTATCTTGGAGGCGGTGAGCTGCAAGTTGGGCAGAATGAGAATAAGCCCTAACGGATTTGTTTTTTTCGCTCTTGTCTTTCACCAGCTCTGACTCGATTTCCGGCGACCTCGTCAACACAACGGTTGACGGGCGGTTCATCGTCGAGTGCGTGATTGGCAGTGGGGCCACCGGCGTGGTCTACAGAGCCCGTCACACGCTAATGGCTAAAAGCATCGCTTTAAAGGTCATTCAGGATGACGTGTCGTGCAATCCGAAGGCTATGGATCGCTTCAAGCGTGAGATCCAGGCAATCACCATGCTTGATCACGAATCGATTGTGAAACCGATGGCCTGCGGCCTGCTGCCAGATGGTCGGGCCTATCTGGCGATGGACCTTGTCGACGGTATGTCGATTGCACAAAGTCTTGAGCAAGGCATTGGATTCTCGCAGAAGGAGGTCGCCACGGTGGCGATCAAAGTTAGCCTGGCACTTGCTTATGCACATAAGCGCGGCGTTGTGCATCGAGATGTTTCGCCGCGAAACATTGTGCTTATACGAGATGGTGACACCACTGGTGTTAGAATTCTCGACTTTGGTATTTCTGCCCTTGTCGACAATGCAAAACCTGCTCAAAGTACTACCGGAGCCAAGGGTAGCCCGCATTACATGAGCCCCGAACAGTGCCTTCAGGAGCCAGCAGATGCCCGCTCTGATGTGTATTCACTGGGCTGTGTCATGTACGAAATGCTTAGCGGACAAACTCCTTATCAGGCCGATAGCGCTTTTGATCTTATGTACAAGCATGCGCATGAGCCATTTCCAAGCTTCCCGAATTCGGCCAAAGTCGATCGCCACTTGGTGGCTATCGTAGCGCGCTGCATGGAGAAACAGCCAGCCAGGCGGTATGCGGATATGGAAGGCCTGGCGCACTCGCTGGAAAAATGTTTGAAGAAACTGCCAGTGGATAATCGACAGAACGTTGCTGTCGGCAAATCAGTGCGACGCGGTGGTCAGAAATTGATCGGTCGCTCGGCGGTGCTGATCATGGCGCTGTCTGTGGCTGGCGTCGGTGTGATGATGCTGTGCGCCAGTGAACCATTCACTGCCAGGATATCTTTGCTCCAGATGCGCTTGATGGCGCCGGCAGGCAGGCTTTTCTGGCTTGAATCTGAGGTATCGCGAGCAATTGCTTCCGGACATCTTGAGCTTGCGGCATTGCTAAACGAGCAGGCCCAAGCTTTGCCCGGATTGCGCTTTTATCAGAAAGAGGCATTGCTGCTTAGGCAGGCAGATATCATCGCTATTCAGGGAGACACTGAGGCTGCGCAGGAGCGCTATCTTCTTTTATGGCGAGGATTGGCGGGACAGTTAGATGAAAATGCCTCTACTACAGTAAAGAAGGAAGACCTCAATCAGCATTTGAATTTACTGACCGCTCTTTTCGCGCGCTTGCACAGGAGTCAGTTAACTGATCATTCAGCCAGTAAGCTGATGCAGCTGGTTTCGCAAAGTATGTTGACTAGCAAGCGTGCCGTTCAGGCTTTACCACTGCTGCACACTGCACTGCCAATAAGTCGCCGACTGACTGGCAGTTCCGAGGACACAGGCACTATCGAACGGACAATTGGGTTGGTTTATCTCGATCGAATGAAAAAAGATCCAGGGAAAAGGGAAGCCCATGTACAGACCGCCGCTTTCCATTTTCGGGAATCGGTATCGGAGTTCAAGAGGCGCGGTCAGGTGGCAGATATTCCTTATGCGCAATCCCTTGCCCTACAGGCCGCTATCGAGAGCTATTTCGGTAATAGGCGACTGTCCGAAGAAATGCGCGATCAGGCGTTGGAAATTATCAATCGCCAGTCATTTTTGGATCGACGTATCCAATGCGGCGTAATAGCTGCACACCTGCATGGCGTGGTGCCGGATCATCGGGCCTTCTGGTTCCGAAAAGAGCGGCTCTATACTAAACTCTTGTCGCCCTAGGTCGATTCAGCGGCAGCGGCCTGATATCTTTTGCGGCGAAATATGTCCGTTTTCAAAGATGCGACTCTGTCCAGAAATAGCAAGCCGTCCAGATGATCGTACTCGTGCTGCAAGACTCTTGCTTCAAAACCGGTGGATTCCAGCACAATCTGGTTGCCATCGACGGCAGTGGCACGACAGCGAACGAAGGCGGCGCGTTTTATGTTGGCTGTGAAATCCGGCAAGCTCAAACAGCCCTCCCTTGCCACTTCCGCGCCGTCTGTTGCTTCGAAAGTAGGGTTGATCAAAATCATCCGTCCCTGGTTTGGGACCGGCTTTCGGTTGCGCGAGCAGTCAATGATTATCACGCGGACCATATTGCCGGTCTGTGGTGCCGCCAGCCCAACACAACCTGGGTAATGCTCAAGCGTATCAATCAAATCGGCAATCAGTGTTTTAATCAAATCGCCATCCACCTGCGCAGGTGCAGAGACCTGCTTGAGCATGGGATTTGGATAAGTTAGTACGTTTAACACGGGCATGGATTAGAGTTCCACAACGTCCAGTGCTTGCACGGAAATATCGACTGAAAGCTGATCACCAATAGATTTCAAATTCCTTTCAACGTCGGATACCGACATTGTGGCAGTTGATGATGATACTTCAAGAATCATCAGAAAAATCTTGTCAGCATGGCCGGTTGATTTAGTTTGGACATCGGTAATATTTAGAGCATTGTGCGCCAATGCCCGAGTGACAGCCGCTACGATGCCCGGCTTATCAGCGCCATAGACTGACACGATAAAGCTGTTGCGATCGGCAACGGGTTCATTCAATTCATCTTGGGCAAGTTCGCGAACGTGAATTTTCATCCCGAGCTGATTTTCCAGCTGCAGCAGGCCTGCTTCCAGATCATCCAGGGAAGTGCGCTCGGACAGCTCCACCATCAAGATCAGAGCGAATTCTCCGCGCAGCAAAGTCATGCTCGAATCGAGCAGATTGCCGCCCAATTCAAACAGCACTTGAGTAAGTTCCGCAACGATGCCGACACGGTCTCTACCGACCCCGGTCAAAACGACGGTTTTGCTCACTGGTTGGCCTATTGTTTAGGAATCTGCGGTGGGCACGCGTTGCATTTTTCCAGCAGTTCCTGGTGGATTTCTTTAAATTTGGTGCCACCATGTTCGGCTGGCAGAAAAACGCGTTCGCGCTCATACGCTTCTGCCAGGGCACTTTGCCACATATCGTACGGGAAGTCGTAGCTCTTGTGCCGGCGATACCAAAGTTCAACGCCGGCAGGGCGCCAAACTAAAAGTATAGGCAACGGGTTGCCTTCTTCATTTTTTTCTTGCAGTTGGGCAAGCCATGATTTGTTTACCCGAACGGATGTTCCTCCGGGAAATACCTTTACTTCATGGTCGCCGAAGGCAACGATGAACTCCGGAGTACACTTGTGCACCGCGACTAAAATTCCATCCTCTTGTTTGCACCATGGCAGTGTCTTGAGGAAGTCGAGAAAGCTCTCGCAGATGAGACAGGTACTTACAGCTTCGGTCATTTGGGCGCTCCAAAACAGATTCAAACGCTATTGCCGACATTCCCAGCGGGAGATTCGATTCAACCTCACCGTCACATAGAGCTTTTATCATACTGGCAGGGGTAAAACGTCCTTGGCAACGTCCGCCCCCCGGTCGATATTTGAGAGGCTGGAATATGCTATTTTCAGTTCAAGCGCGCACTAGCTCTTAAACAGGTGTCTTCTATGGCTGATACATCGACCGGCAGCAATCTGCCTTTTGATATTCAAGGACTTTACGACATGTACGGGCAAGACACCGTAGCGGAATTGCTGCAGATGTCCGTGGACGAATCACGCGGTCTGTTGGACCAGATGATCGAAGGCACCAGAGATCGCGATAGTAAGATAGTCATGGCAGCGGCTCACCAATTGAAAGGTTTAGCCAGCACAATGACAATTAATGAGCTGGCCAAGCTGAGCTTTGAGCTTGAGTCGTCGGCAAGACAAGAGCAATGGGAAAGCATTCCGGACACCTTGACGCGGCTGGAGTCGGAATACCAACGTACGGCAAAATACGTTTCGGAAGTGCTCGGCTAGATATCATTGAAGTTTATGGGCCGCAAGGTGGCGACCACTGGCCAGTTACAAAGTTCTTGTACTGACAGGCTGTGTGCCAGAGGATAACAATGCCCGGCGCCACTTTGGACGATAGCCGACCTTTGGACTGATAAAACGCGCTATACTTTGGTCGTATAAATCCGCGAACGGTGAGGTGGCAGGCGTTTCGAAGGATCTAAAAACGATACTGGTGCTGGATGACGACCAGCAGTTTCATCGGCTTATCGTGCCGGTGTTAACCAATCGCGGGCATCGTGTCTTCAGTGCACACACTGGCACCGAGGCTTCCAGCGCAGTTGCCTCACAGCCGATAGATCTGATTATTGTCGATGGCCAGCTCACAGATACAACGGGCATCGACTGGATAACCGAGTTACGTGCCGGTGGCAACCAGGCCTTGGTGATGTTCGTTTCGGCCTACTGGCGGGATGCTCAGTCCTATCACAAGCTGACCAAGGAGCTCGGTGTCACGCTTGTGCTTCACAAGCCCATACTGGCTTCGATCTTCGCCGCTGAAGTCGACATTCTCTTGGGCAAAGGTTCACTGCCAGGACAGGAATCAACTGACTTCGAAGATACCTTGTTGGCACTGCGAACCGAGTACGCTCGGGAATTACCGGCGCGCCTGGAAGAGTTGGGCGCTCTGCTGAACCAGCTGCAGGATGACTCGAGCAACAGTTTCGTGCAAAGTGAAGCCCGTACCCACGCACATAAGCTGCGTGGTACAGCCGCCTCTTATGGTTTCCGCGAAATCGGTGAACTTGCCGCGCAGATCGAAGAAGCGTTGATCATTTTGAAAGAAAAACCGAAGTTGAAGATTGAACAGTTTGCTCTGCTAAATGAAAGCTTTGCTCAGGCCATGCTGTTGGTTAATGACGCCATAGCCGAACATGGACAGAAGCATCCGGTCAGATTAAGAGAGCCAGTTGAAACAACTTCGATTGCAAAAATTCTCGTAGTGGATGACGACGCGGCATTTCTCGATCTAGTCGATGAATTGGCCCGCCGACGTGAACTGGAGGTAGTTCGTGCCAGTAACCCTTCAGAGGCATTGGATATGGCCTGCATGCAGGATATTGACGCAGCGCTGATTGACGTGGAACTGGGCGCCAGAGAAGTGGCGTTCCGGCTCGCCTCGGACTTGAGAAATCTTCCCGGTTATAGCAATCTTCCTCTGGCATTTCTTTCCGGAAGTGGTCACATAGAGCGTGTAGAAATAGAGAATGTGCGCGAGTGCCTTTATATCGACAAGCCGATGAAAGCCGACGCTTTGCAGTCTGCGGTTCGCCAGGTAATAGCCATAAGCGATGTCACCAGACCGAAAGTTCTTCTTGTTGACGACGACGTGGACTTTACGCGTAGAACCGCTTTTGTGCTTTCGCATGAAGGAATGGATGTTCGTTCATTGAATAGCGCCGAAGATATCTTGAGGGAGATGCAGTCCTTTGCACCCGATGCGGTGCTATTGGACGTCATGATGCCAGGTGTCAGCGGATTCGATATATGTCGAATGTTGAGAACAATACCGCGGTGGCGCGATCTGCCGATTACATTTATGACAGCCTACGCCGATGTTGACACTAGACTGGCTTGTTTGCGATGTGGCGGCGATGATTACCTGATTAAACCTGTCGTGAACGAGGAGTTGATGACCAGGTTGCAAATGCAGTTAGAACGAGCGCGGCAACTTAAGCAAAGACTGGAGCACGACAGTGTTAGTGGACTGTTGCTGCGTCAGCCGTTCATGACTCAGTTGTCGACGATGATTTCCGAAGCTCGCAGGCAAGCATGGAATTTGACTCTGGCATTTTGTCGCGTTTCCACAAGTAATCCGGAAGACCCATTGGTGTCAGATACGGTGCTTAGTGCTCTTGGTAGTTTGATGACAAGACGGCTGCGTTCAGAGGATCTTAGAGGCTACTGGGGTGGCGACAAATTGATTCTCGCCTTTAGAAATGAGGAAGCGGCAACTGTGATTTCACTAATGCGAAAGGTCGCCGATGAGCTTGTGTTGGCGCAGCTGCCTTCCGTGGGTGGTGAAGAAATTTCTGCCAAATTCATTTTCGGAATTGCACAGTTTCCCTACGATGGTGGCACTATCCACGAACTTTTGCAGACGGCCTCTTGGCGCCTCCACGAGGATGAGAGCACCGCTATTAATAAGAGGGTCAGCGCTTGAACGCCCGGTTGCCGATCGCCGCTGCAGCTCCGAGTCCGGTCAAGCAGATTCTCAAGCAGTTGGTTGGGATTGCCCTTGCTGCGCTTTTTCTCTGGCTGGCATTTCGCACTACGAACTTTAAAGAACTTTGGCAGCACATGCAGAACATCAATATGGCTTGGATAGCTGTAGTGGCGGCGCTCGCTGTCGTAAGTCATCTGGTTCGCGCCTGGCGCTGGACTATCATGTTGCGCCCACTTGCGCAAAAACCGATCGGTCTCTGGAACGCGTTTTGCGCAGTTGTGATCGGTTACGCCGTTAATATTGCCGTACCCCGTGGTGGCGAAGTGGCCCGGGTCGTATCTATCTGTAAAACAGAAAGTTTGCCTTGGGTCGGTGTGTTGCCGACGATGCTCATCGATCGCTTGCTTGACGTTGCGATGCTGGCCTTCCTGCTTGGAACAACGCTGGTGATGCTACCGGTCGATATTCGCGACAGTATGAAGTGGCTGGTTCCAACCGGCGCTGCGTTATGTGTAGCGACTGTCGTTGGACTGCTTGTCTTGCCTATGACCGGCAAGATAATGAAGTGGTTACTTGCTGTTCCCGCCATTCGCAGCCGGATGCCTGATAAAGTTTTCCAGAAGGTATCTGAGCTTTCGGAGCAATTCGATCTCGGCACAGGCTCATTGCGGAATCCTGCTGGACTATCTTTGATTGCCTTCCTGAGTGTGGCAGTCTGGGGGCTTTATTTCCTTACGTTCTATGCGGCGCTGGCAGCGTTCGATTTACAGAGCCAACTTGATCTTTCTCGTGTTCTGATCGTCTTTACGATAGGTTCAGTATCCATGTTGATCCCAACTCCCGGCGGCTTTGGCTCATACCACTATGCAGTAAGTGAGTCTTTGCAGAAAATTGGGCACATAAATGCTGCCCAGGCGACCGCTTTTGCTACGGTCATCCATGCCGTGACCTTCGTGCTGGTAGTATGCGTGGTGGCGGCCGTTTGCTTTCTTGTCCAGCAGGGTGCAAATCGTTCTAATGCGCCTAAAGTTGATTGAATATGGTAGAACAGCCTCGGACTACAAAATAGACTTTAAGCTGCTGAAGGGAAAGGGCCCGCCTGATGGCAAAAATACTTATCGTTGAAGATGAACCGGATCTGTCAGAGCCGGTTCGAGCCTACCTGACCCATGAGCATCACCTTGTAGAGGTGGTTGCAGACGGTTTGGAAGCTATGGAAAGGCTGCGGTTCTATAAATACGACGTGATCATTCTCGATTGGATGCTCCCTGGGATGCAAGGGGTCGAGGTGTGCAAAGGCTTTAGGGACTCCGGGGGAACGACGCCCATCTTGATGCTTACCTCTCGGCGTCAAACGAACGACAAGATCATCGGGCTGGATGCGGGAGCCGATGATTACTTGACCAAGCCTTTCGACGTGCACGAAGTGTCGGCTCGTGTGCGTGCGCTGCTCCGCCGTCCACAGACCGTGCATTCGAACGTCCTTCGTGTGCGCAACATCATTCTTGAGACCAGTACGTTCCGCGTCACACGTGAAGGGACCGACATTCAGCTTTTGCCTAAGGAATTTGCGCTGCTGGAGTTTTTCATGAGGCATCCGAATCAAGTCTTTAGTGCCGAAGCGCTGCTTGATCGCGTGTGGTCATCAGAGTCTGAGGCCTCGCCGGAGACTATCCGCACTTACATCAAGCGGCTGCGCCAGAAGATTGACAGGAAAGATGAGCAATCTTCAATAATTAGCACCGTCCATGGTGTCGGCTATAAGTTGGAAGCGTAGATTTTTTTAACACTACTTGTCGGCAGTGCCATGGGCGCCTAAAAGTAGTACCTGCTTCGTATTAACCGCATTGCCAAGAGCACCCCTTTCACGATTTTGCCACTAAGCCTCAGTACATTTGAGTCACTGGCAGGCATTTCCAGGCGTGGCACTAGAAGGCGGTTATTGCATGGTAAAGGCGGGAGATTTATTCCGAGATGCAATGGAGCGATTTTTCGAAGGTCGCACCGTCATCTCGAAAGCGGATTCATACATCATGAAAAAAGTGAACGGCTCAGAATGTACTTGTGATGTGCAAGGGCAAATAACAGCTCTAAAGGATGCTGAAGGGCGAACCTGGTTGTTCGGTTATATGCACAAGCAACTGCTCCAGTTTACTGATCCGCAAAACAATACCTGGGTAATGCAGGATGGCAAGTGGCAAGCGAAGGCAGTGACACCGGGATTTGCAACACCGAAGGCCGTGGCAATAAATCATGCCACCGGCGAAATTCGGGTGGAAGACAACGTGCGCCTAACTGTTTATCTGCCCGATGGCAGCACGCAGATTGAAGTTACACAAATTATGGATGGCGTTCCCGTGCCGGTGCGCTTTACTGAGTTCGCCACCCATCCACATAGATCTTTTGTAGTGATGGAACAGCATCATGGTGCGGATCTTGTTACCTGGATTCAGGACGCCCAATGCAAATTGTTCAAGCTTGAGTATGAAAGCGGCAAGCTGATTCGGTACATCGATATGTCCACCAAACCAGCAACCGTTTGGAACGCAGTCTATATCAATGGAGTGATTTCCAGTTGGGATGGGCATCTCAAGGGTTCCGGGCAGAGTGTTGGAAATATGCAGCCGGTACTGCAATCAGTTGATCTGAACGGCAATCGCAACTACAAGTCAGTTTCCGGCCAGCACGTGATCGTCGATCCTAGCGGCAAGGCCTTTTCTGCCAGAGCGGAAGATGCTCCGGCAGCTTCAGCATTCAATGCAGCTTTTTCTTCGCACCCGGTGAATCAATAGCTTTGCCACTACGTGGAACCGGCTGGCATTTCGGACAGAAATGAGCTGAGCGGCCGCCAAGGCGGATGCGCACAATTGCCGCTGAGCATTGCCGACAGGCGTGCCCTGCTCGACCATAGACGTGGGCTACGCTCTGGTAGTTGCCATTCACTCCGTCGCTGTCGGTATAGTTACGCAGCGTAGATCCGCGGTTTTCAATTGCGCGTGAAAGTACTTGCTTGATCTGTGTACAGAGAACCTCTATTTGATTGCGCTTCAATTCCTTGGCTCTGCGTTGTGGATTGATTCTTGCAAGATGCAGGGATTCGTCGGCGTAGATGTTGCCGATTCCGGCAATAAGGGTCTGGTCGAGAAGGACCGTCTTGATCGCTTGTGTGCGAGTCTTTAGTGCCTCGCCTAAATAGTCGGCGTTAAAATCAGCGCTCAAGGGCTCCACTCCCAGGTCTGCTAGCCCGGAGACGATTTGCTCTACCGGTACTTGAGCGGGAATGAACCAAAGTCTGCCGAACACGCGCATGTCTTCAAAGAGGAAAACGCATCCGTCGTCCAGCTCGATGCGCACGCGTACATGCTCTGTGCGCACATTCTTGTTTTCTTGAGCCGGTTTCAATACCAACAGCCGGCCGGACATGCGCAAATGTGCGCCGAGCTTTGCCCCTTTGTCCAGAGTGAACAACAGATATTTGCCTCGTCTTTCGATGTCCTCAAAGCGGCGTCCCTGCAACGCTTTGGCAAATTCATCAGGTGATGGGTGGGCGATTGATGCCGGTCGCAGAACTTGGACACTGCGCACCACGCGACCGCAGAGCTTGTCGATTAGACCGCGTCTGACAGTTTCAACTTCTGGTAACTCTGGCATCAGGCTTGTGTCGTAGCGCTTTCCGCGGGCTTAATTGGAATGAGCACGTTAATGTTGGTACCTTTGTTCGGCTGTGCAGTAATTGCCACGGTGCCATTCATACTTTCAATCCGCTCTTGAATGCCGCGAATTCCAAAGCCGGTATGCGAGTGCTCAGTTTGCATTCCGCGTCCATTATCGCTCACATTCAACTGCAATTTCTCCCCGGATTGCTCTAACTGAATTCTCACTTCAGAAGCGTTTGCATGTTTCAACACGTTTGTCAGGCACTCCTGGATGACGCGAAATAGCTGGAAGCCAACTGAAGCCGGCAGTTCGTGAACATCAATTTTTACCATGACGTCCATTGACTGCTGATTTTGTTTGATATCGGTAACCAGAGAGTGGACCGAATCTTCAAAATTAAAGTCAGAAGCATTGCGAATCGATTGGATCGCCATTCGAACGTCAGTCAGGGACTGGCTGGCCAGTTGTTTGGCAGTTTCCAACGCGTCGGTGGATTTTTCCGGATTACGCTGGTGTAGCTTGCGCGCAATTTCCAGCTGAATGTTCAGCGACGTTAGCGTGTGTCCGAGAGTGTCGTGAATCTCTCTGGCTATGCGCGTCCGCTCAAGTTCCGTAGCAAGATTCTGCACTTCCTGAGACAACCGCTCTGTTTCCAAACGGCTGGTTTGCTCCGACAATAGTGAAAGAGTGAGCATGGCGACCAGAATCATCATCGCTACTGCCACATAAGTGAAAATGAGCGCTCCGCCGATCAGGTTGACCAGCGCCAAGGGGGTGAATCCATGATCGAGCAGGTGTGGATTTTGAATCGAGATTTTGAAACTTGCATAGGTCATCTGGCAGACAAAAGCTGCCAGACCGACAATCAGCAACCCCTTGCGGTCAAGGAGAAGGCAGGCCTTGGCAATGACGACGACAAACAGAGGGAAAAGAAAGCGCGCAAGTCCGGCCGATGTGGCACCGGCAATGACTATCAGTTCCAGAAACAGATAACAGAGCCTGTCGTAGTACGTTCCTTTATATGGACGGACGAAGCTGATGGCGCCAACAATAATCAACAATATGAAGGAGACTTTCAGGTTCGGTGCTGTTGGATCCGGCGGTGCGAACCGCCACGCCATCGCTTCTGCGATGCCGCATAAAATCAGCAATGCCCACTCGAAGTGCAAGACCTTCTTATATAGGTATGAATTGAAGTAAGGCAGTTTGATCATGAAAATGGAAGCACTTCGAGAAACTGGTTGCTTGAACTAGCATACCTGCGTCGAGCTATTGCGGGCCATTACTTTCGTCATTCCCGAGTTATGACCTTCAGTGGATGTTTTACCCACTTCACATCCGTAGAATGCGTATCACTGAAGGGATTCGGCGAAACAGGAGAGAGAGCTATGTTGTGCCTAGTGGGAAATAACAGTCAAAGGAAGTTACCGCTGCCGGGCCCCGGGATGGGAACCTGGAAAGAACATACCCGGCGATTGTCGCATTTGCGCACGACGTCTGATCCTGCCAGCTGTGAACCACATAATGCCGGCTACTTTAAAGTGCACGTGCGGGCAATGGCAATCTCACGCTGGATAGTTTGTCAGCAGTTGCCGCCAGAAATGATTTATCACGAATGGCTGTACATCGGCAATGACGGCGTGCCGTGCATCTACTGGAATGAAAAGCTTGACGGTGTAATTTTGATTTGATTGTAAGAGGGGAGGGGCTTGTCCCCTCCCACGTAAAGGCGTCATGCTGAGCTGTTTTGGTGAAACATTCTCGCCACGCAGAACGGGAGGGGACAAGCCCCTCCCCTACAATTTCATGAGCATATCTACGGTCCAAGTACGCCGTTAGACTAGTTTTAGCGAACGCAGCCTGAGGGCGTTTCCGATGACGCAGAGAGAACTGAGGCTCATGGCTGTTGCGGCGACCATCGGACTGAGAAGCAAGCCGAACCATGGGTAAAAGATGCCTGTGGCGATGATGATTCCCAGGGCGTTGTATATAAAAGCGAAAAACAGATTTTGGCGAATATTGTCCATCGTTGCGCGGCTCAGGTTCAACGTGCGGATCATTCCGCGCAGGTCATCATTTAGTAGTGTAATTCCAGCGCTTTCAACAGCTACGTCCGCGCCATGTCCCATGGCAATTCCCACATCTGCACGGGCCAAGGCAACTGAGTCGTTAATGCCATCGCCGACCATGGCTACCCGTTTTCCAGAGGACTTGAGCGCCTCGACTACATTTGCTTTTTCGGCCGGAAGTAATTCCGCGAAGATGTCCTTTTCTCCAAAACTGAGCAGTGCTCCGACTTTCAGTGCGCTTTTGCGGTTGTCGCCGGTGAGCATGATTGTGTCGATACCCTTCTTTCGCAGCTCATCAAGAGCCGGGCGGCTACTCTCTTTAATCGGATCGGCAACTATGATAATCCCGATCAGCTTATGTCCTTTTGCCACGAAGACGGCGCTATCGGCAATATCGTTGGCCTTATTGACGGCAACTGCTGTGCTGTCTGTTTCAATGCCAAGCTCTTGAATGAATCTTTGGCTACCGATAGCCACCGCTACATTAGCGATGCGCCCCTCAAGTCCGCGCCCGTTGGTTAAGACAAGGTCTGTTGCCGGCCTTGCTTCGATACCCAGCTGACTGCAGCGGCGTAAGATTGCCCTGGCGATAGGATGCGAGCTATGCAGTTCCAGGGCGGCAGCCACCGCTAAGAGATCCATCTGCTCGGTGTTATCACAGGCAATCAGCTCTGTTATCTCAGGTCGGCCGACGGTCAAAGTGCCAGTTTTGTCGAGCGCCAGAACATCGATTTGCTCCGCGGCTTCCAACGCCGACGCATTCTTTATTAGAACTCCTGCCCGGGCCCCGCGCCCTGCTGCCACAACGATCGACATCGGTGTTGCCAGTCCCAGAGCGCATGGGCACGCTACTATTAGAACTGAAATGGCGTTGATCAAAGCGAACAGGAATGAAGGCTTTGGTCCCAGAACAAGCCAGGCTGCGAAGGTCAAGCCAGCGATAATGATTACAGTCGGCACAAAATAGGACGCGGTTTTATCGGCAAGGTGTTGGATTGGAGCTTGCGTGCGTTGCGCCTCTGCCACCATTTTCACAATCTGCGCCAGAACCGTCTGGTCCCCGACCCGATCTGCGCGCATGATAAACGATTCCACAAGATTGATCGTGCCTGCAGAAACTACATCTCCTATGACTTTTTGAATAGGCTTGGCTTCACCGGTCAAGAAGGCCTGATCTATCAGTGCGCTGCCATCAATAATGGTGCCATCAACCGGAACTTTGTCGCCTGGGCATACCCGTAAGTTATCGCCCACTTGTACTTCGGCAACAGGCAGATCGACTTCTTGTCCTTCTTGAATGATTTTGCGTGCAACCAAAGGTGACAAACACAGCAGGTCACGGATTGCACTGCCGGCCTTGTTGCGGGCGCGGATTTCTAAAACCTGTCCCAATAACACTAGCGTGATAATCACAGCAGCGGTTTCGAAGTAAACGGGCGCAAATCCGTGTACCAGAAGCGCCGGCGGGAGCAGGCGCGGAAAGGCTGTGCAGGCGCTACTGAAAGCGTAAGCGATGCCGGTGCCAATGCCGATCAAGGTAAACATATTGGGAGTGCGCGCTTTCAGTGAGTCGAGCGCCCGTTCAAAGATAGGCGCGCCGCACCAGAGCACTACAGGTGATGCCAGAGCCAGCTGAATCCAGTTGAGTAGCCGATGCTCGAGTGGCATGTTCGGCAACAGCATCCCGGACATGGCCAGAAAGAGAAGCGGCACTGAGAAGCACGAAGCAACAACGAGCCTGCTTTGCATCAATTTCAATTCAATATTATCTTGCAACGGTTCCAGCGTCGGAGTCACAGGCTCCAATGCCATTCCGCAAAGCGGGCAGGTGCCTGGACCTTTCTTTATTACTGCCGGATGCATCGGGCAGGTGAACGATGCTTCGCTTTTCACATCGAGCTGGACAGGAATTGCATCAGGCGCAGCAGATAAATATGCTTCTGGATTAGCAGCGAATTTTTCTTTGCAGCCCTGACGACAGAAATAATAGTCTTTGCCGTGAAGGCGATAACGAGCGGCTGCAGCAGCTGGTTCGATTTCCATGTGGCAAACTGGATCCAGCTCAGTCATCAGATAAACCGTTTATGCAGCAAAGTAGAAAGCGGTTCCCAGAATCGCGTACACCGCAAGTAGCTGCACACCTTCCATCCAGTTGCACTCACCGTCTGTGGCAACGTAGGACAGGATGATTACGGAGACCACAACAGCCAGCACTTCAAACGGAGTGAAGTTGAGATCCATCGGATGCGGTCCAAAAAAGAAGCTGAGGAAAACGAGTAAGGGAGCGACAAACAAAGCGATCTGTGCACCGGAACCAAGGGCAATACCAAGGGCCAGATCCATTTTGTCTTTCATCGCCATAATCACAGCAGAACTGTGTTCTGCAGCGTTACCGATGATTGCGATGACAATCAAACCGATAAAAATTGGATTCATGTGAAGCATCTTTGCTGCATGCTCAACATGGTGTACGAGGATTTCACTCAACCATGCTGTAAGACCTGTGGTCACCAGCAGGACTGTGACACATTTGCGCAATGTCCACAGCTTGGCATTGGTTGGCGGCTCGTTCACATCCGGCGGATCGGCCTGGCGAATGTATAGATGTTTGTGAGTTTTGAGACTGAATATCAGGCTAAGCAAGTAGGTGACGAATAAAATCATCGATATGCCCAACGCCAGCTCATCTTCATTAGCGTGCATCTTGGTTGCTACGTGGAATGTTGCCGGGACCGTCAAGCTAATAGCACCCAGAGCTAGCAAAGTAGCAGAGGTACTTGCGGCAGTTCTATTGAAGCTTTGCGTGTTGAAGCGAAGACCGCCCATCAGCATGCTGGCCCCGAGCACCAGAAGAATGTTGCCGATAATCGAGCCGGTAATTGACGCTTTGACGATGTCATGCAAGCCGGCGCGCAATGCAGCAAAAGCGATAATCAATTCCGCAGCGTTGCCAAACGTTGCATTCAATAATCCTCCGATACCTGAGCCGAAACGCTCGGCAAGGTGCTCGGTCGCCCGACCCATCCAGGCAGCAAGCGGCACGATCCCTAAGCATGCAAAGAAGAAGGGAAATGGGTGCCACTCTAAATGAGAAGCCACAACTGTGAGTGGCACGAAGATCAGCATGATGTTGAGAATGCCGAAATGCTTTAGCCACGATGGAAGTTTCAATGCCATGCCCCCGACGGAGACTACATAATACAATTCTGGAAGACTAGAGCGAAAAGATTGAGTGTCCTTTTTATGTTTATAGGCGTGAACATCAGGTCGCCGTGGAACAGTGTATTATTGGCGCCTGCCAGCGCTAGGGTGGCTTTTCCCCGGTTGATAACGGTAATTGGTGGTTTGTGATGTTTCAGCAAAGACGCAATGCGATCCTCGGTAACATCAATCTGGGTAAGCTTTCCGCCACGCCGAGTCCGGAAGACTTGTCCTTTTTGATCGAACAGGCCATGCGTTATCGCGGTCGGTTCGTAGAAGTTACATGGTCCGTTCCGAAAACTGGAGAGATATTCCAGTTGACTGCTAAATTGGTGACGAACCAATCTATCCCCGTTTGGATGTTGTATCGAGGCGAAACGGGAAGCTCGCAACTTATTTGGGGCCATAACAGCAATGATTTGACACTCATGCACAACCTGGTTTCGTTGGAGTGTGA
>JADYXS010000462.1 GCA_021772155.1 Candidatus Obscuribacter sp.
CCCCTACAGTCTGTTGCTGCCCCTCCCCTGCCGTCTGCTGAATCTTCCCTACCGTCTGCGGCGGCAGTTCCGGACGCTTCAGTTTCTGTTGATGCTGGCGCATCTCCAATTCTTGAAACGCCGATCAAACTTTCACCGGGCGCATTTCAGCTGGCGGAACAATTGGGCATTGGCTCTCGTATTCAGAAGCTGGATGAGTTCCGCCGGGCCCCAGTGGGCGCCAGTCATGCTTTGGAACTTGTGGAAACAAAGCAAGCAGTCATGCACGGCGTCTTGATCGCCTTGTTGCAGGTGCGAGCAACTTCGGCGCAGATTGCCAATGACATCTTTGAGGCCGGCCAGATTCGCAATCTCCTGGAAGGACGCCGCGACCGTGTGATCAAACTAAATACTCTTGCCAATTTGGCCAGTGGCGGTGTAGCTGAAATGGCAGGGGGCGCGATGCAGCTGATCCCGAATCAGAAGCTTGATAATGCCGGCAACATCATAGAAATGATCGGTGGTGGTTTGCAGTCCGGACTTTCCTTATGGGCTCTGCGTCAGCAAGAAGGTGCAAGGCTGGCGACGCCGGCAAGGCCGAATATGCTTGCACCCATTTTGGATCAGAACACCAATCAGGACTCGAAATACCCTATCGTAGTTTGGAAGTTCTTGAATACCATTCCGCCCGAGGGCGGTGGCACCAGGCGCGAGTTGCTTGTTAAGCAATGGCTTGAATACGGTCGTTTGGCCGATAGAGACCCAAGGATGCTGTCTGCCCTTTCCGGAAATGGTGGTAAGCGCCATCCAGTAAGCATCGATGTGTTGGAAGACAGGCAAGCTATGTTGTCGGATGTCAACGCGGTCGTCTCCCGCATCGATAAGCAATTGCTGGAAATTCTTCTTTATTCTGACTTGCAGAGCATTTAATCAGCTAGATTCACTGCAGGAAAGAGTCATGCTGGTTTGAACAAAAGAATTTCTTTTGACTACAGCCGTCTGTTGATTATGATGGTGGTGGAGAAGGAGTTTGAGAATGTCTTTGACGATGAAGTTGGTCGCTCTAACACTTGCCTTATTCTCCGGGTGTAGCATCGGTGCGCCGGCTGACGCGCAGCAAGGACAAGATCAATATGTCCTGATGCAGACGACGCGAGGACCGATAATGATTCGGGTTTACTACTCCGTCGTGCCCTATACCGCAGGCAATTTTCTTGATCTGGTTGACCGGGGCTTTTACGACGGGCTCATTTTCCATCGCGTCGAACCACAACTAATTCAGGGCGGCGATCCAAACGGAAATGGCACGGGCGACTTCATAGATCCCGAAAGTGGGAGGAGGCGGAACATCAAGCTGCAGATTGATCGTCGTCTAAGTCATAATCAGGCTGGTATGGTTGCGATGGCCCGTTCCAGTGACCGCGACTCTGCAAGCTGTCAGTTCTATATCCTAAAACGCGCTATGCCACAGTTTGATGGACAATACGCTGTTTTTGGGAGAGTGGTTCGCGGTCTGGGTTCAGTAAATGCTATGGGGCGAGGGGATCGCATCATCAGCGCCAGAATCGTTGATCCACAAGGTGGATCCTCCAGTGGCGGCGGTGGCGGTTCTTCTAATTCGCCTGTGCCTGGTGTTGCCGAGCCGCGACAGCAGGTGCCGCCATCACCAACAGGCGATTCCGGTTTTTAGGTTCAGCCCTTGGAAAGTGCGCTACTGATATGATGCATCAGCGAGTATAAGCTGATTGAGCAATGGGCAAAAAAGACTTTTACAACGAATTAGATTCGCTTCGTCGGGAATGGCTTGATCAGAGGATCGAGTCAAAGCAGTACAACTCGCGGATTGCAGAATACATCACGCAGATCTCCGATTATTGGAAAACTGAACGAGCCGCAGGGGCAACAGATCCAAAAGAAATGGAGCGGACCAAAGAGAAAATTGGCGACTTGATTCAGACGCAAGATTCCCTTGGAAAAGTTGCGTCGCTGCGCGCATTGATAGAAACGGATATTTTAGACGACAAGTCTTACGCAGAAGCCTTCAAGCTGGTTTCTGAATATGCTTTCAATCGAAAAGACCAATTGCAGACGAATCAGCAGTATGATGCCCCGGCCAAAACAGTATTCGTTGCTGCACTGAAGGAGCTGGCGAAGGTTCTCGACCAGGTATCCCCTGCTCAACGGAAGCTAATTTTTGCCGGCATGGACGATAAACTTGCCGGTCTGGTAATTGCCAATTTGCCGGCAGCGCAGCAACTAAGAATTAAACAGGAATTGATAAAAGTTGGGCGCCGCCTTCCTTGATCTTCAATTTTTCTGTGCCACCACATATAGTTGCGGATTTCCCAGCTCGAACACGTCACCTGCTGTCGATCCGATAAGCTCAATCACGGTCATTCCGGCGCCTTCCAGCATACGGCAAATTTCTGCTGCGGTATAAACGCGATGCAGAGAGGTCCGTTGTTCCGTTTGTCCATTGCGGATGAAAGTGTATTGTGTTTCCATCGCGCCGATGTATGGATCATAAGAATTTTCAAGTAGCATTTTGACGTCTTCGGTCTCATACCAGTCTCGTTCTTGAAACGATGGCAACAAGCATTCTGCCGCGATGGTGGCATCGATCAGGAATCGTCCCGCGGGTTGCAGTGACGCGGCCACATTGTGCACAAATAGCTGCAAGCGATCGTATTCGAGATAACCAAAGCTATTGCCGAGGCAATAGGCGCCTTTGACCGGGGTTGTCGCAATGTACTCGGCCATGTCGCTGCAAACAAACTCGACCTTGACGCCACGCTGGCTAGCTTTGGATTTTGCCACGTCGATGAACTGAGGCGAAATGTCGACAGCGGTCACCTGATATCCGTCTTCCGCCAACTGCAGAGCATGCCGCCCGTTGCCGCAGGGAATATCGAGAAGCTGCTCGCCGGGGACAACTTGCAACTGCGTTATGAGCAAATCTACTTCGCTGAGAGTGTGCTCTTCCGGGACGATGCCGCTCCAAAAGTCGAGCGCCATTCCGTGGAAAAAATCACGATACCAGTCTGTTCTAACCATTGACCCTCATCTCAGCAGTGCCGAATCAATTTTCGCAGAAAGCAGCCGTTTTGGGAAACACCACGTCAGATTCCCGTCATACACTCAAACATGAGGTGCTTTATGGCTATCGTTTATGCCTACTTTGGAAATGATGAAGATGCAAGAAAGGCGTCACGGCACTGCCAGGAACTCGGCATTCCAGCTGACGTTATAACCCAATCCGATCGCCCGAATTATGTTCGCGAAACTCAGCAATCTAAGCAGAGATGGAAAATACATCGGCGTGTCTGGAAGATCAGTTTATTTGCAGCTGCTTTTGCGGCTACTTTCGGTGCCATTGTAGCGACAGTTTTGCCGGCCATGTGGGGCAACACGGTTATAGCAGGACCATTACTTATGGCACTGTATGGCATTGCTGTTGGCCTGAGTGTGGCGTCCATCTTTGATCTGCGTTCAACTGATGATGCTGTACCGGAGGAAATTGTTGGGCATGCGCCGGCGCAGCGTGTATTGATAGTGCATACCAACGATTACCCCCTGATGAAAGTGGAGCAACTACTGGAATCGGATGGCGCCATTGAAGTCATTCATCGGGCCGCATGAACTGCTGATTCTTCATGTGACTTGAGCCGGGCTGCTGAGGTAGCAGATTTTTTGTCTAGGCTACCTGGATGCCGGTGCACCCAGCCGCGTGAACACGAACGGCATTAGAATCTATGTCAAAAATGTTGATGCTAGGAGTATCCGATGACTGCCACCGCCATCGGTGCGATCGATCACCCATGAGTTCACGCTACATGATCTTAATTTGTACTTCTGCTCCGTCCGGGACGTCTTTTACCTGTTCCCACAATGTGCTGTTGAGCTTGTTGCAGATCAAGAAATCCGCGACATAGACATTGTCGCCGTCGACGTCACCGCCGAGGTAAAGCGGGTGTTTAAAGCTATAGCACTGACCCGGTCCCAGCAGCATTTTGCATTCGATGACCATATGTTCGACGAAAGCAGCAAATAGAAATTCATTGCGCCCTTCCATGGTCCGCAGCGAACGTTCAAAAGCTGGCATCGAGTCCGCCACCAATCTGAAGTCAGCAGCGCTCACGTCGACCATATGAATCGGACCGTTCTCATCTTCCAGGAACCAGTCGCCGAACGCGCTCACTGCAATAACGCTGTATGGCTTAGGGCCCAACAACCATGCCCACTCTTGCAGTGCTTCCTGCAAGTTGAGATGGTCAAGGTCCAGTGTCAGTCGGACTTCAGCGTTCATATGTCTTTGCACCATTTCGAGGCAACATTATGCCACAGTACAGCGATTGAATTTATCCATCTAATAATGTTTTCCCTGGAGCTGATGGTCGTCCGTGCTTGGGCTGAATTTTTCTCGAGGGTCCGCACTTTAGTAAACTGCCATCGCATTGGGTGTCATCGTCTAGGTCAATTGGCGTGGCAGCGTGATCCTCTGATAGGTTGGTAGGTGGCTGGAGAGTCAAGTTTTATATCAGTGAAGAACTAAATTGGTCCGCACCGTATTCGGTGCGGACCAATTGTCAATCATTTAATTATCGATGTGAGTTACTGCGGAGGACCACCTGAATCATCAGGTCCGCCGCCATTTCGTCCGCCGCCGCCGTTTCGGCCGCCACCACCG
>JADYXS010000463.1 GCA_021772155.1 Candidatus Obscuribacter sp.
AGCCACCATTTGTAGTGTCACAACGCTCGCCCCGTCTGGTAAGATCTCAAATGAGGCAACGGCTGTTGTCACGGTTAGATTTTTAAATGAAGCAATACGGTGTGCCAAATAATTCGCCAAGATTGCCAAAGATCTCGCCAATAAATAGGCAAAATAGCGCGCCAATTCACACCCGCTTATAGTGCCGATACCAATCGCTACTGAACATTTCGTCGGCATCGTACTCAAGTTTCTTCGCAAGAAATTTCGCGAATTGCGGATAGCATTTGTCTAATTGCTTGCGGGAAGCGTACTTGTGATACGTCAAATAATAACTGCCACCAAATGCGGTAGCTAAGTCAATCAATCCACGAAATGCGCGCGACGACCGCTCTATCCCCGCATCTGTATGTTCAGTGTGAAGGTTGAAAATGATACAGGCAAAAGGCTCCTTAGCCCACGCCAGGAAACTTTCATCGTCCTTCTCGATCAGGCGAACTGTGCCGTAGATCAAATCTGCGTGAGCGCTCTTAAATACATCGCGAGCAGCCAGAAGAAAATCGGCAAGCTTCATCCTCGGGACATAAATCTCGGTGATGATCTCAGTACCAAGATGTTCCTGACCAAGGTTTGGATCGAGCTGCTTGTGATAACCATCTACGTAAGTGGCTAACTGGAAGCGGTCCGACCAATAGACCTGTCCATTGGTTGCCATATAATGCTTGGCGTATAAATCAAAAGCGTGCCGTTTGTTCGTGTGAGCAAGAAACAGGAGCTCTTTCCACTGCTCGGTTGATAACGACACGTTGTTGCTCGGACTGTGTTCGTCTGCTGAAACTGGCACGTAAGCACTGAGCAGTCCCTTTCGCAGGAAGTCATCGGAGGCTTCATCAATAGAGAATTGGAAATCACCGTATAGGAATCCAGCACGCCTACGTTCGTCAAACATCTCTATCAGCTGCGTACAATCTACTATTTCAACGAGGCGTTGCAGAGCAACTTTGGGCGCGAGCTTAATTTTTGCCGAAACTATCGGCCCAAATAGTCCATACCCGCCGGCAGCAAGCGCGAAGAGTTCTTGATTTTCAGTGCGACTGCAGGTGAGTATTTCTCCAGAGGCACAGACCAACCGGAAGCTTTCAACATCACTGATGAAAGGCTTCATCTTCAAGCCTCGTCCGTGAACATTCGCCGAAATTGCACCACCGATACTTAGATTGTCGCACCCTGTCTGCTTTTGAGCGATGGTCCAAATAGAGGATCGCTCACACAAGTAATCGATCAATTGCGGCCATTGCATGCCACCACCAACCGTAATGGTGCCAAGGGCGGAATCGAATTCGATCACTTGATTCAGAAGAGTGGTATCAATGAGGATAGAATCGCTGCCAAATTGTTGTCCACCCATCGCATGGCGACCGCCGCAGATGCTTACCTTCTGACCTGTTCGGGCAGCCAGGCCAATAGCATGTTGCACATCGCTTTCCGAGCGAACCGTAAGCACTTGCTGAACCATAGACGGGTTCAGTTCGGAGTGTAGATCATTGACCAGTATTGATACAGGCATAGGGCATTCCTTCGAATGGCAACTTCCCATATGGTAGTGCCATACGCTTGGTGGAGATTGTTGGATTCGAACAGTTTGCAAACTGTTCTCTATTGCTTGGGCTTAGATTCCACCGCAATGATATCGGACAGCTGCCTGTCTGGAGTCGCTGACTCATCGGATGGATCCAGCTTAATCCGAGGTTTGGCAATTTCTTTGTTGATCGCCGCAAACATTGTCGGCAGCACAAGCAGAGTTAGTAACGTAGAGGAAACTAAGCCGCCTAGCACAACGGTGGCCAATGGCCGCTGCACTTCCGCTCCTGTTCCGTCTGAAAACACTTTCGGCAACAAGCCAACCGTAGCTACCAGAGCTGTCATCAACACCGGGCGCAAGCGAATGTACGCTCCTTCTACGGCAGCCTTCTGGGCTGTCAATCCGCTCTTTTGCAATTGAAGAGCGTAGCTAACGAGAATCAATCCATTTTGAACCGCCACCCCAAACAACGCGATAAAGCCGATGATTGCCGGAACCGAGAGAACCTGTCGCGAAATCAAGAGCGCCAGGATTCCACCGATCATGGCAAATGGAACGTTCAGCATCACAAGCCCAGCATTCTTGAGCGAGCCGAACGACACGAACAGCAAGAAGAATATGATCAACAAAACAATCGGCACAACGACGGCAAGTCGTGCCATAGCGCGCTGCTGATTCTCGAATTGACCGCCCCAGACAATTCGGTAACCGCTGGGCAATTGAACCTGGGAATTAACTTTCTGCTGACATTCGGCCGCAAAACTTCCCAGGTCGCGTCCGCGCACGTTGACCATCACGGCGGCTCGACGCTCGCCCTCTTCGCGGTTTACCATCACCGTTCCTGACTCCATCTTGATGTCAGCCAGCGCTTTTAGAGGAACGATACCATGGTCCGGAGTGTCAACGAGAATCGCGGAAATCTCTTCGGGAGTACTTCTGTACTTAGCAGGAAACCGGACTAAAACTCCGAACCGCTTGGTGCCTTCAACGACTTCCGTAACCACACTGCCGGCGATTGCCATCTCGATAATGCTGTGAATATCCTCGGCGTTCAATCCATAGCGGGCAATCACATCACGCTTAACTTTGATGTTCAACTGCGGAAGGCCAAGAATCAACTCGCGCGAGACATCCGCAGCACCAGGAACTCGCTCGACTATCCCTTTGACTTTGGTCGAGATCTCGTCGACTTTGGTCAGGTCATCACCAAAAATTTTGATGCCGATATCACCACGCAGGCCGCTGATGATGTCATCGACCATATCTGCAATCGGCTGAGAAAAACTGAACGTCATTCCGGGAATCGTGCGCAGTTGCGCAGCCATCTTGTCTACAAGCTCATCTTTCGTGCGGGCAGTTTTCCACTGCGACTTAGGCTTGAGACCGACAAAAATGTCCGCAGAATCAACGCCGTCCAGATCAGAGCCCATACCAGAACGCCCGATGCGGGAAACAACGACGTTCGCCTCTGGAAATGCCTTTAGCATTTTTTCCGTGACGGAACACATTCTTCCAGATTCGGTGTGGGCCACGCTGGGGTCGAAGCGAACGCGTACTACTATAGAGCCTTCATCTAATGATGGAATAAACTCCGATCCCAGGAGAGGGACAAGGCACAGCGCACCGATCAGCGCAACTACAGCGACTTGCACAACCTTCAAAGGATGCTTCATGGCAAGATTTAGCGCCGGTCGATAGGCATTGTTGATGCCATCCAGCACCACATTGTGCTTTTCGACTACGTTGCCCTTCAATACCCAGAAGCACAACACGGGAACGAGGGTAAGAGACACCAAAAGCCCACCGAACAACGCATACATAAATGTGAGCGCTAAAGGATGAAACATCTTGCCTTCTACGCCTTCAAGCGTAAACAGAGGCAGATAAACCGACATGATGATAAAAATGGCAAAGACAATCGGCTTGCCAACTTCTTTTGCAGCGTTGGTGATGATCTCGCGCCGATCGGCACGTTTGCCTTCCTCCGTAGCAATGGCTAGCTGGCGGTAGATGTTCTCAGCCATTACAACGCCGGCATCAACAATTACACCAAAGTCCACGGCACCAAGAGTCATCAGGTTGGCAGACAACCCGGTGCAACGCATCATGATGAAACTAAAGAGCAGTGAAAGCGGGATAACAATACAGACGATCAACGCGGTCGGGATATGCATCAAGATGGCAGCAAGAACCACAATCACCAGCGCGCCGCTCACCAGAAGAATTTCTTTGACCGTGTCGATTGTCTTTTCAACGAGTTCTGTCTGGTCATAGAAGGCAGTGAGAGTCACACCTTCGGGCAGTTGCTTCTGAATCTCCAGGACTCGCTCCCGCACCTTATCGACAACAGCTTTGGTGTTGACGCCTCTTCGGGTCATCACCATTCCCGTGATAGCTTCGCCTTCACCGTTCATCGATGCAGATCCTCGGCGAAAGGCCGGACCGAATTCAACTGTAGCCACCTGGGAAATAGTTACAGGTGTTCCGTTGTGAGAACTGAGAACTATGTTTCGGATGTCATCGAGTGATTCAATGCGAGCAATGCCTCGGATGATAACTTCCTGACCGGCCCGCTCGATAAAGTTGCCACCAGCGTTGGCATTGTTTTGACGCAATGCCTTCACCACGCTTGATAATGACAAACCATAACTGCGCAACTTATCTGGAGATGGAAGCACCTGATATTGCTTGACATAGCCACCATAGCTAACGACATTAGCTACGCCCGAAACGCTGCGTAGACGTCGCGCAACGAACCAGTCCTGGATGGTACGAAGGTCAGTATCGTTATGATGATCGCTTTTGAGATAATAACCAAATACCTGACTGAAGCTGGATACGACTGGTCCCAGATACGGTTTAGGCACGCCTTCCGGCAGGTCCATCTGCTGCAAGCGCTGGTCAACTAATTGTCGCGCCCACCAGATATCTGTGCCTTCGTCGAATATTGCAGTCACCACAGACAGGCCAAAGCTTGAGTTTGAGCGAATTTGCTTGACGTTGGGAATGCCGTTAAGCGTGTATTCAATTGGAACCGTGATCAGTGATTCGACTTCCTCAGTCGCCATGCTTTCCGGTTCCGTGATTACTTGCACTTGAACGTTGCTGACGTCCGGAAATGAGTCAATTGGCAAATTGCAAAGCGACCATACCCCGACGAGCGCCATTACCGCGAAGGCGCATACGATAAAGACTCGCTGAGTCATTGCAAAAGATATCAGTCGATCAATCATTTGCTTGTTGTTGTTTCGTCGCCATCGCGGTACGGAGTAAAAGACTGCCTTGAGTGGCAACCTTGTCCCCTTCATGTAGACCGGAAAGAACTTCTACGTATTCCGGGAATTCCTTTCCGATCTCAAGGCGGTGTTCTTGATAGCCATTCGGAGCGGCTACGTAAACAACCTTCGACCCGGAACGTTCTTGAATAGCCGATTTTGGACAGGCAACCACCTCGACAGCGGCCCCCGGCAAATCAATTTCTGCAAACATGTTCGTTTTCAACTTATGCGAAGCATTCGGCAGACTGGCTCGGATAGCCACGGTTCGCGTAGACGTATTCACTTGCTCGCTGATAAAGCTGATTTTGCCCTCGAATTTCTCTTCGGGAAAGGCCGCTACTTTGATTTGCACTTGCGCTCCAAGGTGCACATGACGCACATCGACTTCTGGAACTTCCGCACTCAAAACTACTGTCGACAGGTCGGTAATGGTGAAGAGCTTTTTGTCTTGGGACACCATTTCTCCAACAGCCACTCTCTGGTCGGTGACAATGCCGGAACGCGGGCTCATGACTGGGATGTAGGCAGTTATCTGCCCTGAACTTACGATACGATTGACCATCTCCATCGGCACACCAAGGAACGTCAATCGTTGCTTCAAGGTATTAACGTGCTGAGTTGCACGAGCAGTTTCTGCATGCGCCAACAACAGATCGCGTTTCAGAATCGCTTGATTCTTGTAGAGGCGCTGCTCGCGTTGCAGGACGGCTTCCGATTCTTGAAACTGTACCTTCAATTTCGCCAGGGTGGCTTTAGCAACCAAAAAGTCCTTGGCCGAAGCAATTTTCTCTTTGTACAGTTCGTCGGCTCGCCTGTATTCGGACTCAGCCAGCTGCAACTGTACTTTCAGTTGATCGTATTCTGCCTGTGCAGAAAGCAGTTCCTTCGGTCGTTGTCGGTGCTCTTCGTAAATCTGACGCTCTCGCTCCTCATGAGCACGAGCTATATCAAGCTTGCTTTGGGCCTCAATCAACTCGGCCTGCATTTCGCCAATTTCCTGGCTATCCACTTTGGCCAAAGGCTGTCCGGCAGCGACACGTTGACCTAAGTTGACGACAATTTCCACAACCCGGCCAGAAAACCTTGGAGCAACATCAATCTCTTTCGAAACTTCCGCCTGAATTCGTCCAGTGACGTGGAGCTGGTTGGCGAGATTGCGACGCTCGATTGACTCAGTTTTTAATTCTATTTGGGTAGCGCTATCGGCAGAGACAGGCACCAAGTTATTAGCAGCTACCTTCGCGCCCGAGGCTTCTTCGTGAGGCTGTGAGCCACACGAGACCAAGCGCGCTCCAGACAGCGCCAGACATATTATTGAAACTATGGTACTAACGAGATTCCGCAAATTTGCTGTCCACACACTACAGCTGTATTAAAGCTCCCATTAGAATATACCCGAGACAAGTAAGCAACCCGAACTTGTAACGGACGTATTCTTGAATCTAGAAAACAATCAAGCTTGATCGGTTTGCCAAAACAATCAATTTGCTTTTCGATCACGTGATTCGAAAGAGTGGTATCAGTGCGCACAGAATCGCTGCCAGATTGTTGTCCGCCCATCGCATGGCGCCCATCGCAGATGCTGACTTTTGGACCTGTTCTGGCAGCCAATAGAACCGTTTGTTGCACATCGTCTTCGGATCTAACCGAAATCACTTGCGAAACCCTGGATGGATTTAACGCCAGACGGTCGATTATCCATCTATATTATATAGATGGTAATTTTTCGGCTCACGGGCTACTGGTCGCCCGGTCAACTGCGGCAGTACAAGGAGGCAGTTCTGGCAATCGCGACTATCAAACCGAATGAAACGTGAAAACGAGAAAAATTAATCGGATTAAATACTTGCCTGCCAGATTAAGCGGTGTTAATATACTCGCTCTTGATGGAATAATACTAACGCCGAACCAATTGTTCGGCGGTGTGAATTAGCTTTCGGAAACTCCCGCGTGGGAAGAACACAGCATCTTTTGAGGTAACCAGGATGGCCAACCTTTTCAAAAAAGCCAGTAGAAAAAATAAAGGGAGTTCGTTAGCTCTAGTCACTGCCATTGGTTTAGGCATCATCTTAGTGATTTTGTTCTGGGCGGTGATTTATTCGCAGCAATTCACCCAACAGAAGGAAGCGCAGACTGCTGTCGACTCAGCAGCACTTGCAGTAGCAAAAGAAATTTCCCTCGTTTCAATTACCGACCCTGGTCTCGGTATAGTTGGGGTGACAGACCAATTTCGGGCTGGAGGACCGGCTCAAGGTCCGATTTATGGCATTAACACCCTGGTGGGACGAGCCCGCTTAGATGCTGTAATCGCCAACAACCTCAATAATGAAGATATGGAGCTACTTGCCAATCGTGATACCGCGCAAGTTATGGCGGCCGCCACCACATTGCGCGGCGCCCTGGCAATACCTACAACTGGAATTCTCAGGTACACAAGTCCAAACGGAGTTGTCACCCGCAATCTCAAACAGATTGCTGCTGCAGCTTACAATTCCAATCCAACGCGCGCAGCAAATTCTCCGAACGTCGCAATTAACGATGTGACAGTAGAAACCGGTTACGTCAACAACAATGCGGCCGGTCTCACTGATATCCCAATTCCCATGCCGAATGACTTATCTCTCGGTGCTAATACAGATCAATTCTCAGGGCAGGTTGGCGGACAACGCTTCTATAGAGCCGGCGTCTCGGCTCCTGTTCCGGGCATAGGCGGTCAGTATGTCTTCTCAGCAATCAGTCGCCAACAAAGATTGGTTGACCGAACCGCCTTCGTTGCTGCAGCACCGCATGCAAACCTGGTGCCAACAGTCGTAAGAGTAACTATTCGCCAGCAAGTAAGTCGCAGCAACCCAAGTACAGGCGTCAACCTTGATACAGGTACCGCCGCCAACAGAAAAGTTGAGGTCGCTGCTGCCACCGCCGGTGGCGAACGCGTGCCGACAACTGCAGGATTGTTCCGCTTGGAGTTTCCGCAAGGGATTCCACAAGATCAGGATTCAGGCAACAGATTCAATAGCATCCTTTCCATCATGAATGCCGGCGCTGCGGCCTGGAACGGCAATGCCAGCTTTTTCACCGCTAAGGATGGCCCATTCCCGGGCTCCGGCTATATGGCCCCAGCAAGATTCCCTGCAGGGGTCAGTGTGGCGGATTCGCGGGATACAGCTAACCCAAGTCAGGTGACTGCCTATTATGTTTATGATTGGCTCCGGAACGATTGCTTGCGTCCGAACGTGCGATCAGTGATAACAGCGATGAATGCTCCGCTGAGAACACAAACGACCACAACAGCAGACGCCTCCAAAGCCATTTTCGATCAGGCCGGCGGAATATTCATCCAGAAAGCCTACGCCGCTACAGCAGCGGAGCAGTGCAATCGAATTTGGGGTGGACTGTTTGCTCTAATCCCAGACAGCACCAAAGCGATGAAGAAGGATAGCGGTGATGGGCGCTCTCTAGCGAATTTCGATAAAAACAAGGCCGAAAGCCGGAATACTTTCCTTGACCAATTCTATATTGCCAGTATGCAAGCTTCTACTCCTCAACAGCTGGCATTTGCACCTGGTCAAACCATAGCCATCGGCATTAACTCAGAAACCGGCTGCGCCACAACTGTTAACGGCGAACCAATATCGGAAGCGCTCGATCTGCGTGAAGATATTGCAGAAACCAACAACATCTCTTCCGATAGTTACGACGCCGGAGACGATGTGCAAATCGCCGCTTATAAAGCCATTGTGCCACTCCAAGCTGCACAAAATGAACAACTGGACATCGTAGCTGCTATTGACGCCGTCGTTGCCACTATGGACTACGGACCATTTACGTTCAATAACGGTGCCTCCTCACCACAGGGTTTGAGTGGACTTGGTTCAACAAATGGATACGCCGGTGCCAAGACCCAGCGTGACACCAAGCAAGCTACTCGTAATGCGCCTATAGCAGTGATTGCCGCCATACAGACCCAGATCAACGCCGAGAATCGCAAGATCAATCGCGCGGCGATCGTCATGAATAATGCCATTCAGATAATTGCGGCTGTCAGCGGCATTCCACCCTACAAAGCACCAGGGATTCCTGGGCTGATCAACAATTTGAAAGCAATATCCTCTCTCGGTATCGACCGGGTCATCCCTACAGATTCAAAGAGTGTTGCAAAGCCGAGACAGTATCTGCTGGCTGATTCCATTGATTACTTCCCGCCAACTGTAGCTGCTACAGTCAGTGGAATTCAAGGATTCGCTAGCTCGATCGCCGCCGGTCAATATCGCAAGCCTGGTGCGGCTGCCTCGGCATTGCTGGGCAACAATAACTGGTTGTCCAATCCTAGAGTGTTCAGTGGTTCTACCAAAGCATTTGGAAGCATCGTATCAGCTGGTACGGCCGCCGGTACTGCGGTGGAAATTCAACCCGGTCTGGTCAAACAGATCAATTGCCCACCTTCAGTCCAACCCTCCTCTCAAACAAGGAACTTCGAGTTCCTTAGTGTGGGCGATGCTAGTTTAGGTGGACAAGGAGCAATCAGGCTCGAAGTATCAGCTCTGGCACCGACGAACGGAAATGGCGCACCACTAATGTATGATCAATCGAAAAACGCACTTGGTGGCGGTGCCTACAAAAACGAAGGTGGAAATAGTCTCGAAAACGCTACGGGCACATCTGCACTGCTCGAAGGGCAAAGTAGAGTTCAGGGACTCAATATTCTAAGTGTCAAGTCGAAGTGTGACCGCGATGCCGACAACGGACGTTATGATGTTCTGTGGTCAGTAATAGGTCTGTGCAACTGTGACAACTTCTCACGGCCTGCCGTTGACCTCAGGAATGAGGCGACACCAGGCAACAA
>JADYXS010000464.1 GCA_021772155.1 Candidatus Obscuribacter sp.
CATCATTTGGTCATCACAGCTCTGTGCTGGGCATAAAAGTAATGGGAGATAGCCCAATCACTAACTGGTCCTTTTTAGTTGATTTTTGAGAGCTGCGCCAAGCTTTTCTGCGGCGCTAACGATGTTTGGATAGCGCCTAAAGGAAGCAGGCAGCTGTCCACGGGCAACTTGAAAGATCATCGGTTCCCAGCCGGTGGGCACGTTCAATATTCCCTGGTCGTAATCGCTTTTGAGCCAGTGAATTTCTAGCCACAGTTGACGCAGCTCGGGATCTAACATGTGGACGTCAGAAAGGGCTTCTAGCATGGAGTAAATGCAGGTTGAAGTCTCACTTTGGTATGCGCTTGTGCACGGCACAACATGCATATTCCGTTTCATTTCTGGGTTTCTTCCTAGTGAATCCGACATCATATGCCTACTTGGAGATTGCTTACCATCTTGATTAATCTACGCCGGAGCCTGCGTTTTTAACAGCGATGAGGACCATAGGTTTTTATCGGGAAAGTAGATATACACTTTTGCAAGACAGCAAATTCAATTCAGGTGGATTCCAATGCCTCAGTCGACCGCCGCCGCAAACGATCTAAGACTTCGCCTTTCCGACAGAAGATGGCTAAGTTATGGACAATATGGCGATCCCCGAGGCAAACCAGTTATTTACATGCACGGTGGGCTTTCCAGCCGCCTGGACATTGCCTTCGCCGACAAGGTTTGTGCTGACCGCGGCATCAGGCTCATTGCACCGGACAGGCCGGGCATGGGCCGCTCCGATCGCCAGCCGAACAGGAGCATGTTGGACTGGGCAGCGGACATCAGCGAATTGGCCTTGCAGCTGGACCTTGGACGGTTTCCAGTCTTCGGGTGGTCACTAGGAGGACCATACGCACTTGTTTGTGCGTACCAGCTGCCGCATTTAGTTACGATTGCCGGCACCATTGGTGGTGTCGCACCTTTTGAACGCCCAAGAGCTATTGGAGAGCCGCCTTCGATTGTTGATCGAATGATAATTTCCGCTACAGGTCCGGTTCGCAACGCTCTTGCAATCGCGCTAACAGCCGCCAGATACATGCCAGAATCGCTTGTTCGGTGGTCTTTGCTATCCGAGACTAAAGCGGAAATAGATCGTGAAATTATTGGGCAAATGTCGGTTGCAGAATCGACAGCCTTTCTCTATGAAGGATCACGCCAAGGCGGATTGGGCATCATGGATGATTACGCCGCGGTTGGCCGGAAGTGGGGCTTCGAACTTGGCGAAATCGCGCAAAGGGTTCTGATTTGGCACGGCGAAAAAGATTTGCTTTGCCCGATGACAGGAGCTGAGTATCTGCAGGATCACATTCCCGCCGGAAAACTCGAAGTAGTCGCCGGCCTGGGCCACTTCCTATTGCATCGAAAGCTGGGTTACGTACTTGACGAATTGTTTTTCGAAAATGAGTGCATTGAAAACAAAGTGGACAGTCCCACCTAGCGGGTAAAGTGAATGCATGAGCGACCAAGTCGACACAAACGGGTACAACCGGTTCACTTATGTCTGAGACAAGCACCGATCCATCACAAAAATTTCGCGGTTGCATCCTTGGTGGCGCTGCCGGTGACGCACTGGGATTCGCTACCGAGAACCTGAGTCGCCAACGGATACGCGAAAAATTCGGGTCCGTGACAGACTACAAAGTCCGCCCCGGCTATGGCTATTTCACCGATGACACGCAGCTCACCATACTGATGGCGGAATCGCTCATTGAGGACGACGAATTACTGGTTGAGAAATTTCGAAAGAAGTTGGCCCGCTGGAGACTCGTCTTTCCACGTCTTAGCGGTCGAGCGACAAAAGACGCAGCACTTAGGTGCTTGCTCGGAAAAAAGGAAACCGGAGGCAACTTTCCGGGAAGCAGTCCGGCTATGCGCGCCGCGCCACTTGGACTTTTCTACTGCGATGATGAGGAGCTGCTCTTTGCGAGGACTGTTGAATCTTCCAAAGTCACTCATACTCACACTGGTGCCATCGGCGCGGCATTAGCAGTCGTATTCGCCGTCGCTTATCTGGTAAAAAAGGACAATGCGCAACTCGAGACCGATCGCTTTCTGGCCGAGATCGCCGAAGCAACGGGACGGGTGGATGCGAATTTGGCGCAAGAAATAGAGTCGCTTCACCTTATGCTGTCATGGGACGAGGATCGGGCGTTAGCAGAGTTGCACAAGAACAGCTCCGTCACGGGAATGCCTATTCGCGACCTGATACTGTCCTCAATCTATGCGTTCATCAAAACTCCCAATAGCTACAGAGACAGCGTGCTTTTCTGCGTGAACGCCGGCTGGGATACCGACACGATGGCCGCTATATGTGGCAATTTATCTGGCGCCTTCAACGGGCTCAGCGGCATACCTGAACATTGGCTGAAATACTTGGAGAACGACTACAAGGGCAGAGATTATTTGCTGCGTCTAGCTGATTGTTTGCACCATCACACACAAATGGAAGACCGTCCCAATCCGGTTCTGGATTACCTTGGTGATTTCACTCACAATACTTTGTTCCTGACCCAGATGGTCTTCTTGAAACCAATGTATTGAAACTCAACGGCAAATATCCGGCTACCGGATTTTCCATTCAATACGGGGACTTGAATCGTTCTACAAAAAGACCACTGTCGGTTATTGCGGAGCGCGTTTCTGTATCGAGCTCGACGCCACCACTGTACATGTAGTAATCCCAACCAAAATGAATATAGAATCCCTCCCTGGCTCGGAGTTTGCACCAAATCAACTCCCGCAGTATGAGCCTAACGACTCTTGCAAGCGTGTCGCGGTCTTCCAGCTCCTGATCGTCCACTGGGATAGGTTCCCTGACTACATCGAGAAGCTCCGGACAGCAAGCAAAACGGCGCCTAGCATGCTTGAGAGCCTTAGATTCCAAACCGGTGATATACAACAGTGGACATTTCGCCAGCTGCCAAAGATGAAAAACCGAATTTACGTAGGAATCTTCCACAATCAGGTAATCCCTGACATTCAATAGTCCGGAAGGGTACTGTTTTCCGATGTCCAAAACAGACGTCCATTCATCAGGCAGGTAACTACCCCACTTGTCCCGCAAATTCGGATTGTATTTTGTAATGCGATAAGCAGACATGCGTCAAGTCCATGAATCGGCAACCTCAAATAGTTTAACGGATGACAGGCAGTCCGATAATTATTGCCCATCCTTGCATCGACGCTACTATAATGGGCCAACATAGGCTGGTTAGCTTGCGCTGACCTCTTCCGGCGGTTTCAGCTTTCGGAAGGACCTCCACAGCAAAATGTCGTACAAGATTTTCAAGCCGCATCCGATCAATATCGGAACATACGAGCCATGTTGACGCATGAAGACACCGGCAAGGAATGGCGCGATTGCCCAGCCGCCGACTCTAACAAGGCTCGTTATGCCGGCAGCAAACTCCCTCTCGTGTGGCTTCACCATTGCCATTACGTAAGATTGCCTGGTGGGCACATCCATTTCCACCAACGATTCCCGAAACAAAAATAGCAAAGCTGCAGTCCCGAAATCTGGCGCGAATGGTACAGTTGCAAGCACTAAGCTCGACGGGATATGAGTGAACACCATGGTGTTCACAAGCCCAATCTGCCTTGCCAGCAAAGCTGCACCAAGGTGTGAAAGTGCGTTCGCTACACGCGCCAGAAAGAACAATGCCGCAATATAAATTACTGGTGCGTCGAACCGTTCGAAGAGGAAAAGAGAAACGAGTGCGGTAGTCAAAAAGCCGCCCCCGATCGCATCAATGGCAAAAAGCGCGGAGATGTGCCAAACAACTGCTTTGGTTTCCGCGCTCACAGGCTTCAACGTCTCATTTGCCGGACGAGCGACCTCCGGCGATAAGAACATGTAGCAGACCGCACAAATCAGCAGAAGGACAGCGAAAATCCAGAGCACGAGTTGATCAGCGTTCGGATGCCGGAGAGGGATGTGGAGCATCTCCAGCAAGTACGGCAATCCAGCCACGAGGCCACCAACTGCGTGCCCAGAATCTTGCAGAACGTTGTACCAGGCAAAGGTGAATGTTCTTTCTTCATCAGTTGTGGTGGCAGGCAAGATGGCTTGTTCAACAACTAGAAGTGGTCCACGGTCGCGTCCCATGCCATTGAGCATGCCAACAAAGGCTGCTGCCAAAACTGCTGGGAACGAGTGAAAGTAGGCCAGTGCCAAGGCGCCAATGGACGTAACTAGTGCTAATGAGACCAGCTGGGCTCGACGACTCACGCGATCGCCATATACAGTGACCAACGCTATTCCGACCGTAGCACCAGTCAAACCAGTGCCGATCACAGTGCCTATTTGCTCTGGATGTAAGCCCTCTTTCTTGAGGTAGATTGCGATCATGATCGCGATCATGCCTGTAGCCAAAGAGCGCAAAAATGTCGCCGCATACAGTAAGTGGCGATCTCTAGGTGAAGAAGGCCTTTGCTCTGGTAACAACTGGTCCGGCGGTTCGCTGATTTCCATCGAACTAGTGAATCTTAGTTTGCCGGCTGACGGCTACGCGAGAGTCCTTAGCCAGGCTATCCGACAGCACTTCAAAGAAACGCTTCCCACCATGACCATTCAAATGGACAGAATCGGCAAAACAGTCTTTTGTGAAGATCCGCGGCTGATTCAAGTCCACGACACTTGCACCGAAGTCTCTGGCCGTGGCTTTCACGTTGTTCAAGTAGTAGTCGTAGAAACCCTCGGGCATCAGCTGCACGTTGTCACTGGTCAACGGCATGTTCACCAGAACCAGATTGATTCCCGACTCCTTGCAGTAGCCACCCAGACGCTTTAAGAACGACAGCTGCATCTCAAACAGTTTCTTCTTAAAAGACTTGTAGCGCAGTTTGTACTCGGCCGAGTTGTCCACAAACGGCTGCGTCGGATCGTAAGGATTGATCATCAATTCATTAGGACCGTTGTCCTCCGGCAATTCGTGCATAGCAATCTTGCGCAGAAGGAACGGTGCTTTGACAGACTCGAGATCTTTGGCTCCGAATGCCGTCAAGATATTTCGCGAATATTTGTTCTGCAGGTAGACGAAATCGAGTCGATGGCTATAGAGGAAGCTGACCTGGTCAAGAGCCCACTCAGTCTTTTCCCAGAACGTTGTCCGTGCCGGCATTGCAACATCGGACAGATCGCCGATGCGATTCATATAGCGAAAAGTTTCTGTGCTGGCTGGACTGGTCAGCATGTTATCCATGAAATCACGTGGCGCGATCCCGTACACCAGAGTTTGCGGCTTTCTTTCACCACGCAGAAGTGTGGATGAGATGACGTATGCATCTGATACCATTTGCCCACCAATGGCGAAAGCAAAGGTCGTAATTGGTGATTTGGTCTTTTCAGTCAACAGCGCTTCCAGATACGTCGAGCGATGGTGATAGGCAACATTTTGCGGGATTTTCAAATAGGTGGCATCGCCGTTGTGTAGCGCGGCCATCATCAAGGAGGAGCCCATCAGAACGATGTTAGGGTTCTTGCTGTGCTCACGAAAATCCTTTGCTGCCCACCAGACCCAGCTTCTGTTAGGCGAGTTGTAGTGATCGATTGGCCAAACGCTGAATGTGATTCTTGTTCCTAAGTCCAAAAGCACCAATGCCGCAAAAGCCAAACAAACGTAACTGCTGACGAATGCCACGCCCGTTCTCTTCAACTTAGCTGTGAGGGAGTCTTTCATTTTAAAATTGGAAATAAATGAAGCGGGGTGATTTATCAGGTGAAAAAGTCAGAACGATGAACATCATTGCGAAGCACCATGCCACCTTCACTGCCTTCGGATAGCGATTGAAGTCGATATGCTTATTGGCATAACCCATGAAAAAGTGAGATACCACAAGGATCGGCAACAGCAAGAAGGCAGTTGGGTAGATGAGTGGGTAATTGATCTGCGGCAGCACCATCGACAGTACTGAATGGTCCGGCAGCGTCTCCATGAAGAACAGCCGCTTGAGCATGGTTGCCGCACAAGTCATCGTTTCAGCTCGGAACAGTACCCAGCCGATGCAGACAGCATGAAACGTGAGCACCATTGCAAAGACGCGGCCGCCTTTGGAAGCCAACGCTTGAGACAACCAGACAGAGGCTTTCGCAACAGTTTGAAACTCTTTATGCAGCAGCAAGAGCACGCCA
>JADYXS010000465.1 GCA_021772155.1 Candidatus Obscuribacter sp.
ATGAAGCCGCTTGCTGGGGCAGAACGACCGATACGGGATAAGTGGGCGCTCGTTATCGGCATTAGTAACTTCCAAGATCCATCGATGAACCTCAAGTTTGCATCGAAGGATGCTACGGATTTTCGAAATTATCTGGTGCAAGATGCGCATTTTCAGCAAGATCATGTGAAACTGCTGACCGATAAGGAGGCAACCAGGGAGAACATTGTCAGCCATTTAGGCGAAAAGTGGTTGAAGCGTCTGGCAAATCCTGATGACCTTGTAGTGATCTACATATCCAGCCATGGCAGCTCTGCTAAGCAGGAAGCGAATCGCGCTAATTTTATAGTTCCTCATGACGGTAACCTTGAGAATATCGTCTTTAACGGCATCCCGATGCAGTGGTTGACTGCCGGCATTAAAGGACTGATTCACTCCGATCGCATCGTGCTGGTTCTTGATGTGTGTCACGGGGGTGCTGTTGCCGATGGCGCCAAAGGCATCCGCCGCGGCGACGACTTTGATTTCGCGAAGATCGCACCGGGCGAAGGTCAAATTGTGGTGGCATCCAGTCAGGCGGATCAAATTTCCTGGGAATCCAAAAAATACTCGAATGGTGTGTTTACTCGTCGTCTTTTGGAAGGCTTGAAACGCAATGGCGATCAAACTAAACTTAAAGACGCGTTTGAGTACATGAAGGACAAAGTTCAGGAGGAAGTGCTGCGCGATCGGGCATACCTCCAAACTCCGGTGCTCGTCACGCAATGGTGGAATGGTGACGACATTTCAATTGGCACTCCACCTTCCAAACCGAGATCAGGTCTTGCCGTGGTGCAACCAGCCGTGACGCCTGCTCTGGAAAAACAAATCGTAGGAAAAGACAAAATCAAGGCCATCGTAAAGCCCCAAATGAGGACCAAACAACCATGAACCTTTTTTCGCTTCAACGAAATAATGGTATCAAACCCGGTGCACGCGTACTGGCAGGAGCATTGATTGCTGTTGCCTTGCTTGGGGCAACTCCGAGTCCTGCAAACGCCTGGTGGTTCTTTCACAAGCGTAAGCCGAGCCTCGAAAAGATTGAAAAGAAAACCCGACAAGTTTCAGGAACTCCGGTGGGACTCGTCCCGGGCAATCCGCCGGCGCTCTACTGGAAACCCGAAGGCAAGCCGCGTGGGACTGTTCTTTGTGTGCACGAACTGGGATTTTATAGCGGCGTGTTTGATGATTTGGGCACCCGGTTAGCGCAGCAAGGATTGGCTGTTTATGCCATCGACGAGCGCGGCTTCGGAGGCTGGTCAGCCATGCCCGCTAGCAAAGACAACCAGATGGACATGGGCAAAATCGTTCAGGACATCAAAGATTCAGCAGAAGTCATTCATAAGTTGCATCCGAGTTCGCCCTTGTTCCTGCTTGGCGAAGCCATGGGTGGATCTCTAGTTCTTAAGGTGGCTGCCGATAATCCGAAGTTGGTAAGTGGCGTGATTACAGCAGCGCCGTCCGGTGATCACCACAACACAACTAAGAACTACACAACGATAACTAAGCAGATTATTGCTGCCGGTCCAAATGAAGCTTGTGACTATGGCGATCAGTTGATGGAGCAAGCAACACCCAGAGCCGAGCTGCGACAGGCTTTTCGTCAAGATCCGAAAGTACGGCTTGATTTGGCACCAAAAGAATTGATGGCTTGCCAGTTCTTCATGTACAAAACCAAAGCAATGGCTAAACAAATCAAGGATGTGCCAGTTTTGGTTGTGCACGGGGAGAAGGACGGCGAGTCCAAAGAGTCTGGTTCAGCCGACATCTACAATGCGCTGAAGACCAAGGATAAAGAGTATTTGAAGCTACCCGATGGCGATCACTACACCTACGAGGATATCAAAGTCTCCAGCAATGCCTTCGACAAGACTCTGAGCTGGATCGAAAAACACTTGAACTAAGAGCGCGGTTGGTTAAATCCCGCCCGCCGTGAGTTGTTATAGAGGGCGGCGCCATGCGCCGCCCTACGTTTTGACCGAACAAAGCCGGGAATCAGTTGTGAAGTTGGCATGCGACAGACGACCGGCAGCACGCGCCCATCGACCTCGCGGGCTATAATTGCCATCCGTTCGGGAGGCAATGATGACAAGAATCGAAGGCTACTACCGCTTTGCGACTGTCAATGGCAGCGACGTCGTCTTTGTATCAGAGGATGACCTGTGGCTCACTACAACAAGCGGTGGAATTGCTCGACGCCTCACAGCCGGGGTTAGCGAATGCTCATTTCCACGGTTGTCCCCCGACGGTTCGATGGTCGCTTTCGTCGCCCGGGAGGAAGGGCACCCTGAAATTTATGTCATGCCGGCTGAAGGTGGACTTGCTCGCCGGCTTACATTTCTGGGCTCAGACATTTGCTACGTCGTTGGTTGGCACACGGATTCGAAGAGCATCATCTTCGTGTCAGACTCGAAGGCTCCATTTTTCCGGCACAACGAAGTATTTGAAGTATCCATAGATGGAGGCATGCCGACTGCGTGGAACCTTGGTCACGCAGTTTCTATTGCATTTGATGGAAAGACGACTGTAATCGGGCGAAACAACAATGATCCCGCACGCTGGAAGAGATATCGTGGTGGCACAGCTGGTGAATTGTGGATTGACGCAAACGGCTCCGGTGAATTCAAACCGTTAATCAAACTGAAGAGCAACCTTGCCTCACCAATGCTGATAAATGGCAGGGTTTACTTCCTGTCAGATCACGAAGGCGTGGGCAACATCTATTCCTGCACGTACTCCGGCGAAGATATCTCTCGCCACACAGATCACGACAAGTACTACGTTCGTTATCCCTCGTCTGACGGCAAGATGATCGCTTACACCGCCGGTGGTGACTTGCATATTCTTGATACCACAGTGGACGACGGTGGTATCAAACTAGATGTTCGCATCTCAGCGTCGCCAAGGCATGCTGTCCGGCGGTTCGTACCTGCAGCGCAGTACTTGGAAGAAGTCACGGTCCATCCTAACGGCCATTCAGTCGGCTTAATCGCCCGCGGCCAACCGTTTACCTTTCCATTTTGGGAAGAGGCCGTCATCCAGCATGGTTTTGGAAGCAAAGCCAGATATCGCATGATGAGCTGGCTGCCGAATGGCACCGAGTTCGTCGTAATCAACGATCTCAGTGGATACGAAAGGCTCGAAGTGCATAACTCGGCTAAAACAATACAGCCGGAATATGTGACGGATGAGGACATCGGTCGAGTAATCGAGCTTTCTGTGAGCCCAGTCGGCAAGAAACTGGCGATCGCAAATCACAGGCATGAGGTCGTTATTGTTGATATCGACGCGAAGTCTGTCAAGGTGTTCGATCGGTCCCCGGCAGATAGAATCTCCGGTTTGTCCTGGTCGCCTGACGGTAAATGGTTGGCCTATTCGTACTCGCCGCATCCAAATATGTGCAATCTTCGCATTGGCGATAGCAGTACAGGCGATATCAAAGATGTAACTCGTCCGTTGCGCTCCGATCTGTGCACAAGCTGGGATCCCGAGGGTAAATACCTTTATTTTCTCGGCGCTCGCGAATTCAATCCGATTTACGACGCTCTGCAATTCGACCTTAGCTTCCCATATGCATTTCGTCCCTACCTGTTGACCCTGCGCAACGATGTTAAGTCTCCCTTTGTACCGGAACCTAAGCCGCTGTTCGAAAATCCAAAGGATGAGAAGAACGCGAAGGATGACGAAGAAGATGAGGAGGAAGAAGCTGCTGACGAAGAGTCCGAAGGTAAGGTGCTTGAAAGCGAAGCGGCAGCAGATGCCACCACGGATACCACGGATACCGCGGAAAGCGAGGATGACGAGGAAGAAGACGCGGAAAAGCCAGATCCGGTCGAGATCGACTTCGAAGGAATCGAAGATCGAATACTTGCATTTCCCATCGAAGAAGGTAAGTATGGGCAAATAGCCGGTTTGAAAGGACGAGTGCTGTTCACGTCATATCCGCTGGAGACGATCAAACGGCATGAACGTCCGGAAGATGAGGATAACGAAGAAGCGAGCTTGTTTGCCTACGACTACTCCGAACAACGTATTGGAACCCTTGCCGAGAAAGTTGGCAATTTCGATATCGGGTTGGACAATCGCACAGTCGTTTACTACGCTCGCGAGAGCTTGCGGGTAATCGACGGTTTGATGGCGATGCCAGAAGCTACCCCGGATAAGCCTGCCGATGAATACGGAAGGAAGGGCGGCTGGATAGACGTTAATCGAGCTCAGGTTATGATCGAGCCTTACGCTGAGTGGCGTCAAATGTTTGACGAAACATGGCGTCTGCAACGCGAACATTTTTGGGACCCAACGATGTCGAGCATCGATTGGGATGCTGTGTACGAGCGCTATTCAGCTTTGCTGCCGAAAATAAATTCGCGTGTTGAATTGTCTGACCTCATCTGGGAAATGCAAGGCGAGCTTGGAACGTCGCACGCCTATGAATCGGGCGGGGACAATCGCGTAACACCGCCGTATCATCGAGGATTTCTCGGCGCCGAGTTTGAATGGGATAACGAAAAACTCGGCTATCGAGTCACCGAAATTTTGCGCGGTGATTCCTGGGACCCGGATGCTGACTCGCCATTGGCGCAACCAGGACTGGCCATTAAGCAAGGTGATCTTGTCGTTGCCGTTGGTGGACGACCAGCAACCAGAGAATCCTCACTGGATGAACTGCTCATCAACTGTGCCGGTGGCGACGTAATGCTGTCTATCACAAGCGCCACCGATGGTACCACCAGGTATGTTCCGGTTAAGGCGCTGCGACAAGAGCGAGACTTGCGCTACCGCAACTGGGTGGAGGCAAATCGCAAGTACGTTCACCAGAAGACCAATGGATGCATTGGATACTTGCACGTGCCTGACATGGGACCGTGGGGGTTTGCTGAGTTCCATCGCAATTTCCTGTCAGAAATTCATCGAGATGGACTGCTTGTGGATGTCCGCTATAACCGCGGTGGTCACGTATCTCCACTGCTTTTAGAGAAACTGGCCCGGCGGCGAGTGGGGTACGATGTCTCGCGCTGGGGAGTTCCGATTCCTTATCCGCCTGAGTCAGTTGCCGGGCCAATGGTGGCAGTGACCAATCAGTTTGCTGGGTCTGACGGCGATATATTCAGCCATTGTTTCAAGCTCTATAAGCTCGGACCGTTGGTCGGGAAACGCACATGGGGTGGTGTTATCGGTATCTGGCCTCGGCACACGCTGGTTGATGGTACCATTACAACTCAGCCGGAATTTTCGTTCTGGTTTTCAGATGTCGGCTGGAAAGTGGAAAATTACGGAACTGACCCCGATTACGAAGTTGACTTTGCGCCGCAGGATTATCGAAATCAAACGGATCCGCAGATCGACAAGGCGATTGATTTGATTAATGAGCAGCTGAAACAATCACCATTCAATCTACCGAATTTTGGCGAGCGCCCCAACCTGGCCTTGCCGATTCTCCAACGGGGCAAACGCAAGGTTGAAAAAACGCCGTAATACAGTGGGGCTACTGATCGTTTGTGACTGGTGCGTTTTCGGAAGCCCCTAGTTGTTTGAGTTTTATGGCGGCATGTTTGTTGCCGTACTCAAGCGCGTTGCGATACCATGCAATTGCACTTTCCTTGTTGGAAGAAGTTGCATCTGCATGCTCATACATATGTCCCATCCGCATCATTGCAGCTGTTGAGTCGAATCTGGCAGCGGCACTGAGATAGTATGTGGACGCGAGCTTGTGATCCGGTTTGACGCCGCGTCCGAAGTAATAGATGTCTCCTAGCAAAACTGTCGCAGCCTCCGAACCTTTGCGTTTTGCGTCTATGAGCGCATGAATGCCTGTCTGCATCTGTGCTGGTGTATGATTCCCACGGCAGAGAATTTTTCCAATCTGGTAGAGGGCGTCTCGAGTACCGGCATTTCGAAAATACGGAAGCGCTTCGTTTGGGTTGCCAGTGCTCACCAAAAAATGACCGATTTTCTCGCTGTTCAGCGAGCCGCCAGCGGCCGCCAATCGCTTAATCAATTTTTTAGCTAGATCTATATTTTGAGGAACGACTTCACCATCGCGAAGAGCTTTTGCGACCTTAGTCAAGGAACTTTCTACATCGCATTCAGAATCGACTAGAATTTCATCGACGTCGGATGCCAATTGCGCGCGAGTTGTACCTAAGGTTGCAAGATCTTCGTCCAGGGATTCCTGAGGCATGCCTCGCGATGCATAGGTCAAGGCTAGGTCTGCGTGGCCGAAGTAACCACTATTGTGCAGTCCTCGCCTCCCATCCTCGAGTTGTTTTTCCTTTGTTGCAGTTTCGCTCCATCGATGACCTCTTGAGACTTGCACGCTTGAGACGCCATCATTTTGTAAAGCTGCGCGTTTGCTCCAACCGGCAGCAATGTCGATGCGTCGTAATTTTTGAGCGTGCAATGCGAAAGTTTGTGGATTCTCGAATGGGTTGGTGAACCGGTTGCCGTATTGATAATAAGCCGAATTCAACTCGCGTTCAGCCGGAACAAACCCAGCGTTTCCCGCAATCTTCAAGTATTCCATACCCAAAAGGTATTTTGACATGGGAGTGTCTTGCATTCGGTCGTAGCTAGATTCGTTTGTCCTTCCGTCTAATGGTAAAGCGTTGAGCGTCCAGTGGTCTGGCCACGCTTGCTCTGCGTAGCGATATCCGATTAAGTATTGGGCTGTTCTGTCTCCGGCTTTTGCATTTTGCTCCAACTTATCTAAGTACCTTGGATTTTCTGAACGCGAAAGCCGCATATAACCCCAGATTCCATCGGTATCACCGCGATCAGCTAGAGGTTTGTATTGCGCCAGGAGGTTGCTGAGTAACTTGATTTGTTCTGGTTTGTATTTTTTGTAGGTCTCTTCAGAAGGACGAGCGTGATTGCGCCTGAAGTCGTACTCGAGCGCATTCAGATTGCCTGCTGCAACTGCCTTGCTTATCCAACGTTGTGATTCCATTTCCTGTTTGCGCAGATGAGAATGAGTCAGGATGCCGTAGTACAGCATGGCATCAGTGTTGCCGAGATTTGCAGACTGGTGAAAGTATTCCGTCGCCTTTTTGTGATTGACCGTCACACCATCGCCTAGCATGTATGAGAAGGCTAGACCGTTAAGTGCTTTGGCGTCCGCTTTGTTGACGGTCAGGGCCCTGGAAGCTAGCGCGTCATCCGCGGTCTTAATCTGATTGAGCCAAGCGGCAGTGTCTAAATTTGCATCTCTATCCAGCCCGGGCAACAGAAGCGCGCTTAGCAAAATTGAGATCACCGCGCAAACGCACGTCATTCCGACTGGGTTGAGGTCGAGCATTCTCAGCGCAGCTGGAATTTTGTCGAATGAAAGACCGCTGCGCATGGCTTTTGGCGTAGGCGGACCGGAAATCAAGCTTCCGTTTAAGTTGTCCGCGGGGGCAGCCGTGGACTTGGTTTGCCGATTAGGCACGGTCGGCAGGTCGGCGCTTTGCGATACTGAGTCAGCGGAAGCCGGTGACCCTTGCTCGGTGCTACTTTTGAGGTTTATCGCGACCTTTTCGTGCTCTTTGAACTGCATGACGAATTCATTCCCGAAAAGTGGGTCTGATGCCACATTGTCTGCGTTAAAATCTCATTTGGCATCAAAAGATGTAGAATCGAAAGGTTGATCGAACTCACATTGAATGCGTAGATACGGACACCTGCCCTTAATAGGTCTTGCGATTATGCTCTTTGGAGCAGCGGTGTTTACTGCCGTTGCTGACCGCACTGTTGCGCTCAAGCTTGTTCAGGAGTCTGAGACTGCTCGGAGGCAAGGGAATTTCCCAGAAGCTGAGCGACTTTCCGACCAGGCGCTGAAATACGCCAGAAAGCAATACGGCGATGAAAGCGGTCGCGTTGCCGAAGTGCTGGAGACGCGTGGAGCGCTTTATGCCGACGAGCAGCGCTTTGATATTGCGGAAGGCGAGTTTACCAAGGCGCGACTTCTGCGGCAGAATCTGTACGGCATCGATAGCCCGGAATATGGGCGGATATGCGAAGTTCTCGGCACGTTCTATACGGATCGAGGCAGGTACCCGGAAGCTGAGGCTTGCTTGAGGCGAGCATTGGCCGTGGTAGAAACGCAGGCTGAGAATGGCACGGCTAAAAAAGAGAAGGATGATCCGCTGGCGAACTTTATGGAAGTTCTGCGTGGTCCGCAAGATCCGGATGAATCGCGCGTGCTCGGCGAGCTAGGTTGGCTATATAGCAAGCAAGGCCAATATCCACAAGCCGAGGCTGCGTACAAGCGCGCTATGGCTATTCGCGAGAAGCTGCTATCACCGAATCATCTTGCGCTGAAGAAGAACGTCGAAGATTTGAAGTTGTTGGATTCCTTGCAGCGCAAGTTCTAATAGCAGCGGACGTAGGGGATGTGTAGGACGTCTACAATTCTGTTGCCTGCGGGCGGCTCACGAGCCGCTCCTGCACACGCTTTCGGGCACAACGGGAGGGGGCAAGCCCCTCCCCTCTTACATTCCTGTGGAGTTCTAGCGCTTTGATTGCGATGCTTTAGAGCGTCCTGAAATCGCGACTTTACTTGTTTCTTTGCGCGCTTCTTTTTTGACTGCAGCTTCAGGAGTGGGTTTGATTTCAAACGCGAAAATTTCTTTCTTACTTGGTTTTGCGGCGCTTTCTGGTGCCTTCGTGCGCTCTTGCCAAAGCACCGAGCCATCAGTGTTGTGCAGTGTTTTTGTTTGGAACTCAGCAAGTCCGTACCAATCGTATTCGATGCTTTCGCTAATAGCCGGATGGTTTTCCCAGTGCCAGACGATTTGCTCGCTTTTGACGACGCGACCGTCGGCAGCGAAATTACTTGTCGCTGTAAGCGATGGATTGCCTTCCGGTGTGTAGTGCGTTTCCGCTTCGCTTTGAAGTACGTTGCTGGTGAACAGCTTTTCGCGGAGCACAACCAAATCTCCAGCTGTGGTTTGAATCGTTGTGCGCTCACTGCGCATCGAACCGTGTGATGCCTCGTGAACTTGAATCATGCCGTACTCGCCCGGTTCGGTTCGGCGCGTAATCATAACTTGGCCCTGTTGGTTGTACTCAACTTCGTTACGCTGGTTGGCTCGGACTGACACCTCTTTCACCACGCGAGCATCTATGTCGTCGAAGACAATGTCTTCGATCAACTCGCCGTCGCCGAACATCGAGACGCGATGCGTCTCTTTCCCGGAACTGCGATTCACGACCACGATAAATTCGTGCTCGCACCAGAGCTCAGTACTATTTGAATTCATGGCAATGCGGTGGACTCAGCTGGCAAGTGCAGCCTCGTGCCTTTAAGCGAACCTAGTAAATGATCAAACGATCAATTAGGACCATATTAAATTACTATGCAATTGTCAAGTTAAGTCTGCAGGTTACCCTAGTGCCAAACCGCCCGTGGCGGTTTCCTTATATTTCATGTTCATGTCCAAGCCAGTTTCTTTCATG
>JADYXS010000466.1 GCA_021772155.1 Candidatus Obscuribacter sp.
AGCTCCTGGTCCTTCGTCATGCGCTTGCGGTAATCAATCTCGCTTTCAAGGCTATCTGACTGCTGTTTACGGTGCTCATCGCGCCGAGAATTCTCCCATTCGCGCCAGTCCATTGGTCCCGGCTCGCTGCCGCTGGTGGATTGAGATTCTTCCGTCTGCTCTTGCTGAGCGCTGCCGGCATCGGATTTCTCTTGGTCCTTTGGCGTGTTTTTCTCGTCCGGGTGTGCCTCAAACCATTTTTTTAGCTGATCCACCGAATCGTTCATGATGGCGAATTTTTCGCGCGCAAACTCTTTCTTCTTCTCGTCATCGCCGTGCATATCCGGATGAAGAATCTTCGCCCAGCCGCTGCGTGCCTCTTTGATCTCGTCAAACGATGCGCCCGGCTTCAGACCGAGAATGTATAAATACTTGCTGGTATCAATTTCTTGCATCGCTGCTCCTAAAAATCTGGAAGCTCAAATTCTGGCTCTTTGCTGCTGCTGTCCTTCTCGTGGTCCTTGCGCTCACGTTCTTCGGGCGACTCGTTTCCTGTTTTCTTCGGGATACCAGCCGATACAAGCTTCTCCTGAACAACAATTCGTTTTCGTTCAAGCGGCGGCAACGTCGTAGCAACTTTGAAAACGTCAGGATGAAAACGCTCAATAAGCATTTTCAGTTTATTGGTAAACATGATGGCCTTCATAGGGGGGATTTGCTGAACATCGGCCGCCCTCATGAGGGGCACCCCTGTTTCAACTTCCTGTATTCCGCCCATAGCCGTAATCTTGCGCTCGTAGTGCGTTTTAACTCCGAGCTGCTCGCTAATTGCCTGGGCGGTTTCAAGGTCATTGGGCTTGAGAAATATCCGCGTTACCGGCTGCGAAAGAAACATCTTCGCGTTGTCGTTGCCGTAGACAGAAGAAAGCTGCACCACATTCTGAAATCCCAAGGTGACACCAATGCCTCTGTGACGGATGATCCCCATCTTGTTTTGAAAGCCTGGAATGCCGCCAAAGTTTGCAAATTCATCAAGGATCAGCATCAGGTCATGCTTCAGCGGTTTGTTCAGCGGTACGCTGAGCATGAAATTGAGCGTCATGGTCGCCACCGGCTTAACCTCGGCATTGTCGGAATCAACAGCCAGGTAAAGAGAAAACAGCTTGTCGTGAATGTTATTTAGATCGACCGTAGTTCGGCTTGTCAGCGCTTCCACTACCGGAAGAAGCCACGGATTCAGCCGCTGCCGGGCGCCAATCATGATGTTCTGCCTTAACGTCTCCGTCGTCAAATTCAAGAAAGCCTGATATTCAGTGCGTGCAAGCTCAAACGGACTCTCGGCAATTTCTACGCCAGCATCTTTGGCACCCTCGCCAAATAACTTGCGGATGGCAGTGAGATTGGACTTTGCCCCGGCGGCATGAATGACAGCTGCCGTCATCAGATGCTTCTCGGCTTTGTCAAAAAACTCTGCGTTCCCACCCTTGTGGGCAGTGTGCGCGGTGTTATCCACGATCAATTCTGCGATCTTAACTGCCGTTGCCACATCGTCAACCAGATCAACTGGGTTAAAACAATCACTGGTCAGGTCAGTTGGATTGAAGTAGTAAATCTCCTGCCCGCCCTGCTCCTTCCTCCACCTGGCGGTGTGCGTAAATACGTCCGGTGGAGTACTCCCACTTGTTGCTTCCGTAAAAATAGCCGATGTCTTCAACCTGAGAATCGCTTGTGGGTAAATGAACGTGCTCGTCTTGCCGGTACCGGTCGGCCCGCAAACAAGCGAATGCCGAATAGATTCATCCGGCGGAATTGCGATGTAGTGATCCTCCCCAGCCGGGGCGATAATGAATGAGCGCGGATGAATTTCATCCTTATGCGTTATATAACCAGCTTCTTCCAACTCCGCCCACGTCGCCCAACGAGACGCCCCATAGGTTGTGCGCTCAATTTCCGGAGCATTCTTTAGCCGCTCAAGATTCTCGTCAATGCTCCGAAACAACCGGGCGCAAAGCTCCATACACTCGAATTTAGTGGCGTTCTCAGATTCATCATGGATATTTACGACAACATCATGCTTCTCGGAATCGGTGCTCCATGCCGTCAAACAGCGGTATTCAAACTCCTGCGGAATGCCGTGAGCGCGAATCGTTGTCTTCTTAGTTGCAGTCACCTTCTGCGTTTGAACATTGAAATCGCTAATTGCCCAGGTATGCTCCAGCAAAGAAGTGCGGATGGCTTCTGCCATATAGGTGATCCGTCCTTCAAAACTGGCTTTCATCGAACCGTGCAAACGCTATTCCTCGCTTGAGTCTTGTTCTTCACTGTCGCGCGTGCGCTCGCGCTCTTGCTCTATCTGTGGCTCAAGATCATCTTGCTGAACCATCTCGTCCTGAAGTTTCATGGATTCCGCCTTGTCCTTAGACTGGTCTTCTTGGCACTCCTGCGGCTCTTGCTGAGCTTCCTCTTCCACAAGAACTGGCTCAAATAACTTGTCAGGCTCCTCGACCGCCAGATCGGCTTCTAAGATCCGGTCAGGCGATTTGTCTTCTTCCTTTTCTTCACCAGTCAGGATAACTTGCTCCCGATCGCCGTCCGCTCCTGGTGCATAGGTTTCATCGTTCCCGGCAACCGATTCTTCCGGAGTAACCAGTTCATCTGAAGTTTCTGGCAAATCGCCGGCTTTTTCTTTTTCAACAACCGGCGTTTTCTTCGGGGCTTCCCGATCTCGTGGATCAATCCCAAGTATCTTGTCTATCTCATTGGGGTCAAACTGCCGTCGGTGCTCTTCATCGAATTTCTCAAGCTCCTGCAGCTGCTTTGCCCAGGTCTCTTTCTGGTCCGGACTACTGCCCATCAATTGCCCCAGCCGCTCCCGCGCCGTCGTCCGCTGATAA
>JADYXS010000467.1 GCA_021772155.1 Candidatus Obscuribacter sp.
CTCCCAGGATCGGCAAGGACAACCACGGTCAGAAGATTCAATTCTCCTAAGTGAATAGTCTTGAGAGATTGCCCCTCCCGCTTAGCAGTTCAGAGGGCGGCTCAAGAGCCGCCCCTCTTACACGGTAAACTAGTGCGGCAATCCGAAAACATAATAGACCAAGCACAACATCGCCATCACCACGGACCCGGGATGAATTTCGCGCCAACGTCCAACTAGAACTTTAAACAGCGGATACAGAATCAGCCCGGCAGTAATACCATTGGCAATGTTATAGCTGAATATCATCATGACGATCGTGGCAAAGGCAGGCACAGACTCAGTCAAATCATCCAGATCAATCTTTGCCACCGAACCCATCATCAGCAATCCAACCGACATCAGTGCCGGCGCGTAAGCATAAGCCAGATGTTGCAACGGTTCAATGAGCGGCAAGAAGAACAGGCAGATGAAAAATAAGAGTGCCACCACGAACGCGGCCAGACCGGTTCGCGCCCCTTCCTTGATTCCTGTCGCCGACTCGATAAACGCGCCGGCCGTCGACGAACCAACTACCGAACTGAAGATGCAGGATAAAGAGTCAACCAACATCGGTTTTTCCACATCCGGAAAATTGCCGTTCTCATCCAACATGTTGCCTGCTGAACCCACAGCCACCAATGTGCCAAGCGTATCCAGAAAACTCATAAGAAACAATGTCAGCAAAATCGGCAAGAAGCTTAGCTTTAAAACGCTCACTACGTCCAGCTTGAAAGCCAGCGGCGCCAGGCTGTACTCGCCAACAAAGGGCATAGCAAAAATCGCCCGCGGTGCTTCTCCTAAACCCATCAGATAGCCAATCACAGCAATCGCCACAATTCCTATCAGTGTCGCGCCTTTAACTTTCCGATATTGCAGTGTGGCAATTAGCAGAAAACCGCAAACGGCCAACAAGACGTGCGGATCATGGAAGTTTCCGATTTTCACCGGCACATCAGGGGCTCGAAGCAGCTGCGTTTGAGCAATCGTCAAAGCAGCTGCCGGTAGTCCGGCACCGCCACCGGTGACAATTCCCGTTTGATACATGCCAATGAACGTGAGAAAAAGTCCAACGCCAGCTGCAAAGGCATGCTTGAGGCTGGCTGGAATCGAATTGGCTAACCACGGCCGGATTCCTGAAACAGAAAGAATTAGGAACAGTATGCCGCTGACAAAGACAGCGCCCAAGCGTTCTTGCCAACCAATCCCCATCGTAGCAAGTCCGAAGGCAATAAAAGCGTTCTCGCCCATGTAAGGGGCAACAGCAATTGGACGATTGGCATAGAAGGCCATCAACAAACAGCCGAACACTGCGGTGAGTACCGTGGCCACGGTGCTTGGCCCAACGGGCAGTCCAGCGAAACTGAGGATTGCCGGATTCACTACGATGATGTAAGCCATCGTCATAAACGTCGTCAATCCACCAAGGATTTCAGTGCGAATATCCGTGCGATTTTCCGAGAGCTTAAATAGCTTTTCGAGCACCGTTCGCAACTAACTCCCGAGTGGTTGCTTTGGTTGCCCTACGTCGCCCTTTTGGCTTCCGCAATACACCAACCAAGGCTAAGGTCCAGAACCCAACGAATAAGAGTACACCTACTGTAAACGTTTCTGGGTAGTAGCGCATCGTAACCTTGTGGCTACCAGGCGGCAGGATCACCCCGCGAAAGAGATAATTCGCGCGAACAATTCGGGCCCGCTTGCCGTCTACAAAAGCTTTCCAACCTGGATAGAAAGTGTCAGTTACAACCAGCACTGCTGTTTTATTGTTTGCGCACTTCAGCGATATCTCCTCACCGGAGCGCGAGAGAATTTGCACCGCACCAGGACTGGCCGCCGGAACGCTTGCTTCCGGAAGCATGGTGTCGTTTTCAAGCACAACTTGAGTTCGACGATCAAAAGAAGGATTCGACAGCTTCGCCAGAGCCTCCTCCGGTGTGCGCACATTCACTACAGATGAAGCCATGTAGGCGCGCGGTAGCACATGTAGGTTCTCGTAGAGCCGCACCCCGCCGTCAAACTGTTTGACCAGCTTTAGCCTGGGTGGGGCAACAGCAATTGCTTTGGCTGGTACAGGCCCAATGAAAACCAACCCGGAATTTTCAGTTGTTGCCTCGACAACCTGTCCGTTAGTCACATCGAACAACTGCGCCTGAATGCTGTATTGATCAATGTCTTGGGAAGGCAGAGGCACTCTTATTTCCTGCCGGCCAGTCAATGGTGTGCGATCACTAAACCAGACAACTTTTCCGGCCAGGTCCACCAGGCATATGCTAACGCTCAACTTTCGCCCGGACGTCAATGTCCAATTCACATAACCACAAGTTTGCAAATTGTCCAGGTCAGTGGTCAGGGCACCACCTATAACACCACCAATCTCACCGATTTCATGTGGCTGCACAGCCGTCCAAGAACGCGGCAAATCGCCCAGGCTAGTCACTGGTGTCTGCGACAGAACATATTTTACGCTGCCGAAATCGATCGCTGTCGTAACTTGATCTCCAAACCATTGAGTAAATTGGTCCGCGGAGGCACCACAAGCTTTTATATATTCGACATAGCGCGGAGGCAACATAGCATTAATAGAGCGGACGTCATCCACACCGTAGAGCAAGTTCACATCCGGCTTTGCAAGGTGAGTGCCAACGACGAGGCATCTTTCTCCGGACTTCCGAAGGAATTCCATGGCCGCAATTCTGGGCAGCTCGAACTTCGCCTGAGCAGGCAGAGACAAACGACTCACAGAAAGGAGACTGATACCATTAAGCAACACCAGCGCCACTACAGCCAGTCCGGCAAACTTCGGTCGCAAGAGGGCAGCTGCAAGAACAGCCACAGCAATCAGAGTCAGTACGACATCGCGCATCCAGGAGGCTAGGTGGAAATTGCTCGTGGCAAGCGTCAGGTCAAAATTCGTCATGGCCCAACCTGAGCCAACGATGTTCCAAATCAACGGCAGGCACAAAACCGCGCCCATCGTATACATAAAACCAACTACTGCCCCTTTTCGTATCAACATATTTGAGCTGGCCAGGGACGACGCAATATTGGTCAATCCAAGAGCGGCAAGAGCAGAAATTGCAACCAGAAAGATGGGAAGGGCGTAAACCGTAATCAAATAGTTAAATGGTGGCACGGCTGACACCATGCTCAACGGCCACAATTTAGCGACAAGAATGAAGCACAACCCGGCTACAGTGGTCATCGCCCAGAATGAACGACTGCGCTCCCGGCTGTATGACAGCAAAGCGAAGCTTGCTGCAAAAGCTCCAAGAAATGGGCTGGCACCACCGGACACTGGGGTGCAAAAGTTCGCCAGAATGGCTTGCCATGGCACGTACGCAGACTCCGTAACTGCGTACTTGTAGCAATCGGAGTTGCGCGCGAATTCCAAAAAGGGAAAGAAAGACGGTGCGCATGTGCAAACAGCAGCGGCCGCAGCAAGCCCAAGTAGACGTATTGCATCCAGCCATCGTGGTGCCGAAAGCATCACTGTTACAAGGGACGCAAAGACAATCGCAAAGAACGATGTTTCCGGATGCCCTGCCAAAATAGTGCAGCCAGCGCCAAAACCAGCTAACAGAGCAGATTTGTTTGAGCGCACAGCAGCAGATCGAACAAACAACCAGAGAACCAAAGGGTTAAGGCTGTATCCAACGCCAGATTGTAGTTCAAGATACCAAAGCACAAACGGGCAAAGAGCGTAGCTCAAAGCTGCGCACAGCGAAGGCACCGCGCCGGCGTTCAGTCTACGGCATAAGAAAAATGTTGACAGGGCGGCAATCTCAACTTGAGCCACCAGCTGCAAGTTGTACATTTGCATCGTCGGCCAGATGTTGAACAGAAATCTTAACGGCGAAAAGACCGTTGCTTGAATGTCACCCACTAGCGGGCTGCCAAAAGCATTCAAGGCATTCCATAACGGAATACTGCCAGAATGATAATGGGCAGCAATGGTGGTATAGGTAGGCAAGGCAAGCAAGACTGCAGACGGATCGATCTGCAGGATCACGCCTTTGCGCAATGCTGCAAACAACGAATCCCACTCGGCAATCAATCCAATCCGTGAAATCGGAAGCTGCAGGAATACTGTTTTCCAGAATACGACCAGGATAAGCAAAAACAGCACGGTGCAGCACAAGAGATCAGTTGCAGATATGCTAACGCCTCGCGCCTCTTGAGGAACGAGTCGAGAAATTGGCACGTTTACCTTAGGAGCGGTTTCGCGACGATTCAATAGTTTCATTGGATGCTCGCTTCGAATCCCAGTTTCCCTGCGCGAACGCCAATCCCAGGCGTTCGGCCACTACGTACGTTGGTCGGGCCCGAACTTCATCCAGTACCTTCGACAAGTACACAGATACAATTCCAAGGCACAGCGTTTGCACGCCTGCGGCAAAGAAAATTAGTGAAGCGACCCATAAGGCAATGTGCACGGCAGTTCCGAAACTAGCAGCAGCACCGCAGCCAACCAACCCGACCAATCCAACGATGGTGAGAATGCTACCAATAACTGGAATAAAGTACAGCGGCGAAATACTGAACCCGAGCAATCCATCCATCGCCAAGGTCAACAGCTTCCGCAAGGTATAAGTGCTCTCGCCAATTTCACGAGCGCCACGTTCGATCGGAATGCCGATCTGACGAAAGCCGAGCCAGGGAATTTGACCACGGAGAAAGCGCGACTTCTCCGGCATGGAAACTAACGCCTCAAGCACCTTTCGGTCCATCAGCCTGAAGTCGCCAGTATCCCAAGGTATCTGCACGGTCGAAAGAGCACCAAGAAGGCGATAGAACAAAAATGCTGAAAATTTCTTGGCGAATTTATCTCTTCGCTCGGCCCGTGTTGCGTAAACAACGTCGTAGCCGTCTTTCCAGAGCTTGATCATTTGTGGAATGAGTTCCGGTGGGTCCTGACAGTCGGAATCCATATTGACGATGGCATCGCCGGCAGCATGATCGAAACCAGCGGAAATAGCCGCTTGCTGACCAAAGTTACGCGACAACACTACAAGTTTGACGTAATCAAACTCATCAGCCAGTGAATACAATGCTTCGCTCGTCGACTGACGGCTGCCATCGTTCACGAATACGACTTCGTACGAAAGCCCTGTTGGTATTAGGCAATCCTTCACTCGCTTCAAAAGAAGCGCAAGATTGCGCGGGTCTTCGTTGTAAACCGCTACTACAACGGAGAGGTCAACTGCCATGTGATTTCCTGCGTTGCCACGAACTTCTCAACAACGCACCAATTCTCCTTCGGAATCATGCCTGCGGTCAACATGACAATTCTCACCTTAGAACTTATCCCGGGAGCGCGGGCATCCTGCCCGCTTATGATATTAAGCCGGCATTAAGCCGGCATTAAGCCGGCACTAAGCCCAATACTGTTCACTTAACGCTTGTGTGAGCCCCTGGGAGCGCCGGCGTCCCGCCGGCACCTGATTGCATTTGTGGTGGCAGCAGCTTATGCTGCCACGCCTGCGACGATCAAAAGCCGGCGGGACGCCGGCGCTCTTATGATGAGTTGACATTCAAATGTCAGGAATCTGAACTAAGAGTGTA
>JADYXS010000468.1 GCA_021772155.1 Candidatus Obscuribacter sp.
CTTATATACAACTCCACTTCTGCCTCAGCAAAAACCTCGCTATTTGATGGGCGTCGGCACGCCCTGGGACATCGTATATGCCATCAGATGCGGTATCGATATGTTTGATTGCGTTTTGCCCACACGGCTTGCACGGCACGGTGCTGCCTTCACAAGCGAAGGGCGCGTTTCGCTGCGCAACGCCAGGTTTATAGATGATTGGTCCCCGCTGGATGCCAACTGCTCCTGCTACACCTGCAAGAACCACACGCGGGCTTATATCAGCCACCTGGTACGCGTCAAAGAAATGACTGCCGCCACACTGCTGTCAATTCACAATATTCAGTTCCTGCACGAACAGACACGAGCATGCCGCAACGCCATTTTGGAGGGGCGTTTCAAAGAGTACTTCCAAGACGTCGTCAAAGCGCGCCTGCCAGAAGCTGCAACTGCTTAAGCTAATCCTTGCGGTCGATTTCGCGGACGTCTTCAGCTTCAATTGAATCTGCCGACTGGTTGTCAGCCTCAATAAGCATCGCTTGCTTCTCAACAATCAACTTAGGCTGAGCAGCACCGACGCTGCCGCCCTTGAGAGCCATCAATTCGGCTTCAATGTCGACTTGTCCTTCGAAAGATTTGAACTTGTGGTCCAAGCCGTCAGTACCCAGCTCCGCCAGGGCAGCGGCTTTGGATTCTTTTTCCGACACCTTCTGCTCCATACGCTCAACAATGGATGACGCACCATTACTGGTTGTTTTGGACATGATTTCGTTGGCCCGAGTAGTCGCAGTCGCCGCTTTATCGCGAGCGATCAGCACTTGCTTCTTGGTGTAGAGCTTTTGTACTTCGCCTTCCAGCTCAGTGAGACGACCGCGCAAAGTTTGTGTGGCGTCCTTCTGGGACTTCAGTTGCGTCTCTAAATCGGATGCCGCTTGCGAATACTGTTGTTTACGTTGCAATGCTTGACGAGCCAGGTCGTCATTGCTTTGCTGCACAGCCATTGCCGCGCGATTTTGCCAGGTTGCCGCCTGATCTTTGTTCTTTTGCAACTGTTGTTCAAGCTGTTTTTCCGTGGCAATTGCCTGAGCAACAGCCTGGCGCACCTGGATAAGGTTCGACTGCGCCTCTTGATATGTTTGCTCAAGCATCATCTCCGGGTCTTCAAAACGACCCATAATGCGGCCAAACATGGCTTTCACGAGCGATGCGAAGCGGCTGAACATCCTGGAAACTCCTTCCTTTTGCTGCGACGCGGCTTGGCAACATATTTGCCTGCCACCGTTAGCTTCGATTAATTAGTGTAGCAAGAACACCCTTTCGTTATTCCCACCAAGAAGAATGTTGGCACAAGATTTTGACCTAAACTGTCAGTATGGTTTGGAGGCAACGCCGTGGCGAAAGACTCTGCAGAATTGAAAAAGGCGATGTTTCAGGTCAGTGACGCCGTTATCGGCGCCGGAATTCTTGTGTTTCTTGGCGTTTTTATCGGGAACTGGGTGGACACAAAGCTCAACTGCGCGCCCTGGGGTGTTATCGGACTGTCAATGCTCGGAGCCACTCTTGGTTTGGTCAGAATGGTGAAGAAGGCGATGAACATCGGCGTGACATCCTCCGATGGAAATGAAAGCAAAAAAACGTCACCTTCGACTTCCGACAGCCAGAACGATCAGAAAACTGACAGTAAATAAAGAACGCAAAAACTGACAGTTGATTGGCAGCCGTACTGATCTACGAGGTGGCGCGGGCCTCGCGCCCGCCTTTGTCCATTTGCCACCACGCAGCGGATGCGATGCCCGCGCTCGAAGCAATGCCACCATCAACCTGAACAGCGTTTCACTTGCAAGCGATTAACAACCGTCAACGAAGCCGCAGTGCGCCAGAGCCGTCTGCTATCATGCTTCACTTGTGTGGAGCCAGTTTTTACTGCCGCACAAGACGCCTCACAACACGCGTGATTCAATACTATGCTTGGCAATAACCTTCCTCTTGAAACCATTTATCCCCCGAGCGCAAGCTGGGATTTCCTAGGAATGAAGGTCGGCGACATTCATGCTGACACCATTCTTCTAAGCTGGGGCTGCATGCTCTTTGTCCTCGGCGTCTGCGCAGCAATTCGTCCTTCTTTAACGGCCGTAGGTCCAGGCAACAAGGGACAAGCTATCCTCGAGATGCTTTACGACTTCCTTGCCGATGTTACCAAGGGTCAAATCGGTCACGAATGGAGGAAATTCTTTCCTCTCATTGCAGCAATCTTTATCTTTGTATTAATAGCGAATTTCTCCGGAATTCTGCCATTCAAGGCTCTCGAACACATGGCCTGGTGGCCTCATCACGGGCACGAAGCAGCTGAGATTGCAGCGCCAACCACTGACTTCAACGTCACAGCCGGATTGGCTCTAGTGGCTCTTTTAACCTATATCGGCTCAGGTTTCGCCACACACGGAGTTAAGTACTTCAAAGCGTACATGAACCCCATTGAATGGCTTGACCTGATAATTCGCCCAGCAACACTGGCACTGCGTTTGATGATGGTCATCACCGCGGACGAGCTGATGCGTGGAGCTGCACTGATGATGGTGCCCGTTCTCCTGCCTGCAGGAGTGATGGGCTTCGAAATGTTTATCGGAGTCATTCAAGCGTTTGTATTTGCGCTTTTGACTGCGATTTACATCGGGCTGACTGTTTCGCACCACTGATCGAAATTTAAGCAAGGGTTTCGGGATGAGTTGCGAAAACAGGCGCGAATGGCGCAAAATGCCGTAGGGGCGCTTGATATAATTCAATCGTTTTTCTACGAAATTCGCAGTTCGCACAAAAATGCGAATGATTGCGGCTAGGGAAAGTAAATCTGACCCGAATTTGAACGTACGAGATCTATCTGGGCCATTAGAGCCCATTAGCGGAAGAAATAGGAGATCGACTGTGGACCACACTCTCATCGCACAAGCAGCAGGCGTCATGCCGCAAGATGCGACAACACTCATCAAAGCAGCAGCACTGATCGGCTCCGGTATCGCCGCCGTCGGCGTTGTCGGACCTGGTATCGGAATTGGCGTAGCCGGTTCAAGAGCGCTGGAAGGCATGGCTCGTCAACCAGAAATGGCGACCAAACTGCTAGTTAACGCGATCATCATCGCGGCTCTTATGGAAGCGCTTGGTCTGTTGGCATTCGTTATCGCGATCATGCTCTACACATTCGGCACGAAGTAAACACTAGAAGGGCGACCCCAGAGGGTCGCCCGCTTCACAAAGAACAAAGAAAAAATGCTTTTCAGTCTCAATCTAACCGTTGTTGTTTTCATCGCCAGCTTCCTGGCCTTCATGTGGGCTTTAAATGAAGTCTACTTGAAGCCGGTCGGAAAGGTGCTGGAAGAGCGCGCCAAGCTGATCGAAGATAAAGCTGCCGGCGGAAAGAATGCCCATCGTGAAGCTGAGCTCTTGCAAGACAAATACGAAGCTGACCTCAAGAAAATCCGCTCAGAAGCACAAGCGGCAATCGCCACAGCTACTGAAGAAGCCAATAAGGCCCGCACTGCGAAGCTTGGCGTAATTGCTGCCGAAGGTATGGAAAAAGTCGATAAGGCAAAGGCGGCCATTTCCGCCGAACGAGCACAACTTATAGATGCGCTTGTCACTCAAGAACAAGAACTGGTAGAAGCGATCACGCGCAAAGTTCTTGGAGATGATTCGGTCAACGTCACTATCGACGAAAGCCAAGTCAGACGCACGCTAGAGGAGGCTTGCTAATGAATGAAGCCTTCGAAAACAACTTTATAAACTGGGGCGTTCTGACACTTGCACTCTGGTTTCTGTGGAATAAGTTTATGCCGCAGATTTTTGCCGATCGTCGGCAACGTATCGAGCGAGCTTTGGCTCAGGCAGAACAAATCAAAACGGAAGGCGAAACCTTCTTGGCTCTTCAGCGCGAGCGGATTGTCAATGCCGAGAAGGAAGCTGACGAGATCCTTGTGGAAGCAAAGCAAGTCGCCGAACGCATGAAAGCATCAATTGCTGAACAGGCGCAAAAAGATGCTGTCGAACTGCAGAAAAAAATCGAGCAGCAAATAGCTACTCACCGACAGATGGTGATTGCAGAATTGCGCTCGCAAGCGGCAGTTGTCGCCGTCAGGCTGGCGGAAGCCACTTTACCTGGTGCTATTACTGACAAGGTGAAGCTCAACTTGCAAGAAGGTTTTATCGGTCAACTGGAATCAATTGGAAACAAAAGATGAGAACAGACCTAGCAGCTGCAGCCTCCCAATACGCAAGCGCAATCATCGACCTGGCCGCGGACTCGGGCGCCGACAAAACAGTTCTGGAAGACCTTAAGTCGGTTAACCAGGTGGTATCACAATCATCAGAATTGGAAGTAATCCTTCGCCATCCGGCAGTGAACTCGCACGACAAGAAGCAACTGGTCATCTCGATATTTGGCGGCAAGATTCACGAGCTTACGTTGCGCTTGCTCGAACTACTCACCGATAAACGCAGACTGGCACTATTGCCCTACGTCGAGCGCGAATACGAAAAGTTCTGGCGCGAAAGACAGAACATCATTAAAGGAACGCTGGTTTGCGCAGAAAAGCCTGACAGCAAAACTCTTCAACAGATCAAAGAAAAGCTTTCTCGTCAGCTCGGCAAGACACTGGAGCTCGACCAGACCGAAGACAAAACGCTCATCGGCGGCTTTGTTCTGAGGCTGGGCGATCAAGTAATTGACGGCAGTATCAAAGGCAGATTACAAGCAATAGAAAAATCACTGTTATCAGTATAAGTGAACAAGCGCACAGCGCTTAAACGCAGCAAGAGGCAGAGGACCACACAACCATGGCAATCAAACCGGACGAAATCACATCCGTACTAAAGTCCCAACTTGAGCGCTATCGCTCGTCGCTGAATATTACTAACGTCGGCACCGTGCTGGCAGTAGGCGATGGCATTGCCCGTATCTACGGACTTGAGAAGGCTATGGCCGGCGAACTCGTCGAATTCGAAGATGAAGATCGCACGGTTGGCATGGTGCTCAACCTGGAAGAAGAGAACGTCGGCGTTGTGCTGTTAAGCCCCGGCAGAAAGATTAAAGAAGGCACTGAGTGCAAAACAACCGGACGTATCGCTTCCTTGCCTGTTGGCAAAGCGTTGCTCGGACGCGTTGTAGATCCACTGGGCAACCCGCTCGACGGCAAAGGTCCGATTCAAGCGGACGAATATCGCCCGATTGAAAAGAAGGCACCAGGCATCATCGCTCGTCAGTCCGTTTGTGAGCCGTTGATGACAGGCATTACAGCCATTGACGGCATGATTCCAATCGGTCGCGGACAGCGCGAACTTATCATCGGCGACCGTCAGACCGGCAAGAGCGCTATCGCCATCGACGCCATCATCAACCAGAAGACACAACCAGATCGTCCGGTGTGCATCTATGTTGCAATCGGTCAAAAAGACTCCAACATCGCCGCTTTGCAGCGCATCCTTGAAGATGCCGGCGCCATGGAATATACGATTATCGTCGACGCTCCAGCCTCAACTGCTCCTGCCATGCAGTTCCTAGCTCCTTATTCCGGCGCGGCAATTGCTGAATACTTTATGGAAGGCAATGTCCCAGGCATCAAACACACTTTGTGCGTTTACGACGATCTTTCCAGACATGCCGTTGCCTATCGCGCAATGTCACTTTTGCTTCGTCGTCCGCCAGGTCGGGAAGCTTACCCCGGCGATGTGTTTTATCTGCACAGCCGCCTTCTGGAACGTGCTGCCAAACTTAGCGATAAGCTCGGTGGCGGCTCAATGACAGCTCTGCCGATCGTTGAGACCCAGGCTGGTGACGTTTCGGCATACATTCCGACAAACGTAATTTCAATTACAGACGGGCAGATATTCCTTGAGACTGACTTGTTCTACGCCGGCGTCCGCCCTGCTATCAACGCTGGTATTTCAGTCAGCCGGGTCGGTGGCGCAGCTCAGACCAAAGCAATGAAGACAGTGGCTGGTAAGTTACGACTTGACCTTGCTCAATTCAGAGAACTGGAAGCTTTCGCTCAATTTGCATCTGACCTTGACAAAGCAACCCAGGACCAGTTGCGCCGCGGTCAAAAGCTGATGGAAATCCTGAAACAGCCTCAGTATCGACCTTTAACCTTGGCCCAACAGGTCTCCTTGATCTTCGCTGCAAACCGCGGTTTGCTCGATGATGTTGAAGCCAAAGATATCCACAAGTTCAAAGCTGAATGGATTAAGCACCTGAGCGTTCAAGGCAAAGACCTGGAAACGAAGTTGAACACCGGCAACAAGGTGAGCGAAGACGACGAAAAAGCTTTGTCTGAAGCAATCCTCAAGTTCAAGCAAAACTTCTTCCATAAATAGACACCATAACGGCTAAAACAAAATGGCAAATCTAAAGGCGATTCGAAACCGCATCAAAAGCGTTCAAAAGACCAAGAAGATCACTACAGCTATGAAGCTCGTGGCTGCAGCCAAAGTGCGCCGTGCTCAGCAACGCACATTGGCCACTCGCCCCTTCACCCAGCGCGTGGTTCGGATGCTGCGCGAGATCGTTCGCGAAACGCAGCCTATCGATCTCAATGAAATGCCTCTGCTTATTCACCGTCCGGTGAATAAAGTAGCGCTGATCATCATCGGCTCTGACCGTGGTTTGTGCGGCTCATACAACAGCACTATCTTCCGGGCCAGCCTGGAGCGCATTAAGCAACTGCAAGCAGAAAAGAAAGAAGTCTCCCTGATTCTGGTCGGCTTGAAAGCCGTGGCGTTCTTCCGCCAGCTCAAAATCGAGAGATCGAAGACCTTCGTCTTGCTTCCTGCCGTTCCTACGGTGGAAGAAGCGAAGCTGATCGCCGGTGCCGCAGAAGAGATGTTTGTTTCCGGACAGGTTGACGCTGTCGAACTGATCAGCACGCACTTTATCTCCATGCTTCGTTCCGAAGTCGTTGATCAAAAGTATCTGCCTGTGGAAATGCCGGAAGCTGCCGCAGACGAAACGCCAAATGTTGTCGACCCGTTGCTGATATTCGATCCTTCTATACCGGAAGTACTCCAAGACCAACTGTTGCCAAAGTACGTCGAAAACGTTCTTTTCCAAGCCCTCATGGAAGCAACAGCTGCGGAACTAGCGGCTCGTATGAACGCAATGTCGAGCGCCTCTACCAACGCTCAAGAGCTAATCAACGCACTGACTCTCCACTACAACAAAGCTCGTCAAACGAGCATCACACAGGATCTGCTTGAAGTCGTCAGCGGAGCTGAAGCTCTCAAGGGTTAATCTTCGTCCTGGTGTGTAGGTTATGTGCGGACATTCATCTATGATTGTCCGCACATGATCAAGTGTTAAGAATGTGCCAAAGGTCTCGAACTTTTCCGCCTAATCATACGTACTCTTCAGTACATGACAATGTATATGCCAATTCTGGTCAAGGGGTTTGAGGCCATGGACGACAAGATAAGATTTACCACATCACAAGTTGACGCTTCACTCGGTGTTAATGCCTGCGCGGCATACGCCAGTGGCGATTTCAAAAAAGCTCAGACTCTGCTCCTGGAAATCCTCGACATGGAACCCAGCAACTGGCTGGCTCGTTTCTACCTAGCCACCTGCTACATGAAGACGGACCAGCTCTACGCCGCTCAACGAGCGTTCCGCCAGATCTACGAGAAGACCAACGATCCCGAACTCAAAACCAAAGCTTGCTCACTGATGCAACGCGTGAGCGGGGAAATGATTGAAGGCGGAGAGAAGAAGCCTAGCGAGTTTGGACGTTTCCTTGATGCTCCTGGTTTGCGGTTACTTTAAACGATTCTTCTGATGACTATTTGTCGCGGAAAAATTCTTTTTGCCGCCGCCACCAGATGTGGTGACTGGATGCCAGCACAACTAAGATCAGGTAATGAGTTCGTCGTTCCTAAAGAACGCCCTCTCTTCCGCTGTCCGTCAACGATTCTTGCGCATCCAAACGAACTTGCTCATCTTCATGCTTGGTAAGATGAACTAGCATGGAAGTAGCTCCTTTGCCGCGGTAGAACCTGAGTGCATATGCCAATCCTCGCTGAACATCGACTGAAGGATGTTCAAGCAGGAATTCGAGCTCTTCTGGATTATTGCGTTTCTTGGTGCCAAGGCTGTACAAAGCACCGCACATGGCATCAGGATCTTTGGCGTTGCGCAGTACTTCCATCATTTCTTGTTTTGATGCAGGCTTCGTGTCAGGCATGCCGAGTCGCTGCCGCAGCTTGTTTGCGCCATATTCGCCGCGTATACAGCAGTTGCAGGTACAAGATGGTCTGTTGCCCTTTGCCTTGGGATAATATCTCCAGCCAATAACTTGTGGAACGGATCTCACTTTGTGAATCTCATCCCGCGCCACAGATCTAGGCAGCAAAATTTCGTAGCCCAATGGTTCCTCTGCCGACATGATGATCCCGGCAGCCTCTGAAATGGTCACTTGGACATGAGGTTCGGAGAAGTGCCCCACCAAGACCATTTCATTTGACGGTAGTCGAAAATCAATTGCCACCAGCGGTGTTCGCCCATGGCTGCCCCGCCTGATCTCTCGTAGCCACTGGTGTGACGCATAATAATTGGGTAACGCAGGCATGCAGAAAACGCCCTTTCCGCCAGTGGCGATAGGCATTGCCTTGATGCCCGTACGTAGGATGTGACGAGCGTTTTTCTCTGAAGTCAAATGTACGCAAATGGGCATCGCGATCCTCGGTGCTTTGTGCCATCTTGCCACAATTGTCTTTGAACTGGTAGGCGGGCAATTAATTGAAAGCGCTCATTATCATTTGAATAAGGAACTAAGTTACTCTTGGTCGCAGTCAGGCACGAAAGTGCAATCTCGTAACCCAGTCATTTCCCTGCTAACATCAGCTCGATGGAATCGAATAAGAGAAGCACATATGACTAGTCACAAGCGTCTCTGGATTGGACTGGCAACGGTCATCATCGCCTCATTTGCCGTCCTGTCCTATTTCGGCTACGAAATCTATATGCAGGCACCGCCGATTCCCCAGCGTGTCATTAGCTCCACTGGTGCAGTCCTTTTTACGGCGGACGATATCTCTACCGGCCAAAACGTTTGGCAATCCATTGGCGGACAGGAGGTCGGCAGCGTGTGGGGACACGGAGCCTATGTGGCGCCGGACTGGTCCGCAGATTTCCTACATCGAGAGCTCGTTTTCATGCTCGACCATTGGGCCATTGACGAAGGATTGGCGTCCTATGCGCTGCTAGCCCCGGAGAAACAGGCGGCGTTGCGAGAGCGCCTGAAGCTGATGATGCGAGGCAACACATATGATGCTGGCTCCGGAGATCTGATACTTCAACCAATTCAAATCAAAGCAATTGAAGAAGTAAGCAAACATTACTCCGCTCTTTTCACAGGACAAAAGTCTCTGCGAAAATTGCGCGATGCCTATGCACTTCAACCGCAGGCAGTTAAGAATGCCAAAAGCATGCACCAATTAACGGCGTTCTTTTATTGGAGTTCTTGGGTATGTGCCACCAACAGACCGAACAGTGAGATCACCTATACGAACAATTGGCCGCCGGAATCTTTGATAGCAAATGCCCCCTCAGGCTCCATCATCGTCTGGTCAGTCTTATCCTTCGTGTTTTTGCTTGGTGGCATTGGCGCGCTTGCCTGGTATTTTGCAGCAGAGCGCGCAAAGGAACCGAGCGAGCAGCACCACGTACCAGACACAGATCCTCTAATGGGTTTGGAAGCCACACCGTCGATGCAGGCCACTCTGAAATACTTTTGGGTCTCCGGGATCTTACTTGTGGTGCAAGTTGGCTTGGGTGCAATTACCGCCCACTACGGCGTTGAGGGCTCAGGTTTTTATGGACTGCCCCTGGCCGAGTGGCTTCCGTATGCAGTCACGCGCACCTGGCACACACAGCTCGGTATCCTGTGGATCGCAACGACATGGCTGGCAACCGGACTGTTCATGGCTCCGGCAGTCTCAGGATACGAGCCTAAGTTTCAACGAGCCGGTGTGAACTTTCTGTTTTGCTGCCTGGTGATAATTGTCGTCGGTTCCATGGCAGGACAATGGTTTGGCGTCCAACAACGATTGGGACTGGAAGCCAACTTCTGGTTTGGACATCAAGGTTACGAGTACGTAGACCTCGGTCGTTTCTGGCAAATTTTTCTCTTCGTTGGTTTGTTCGTCTGGCTTGGATTGATGGTCCGAGCGATTTGGCCGGCATTCAAAAAGCCGCAAGAAGATCGCAGTTTGCTTTCTTTATTTTTGCTTTCATCGTTGGCCATCGCCGGGTTCTACGGAGCAGGCTTGATGTACGGGCGACACACCAACCTGGCAATAGCCGAATACTGGCGTTGGTGGGTCGTTCATCTATGGGTCGAAGGGTTCTTTGAAGTGTTCGCCACGGTCGTCATCGCTTTCCTGTTTACGCGAATGGGTTTATTGGCGACGAAAACAGCAACTGCCAGCGTATTGTTCTCCACCACTATATTTCTTGCCGGTGGCATTATCGGTACCATGCACCATCTTTATTTCACCGGAACACCAACACCTGTGATCGCATGGGGAGCCGCTTTTAGCGCGCTGGAAGTAGTGCCATTAACACTGATTGGATTCGAAGCATATGGCAGCTTGACACTGAGCACGGCTAAACCGTGGGTGCACGAATATAAATGGCCAATCTACTTCTTTGTGTCCGTTGGATTCTGGAACCTAGTAGGGGCTGGTCTCTTCGGCTTCCTAATCAACGCACCGATCGCTTTGTATTACATGCAGGGACTCAATACCACAGCAGTACATGCGCACACTGCACTGTTTGGTGTTTATGGAATGCTGGCAATTGGGCTAATGCTATTTTGTTTAAAAGGACTGGCGCGGAAGAACATCTGGAAGACTGGCACCATCAAATTTGCCTTCTGGGCAATCAATATTGGTCTAGCCTTGATGGTCTTAATCAGCCTTCTGCCGGTAGGGCTAATGCAAACCTGGGCAAGCGTCGAGCACGGGCTCTGGTATGCGCGTTCGGCAGAGTTCACCCAAACCGGAGTGATGAATCAACTGCGCTGGCTTCGCGTGGTCGGAGATACCATCTTTGCCCTCGGAGTGGTGGCACTTGCCTGGTTCGTCCTCGGCTTAAAGACAGGCTGGTCAGTGACTAGCGAAGTCGAAAAGAAATTGTAGGGGCGGCGCCCCAGGAGGTTACCGGCTCGCTGCACGGACCGGGCGGCGCATGGCTACAGGTCAATCGTCTTTGATTGCTTCAATCAATGCACGCTTCAGACCGATTTCCTTGAGCTTTGAAAATGGCACCGTATCTACGATATCCCACTTTGCTCCTTTTGCTACCAGACCGCTGTCCAGGTAGCTCAGCATTTCGCTGCCTTTGCGATCTTGTCCAATCTGTAGAAATGTGATGGACAGCTGTTTAGAACCAACCAATAAATTACCGGTTTCTATCAGCAGCGAATCAATTTCCTTTCCTCGATTTACAATCCCGTCGTGCAAAATCGCAATGACTGCTGGTGTCTCGCTTAGCTGCGGTTTGTGCGAATTGAGCGCTTGATTGATTGCCAATGAAAGGTCGGTGCCACCATCAGGCGATATGAGGCTGAACATTCGCTCCACTACTTTGGCGTCGCAGCCTCTGATGACGTCGGTATCTGTATTGAAGAAAATGAGAGTAAATTGCTTATCAGCTATTTCAGGCGCATTTGCCAACCCGGCTATCGCTTGCCTGCACCACTCAAACCTTGTCAATCCATCGCAGGCTGAGTCCTTTGTTGCCATCGAACCAGATTTATCTACCAGGAGGATTATTTGTCGCTGCCGCAAGAGTTTTTGGTCTTCCGTCGACGTGGCGTCGAGCTGATGTTGGGACTTACCTGCAGATGCTTGTAGGGTATTTGAGGACTGAGGTGTTATTTGCAGCTGTTGCTGGCTCGTATCCACAAGTCCCGTTTGAGCGGCAAGAGCCGGAGGTTCCCCAGTCGATGAAATCGGCGGTGCCACATTTTTGCTTGATGCTGAGGGCTGTGACTGGTTAGCGAGATTATTCGCTAATTGACGCAATGCTTTCATGTTCATCGGGATCTGCACTGAAAACTGGCGGTCGTTTCGCTCAACGCGAAGGCTGAGAATTGGACCTTCTATCTTGTAATTCAGCACCCGATCATTTTGCATTACTCCAGCATGGGATGCCGACGTACCAAGCCGAACCTTGCTAATTGTTGTGGGTAGATTCGGAGCATTAAGTTGAATACCTACGCTGGCACACGCTGCCTCAAGGTAGTTCAAACGGCCCGTCAAGAGTGGACGTTGATTGGCCACTGATTCAGCAGCCTGTGAGACGTTTTTCGCCAAAGCTATCGTAAAGCAACAGGCAATCAAACAAAGAAATAGGACACTGAAACGAGCAACCATATGTTTCATCGCCCCATTGTCCTGAATCGGAGTAGTTACGTACGCGCAGTAGAGCCGGTCTTGTAGCGCCCAAATAAGCTGCGCAAAACCACTTGCAACACATCTAAGAACATCTTGGGCGAATCGGCAAACACGTTAACTTTGGAACCCTCGACGTTGTGCCAGTTGATACCAACTTCAGCGATTTTGTATCCTCTGACCCGAGCAATATGCAGAATTTCCACATCGAAGCCGAAGCCGTCGATCTGTGCTACTGCGAAGATTTCTCGGGCAGCCTCCGCCTTGAACAATTTAAAGCCGCACTGCGTGTCGTAAATGCCAGGCAACAGAAGTCTTTGAACAAGAAAGTTAAATGTATTGCCAATCCACTTGCGATAGGCAAGCGCCTGTACTTGCCTCGACTCATCAGACTTTGCGCGTGAACCGATGACAAGGTCAGCACCGGAGGTGATACCACGCTCGAGCCGTTCAAGTTCTTCAATTGGGGAACTGCCATCCGCGTCATCGATCAGCATCAAATCGCCCTTAGCCGAAAGAATGCCCGTGCGCACCGCGTGGCCCTTACCTTGATTCGGTTGATATGAAAGCAGGCGAACGCCAGAATGCGCTACCGCGAACATCTCGACCACTTCAGCTGTGTCGTCGTGACTGCCATCGTCAACTATCAAGATTTCGAATGTCAGATTACGCTGTGTCAAGTAACCGTGGACGGACTCCAAGGTCGCTGGCAGCCGGCGCTGCTCGTTGTACGCCGGAATGATAACGGATAGCTGGGGCATTGACTCTAAGGGCTAAGTGACGGCTCTGCCGACGTTGCCTTAGTATAGACGATGCCGAGGTCGTGTTCCGGCCGTACTCACTTTTTGCGAAATTTGGTCAAATCCACTTCTTCGTCGGGATTATAAGTGCTTGGGAGTTCAGGCTCTTCAACTTTTACTTCTGGTGTGACGACGACTGGCGGAGGAGCGTCCTGATGCGCGTAATATTTAGCAATTTCTTGGCGGGCCTCTTCATCGCCGAGGCGATAATGATCTTGAATGTGGAAGCGTGGGACATATCCTGCTTTGCCTACCAAGGTCAGGGAAAGATCTTGTGCTCCGTTGGCTAGCGATGGGGTAAACCATGCGCCAAGTCCGTTTCCGGCCACCTTTCCTAAATTACCGGCAATAGCCATCCTGGTTCCGCCGCCTGCAAGTCCGACCGCCGCTGAACCAACACCCACTAGCGAGGGAGCGAGCATGGCTCCGCCTAGAGTCCATTTGCCTACACCCGTACCGTATTCGAGCGCTGCATCTTTCCAAGTGTCATATCTGCCCCGGTCGTAACCTTCCTTCACCGTACCGATATTCCATAAGGCTCCGCCGGCGAAGCCAAGTTTGGCACCAGCAGCGGCTGTGGCCCAGAAACCTCCGGCCGTTGCAGCTCCCATTCCAGCTATCGGTGCAAAGTAATAGGCAGCTCCGGAGCCAACTGCTGCACCAGCGGCCGCATAAGGGAGAGCTGTCACGCAGCCTTCCACAAAGCCTGTCCGTCCGGAGGCATACTGCAGTCCACCACCGACCAAGGTTCCGGCAGCCAATCCGACGACGGCACCGCCAATGATCGCCGCACCGAGCGGAGCACCGGCACCAAAGGTAGCAGCTGTTACGACCACCGCCGCAAGACATGCCGCTCCGAAAGCCAGGACCTTCCAGTTGTCTGTGCAGAATTTGCCCAGACGGCGGCAATGTTTCCAGGGGTTGTACCAGGACATTTCGTCAATTTCCCGGTCCGTAGCCACACTTTGTGCGGTGTCTTTCATGTCCTTGTACTGAGCGTTAAATCCATCGGGCTTGCCGGCAAAATACTCAGGGTTATTTTGCTCAAGATCACTTAAGAGACTCAGGGCAGCAGCACCATTGCCGACTGTTGTGTTCCAGCTTGCTACGGCAGACTTCATGTCACCATTTAATCCAGCAAGAGCGTGCATGCCGGACAAGTATTCCAAGGTGGCCTTTTCTTCCTTGCTGCGCTGAGCTTCCGGCTTCTGATTCAGAGTGTCTATTTGTCTTTTTAGCGCGTCTGCATCCTGACCACCAAATGCTACTTTCAGTGCGTGTGATTGCTGTATTGCCTGATTTCCAAGCGAGATTGCTTCATTGAGAAGAGCGGCTTTCCTGTCTTCGTTCGTTTCATTCTGAGCTAGTGTTGATTTTGCCGACGCCTCTTGTGCTAGTTTGACGGAAGTTGCAATTTGCGTCTGAATTGTTTTGAGCGATTCGACGTCCTTGCCTTCTTTGACGGCCTGCATATCTGTCTTGACTCCCGCCAATGACACCAGCATGAGCGTTCCAAACAAAGGCACGCCGCGTTGATCAAGCAAAGAATTGGCGCCAAGCGTGTCTTTTGAAGCCTTGAGTAGAGCATCACGAGCTGCGGCGAAATCCTGTGGCTCCTTATCTAAAAGCGCAGCTGCCAGAGCTACATTCGTCAGCCCTTGAGCGTGCGAGAGAGACTCCCAAGCGGTCATTTTAATTTCTAGGTTGCGAGCCTCGACAATATCCTTTTTCACTTCCGGATCTGCAAGCTGCTTCTTGATCTCTTCGATTTTCTGTTTGCAAAGCTCAGGTGCTACGTCTTTGCTATCCGCCAAGGCAGCAGCATGCCGCAATTGTTCTAACTTTTTAACTGGATCTTTCTCATCCATCGCCGTCTGCAAGGCAATCATCGGGTTGATCTTATTATCAACGACCGAACGGATGTTCTTCGTTTCTTGAGCGCTTGCTTCCTTCAAGGCGACGTCTCCGCCCCGTGCCATCATTTCAGCAGTGCAAACCGACCTCAAAAGATCAATAGCTTTCTTGGGAGTCTGCCCGTCGGTGATGTCGTTGTAGACACCATCTTTGTGTTTGCAGACGAATTTTGCATATTCGATGCCGGCACGAAAGGGCAGATGCTTGTAATCGATTTCTCGACCAGCTTGCATTTCCGTGTCTTGTTGAACTTCGTGCAAAACGGCAAGCCTGGTCAACAGCTTTTGGGTCGCCGAATCAGTTTCGTTGAGAACTCTATTCTTCAGCTCATCTCCTTCCAGTTTGGTGCCAGGGGCTAACTTCAGTTTTTCTCGCACCTCTGCGATTTCTTTTTCTGTGTCAGCATGTTTTGACACCGTAACGAAAAGCTGTGCATCGGCAGCAGTGGCTTTCTCTCGAATATACGGAAGTGATTTTTGGAAACTTTGATCGACAGTCTCGATCATTTCTTTTTGCTGCTTTACTAACTCTACTTGCCGCTTTTCTATCTCTACTCGCTGCTTTTCTATCTCTACTCGCTGCTTTTCCGAAACCTCGACCACCTTCCCTTCGACCACCTTGCCTTTTAACTGCTCGACAAGACCCTTATCTAGGGCTTTCAGCTCGACAAGACCCTGATCTAGCGCTTTTAGCTCGACAAGGCCAGTCATGGCATTGGTGATGTCCATGCGCCATTCAAGAGTGCTTGGAGCCTTCCTGGCAGCCGCTTCAGCTTTCTCAGAGGGTTTGGCATTAGTTTCCTCCAAGGCTTTGTCATTAAACGTCTTCGGCTCAACTGTTGTCTCCGGCTTTGACGTTACAACGTCGCTCTTGGGCGGTCCCGCTCCATTAGTTTCTGAAAGGGCCTTATTGGTAGCTGCAGTCTCTACCGTTTTTGGGCTCTCTGGCTCATTCACTTCCACTGGAGCAAACGCAGTTCTGACTGCTGGTTTGGTATCTGTTGCGGCTGCTGGATTGGTTTCGGTTGCTTCAGCCATGGTAAATGTCCTGCTTTATAAGAAACTGTAGTAGATATGCCCACATTGTGGCGGTAAGGGTATCTATACAAGGTAAGAAGTTATTGGACACTTACTTTCAAGTGATTTAGATGCCCTCGATGAAGCGACCATAGCAAACCGTCAGCTACTGTCAAGGGAGACAGGTGCACAGTTGTTGTGTGCCCCCAGAACGTTTGCCCGCAAAGCCGAAAGAGCGCAGCTAGGCTGCGCTCTTTCGGAATGATTCACGAGCTACAGTCCGACTCAATGTGGCTTGGCTGCTTTCTGAGCCGCGGCCTGAGCCTTCTTTTCTTTGGCGATTATCTCAGCTTGTTCGGCAGGACTGAGCTTGAGGAAGGCCTTGCGCTTATCAAGCGCCTCCGTAGCCATTTTGACGACACGCGGAATTTCCACAGTTGCGCCGTAGAGGTCTGCTACAGCCCGCTGTTCGATCAGGGCAAGTGGAGTTAGCATCGTCGCTGCATATTTAGCACTGCCATCAGATACGACTTTCGCTGCCGCGGTCTTACCTAAACGATCTACTACTGCAGTTGTTAGCGGTGCAACCGCTTTATCAACGCCAACTTGTACTACCTTAATTGCAAACGGTGCAAGCACCAGACCTACGCCGGCTTTAGTTCCCCAATCTCGGCCTTGAGCATAAGCCTTAGCGCGGCCCTCAGGTGTGCTTGCGCCATGTTCGACCAAACCAGCGGCTGTGCCGGCGGTCCATCCTCCGCCGTAACCCACGACGCCACGACCGGCTGCAGCGGTAAGCGGACTCTTGAATAGGTTCGTTGTATTGAAGCCTGAGTTAGCAGCCCAGATGGCAGTGTTATATACCGGTCTTGCAGTGTAGTTGACGATTGGCACGCCTATCGTGTTGTACACAGGTCTAACGACCGTATTACCGACCCCATGCAAAGCTTTGAGACCAACTGGTGCAAGCGTCGTAACAACAGCGGTTTTAGCACCCCAGTCGAATCCATAACCAAGTGACTCGCCCCAGGTGTACTTCTGACCAGACGGCGCCAATCCAGCTTCTTTCTCTTGCTTGGCCAGCTCTCGATTTACCATCGCGGGGTTATGCAGAGCGAAGCCAGTGACACCACCACCTGTAAAACCAATCCCGGCGCGACCGGCATAGGCGCCTACTGCGCCCTCGCCGCCAATTTTCCACAGCCCGCTTAGTTTCAATGGCGCGCTTACTTTAGGTGCCACCCCGCCCCATGCGGACAGAACCTTGGCTTCAGAATTGAAAGCAAACTTGATCGGATTAACTACCATGTGTTTTATTGGCCCTACGGCGATAAAACCGAGTGTTTTGCCAACCAGAGGTGCAACGGCAGAAGCGCCGCCTCCCCATAGAGCGCTATAGCCAGCGTGCTGAGCGATCTCAGCGGTAGTGTATGGTTTTCCAGTTGCCGGATTGTCTAGCAGCCAGTTCTTTTCGCCAACACCATATACAGCCATGGAACCGGCGCCGACCCAACTGCGAGTTAGAATCCCAGCACCACCAGGAGAAGAAATTACACCAAGATTGGCTTGTGCTTGAGCCCAGTTACCGCTGCCGGGCATATACTTCCCGACAAAACTACCGCCAGCCACTTGTGCTTGCTCAGCCTTTGTTGCGGCTTTCATTAGTTCTGCGGACCGCTGGAGCTGCTGTAAATAGGTCATTTTTGAGAACGCGTCCGGACCGATTTTCGCCAAACCAGCTTCCAGGGCTGCTTGACCTTTAGGAGTTAATGCCGCCACCTCTCGAGCCAAATGTGGAGATACGTTCACGCCGGCCAACTTAGATACGGCGCCGCCTTCTGCAGCAATCTGGAGAGGCGTGCCTGGGATAGTAGCTAGAACTGGTTTGTTCCAGAGGGAACCCATGCTGGTCCCAAATGGTACCTTAGGGCCACCACTAAGCAGCGCAGCTTCATTAGCGGCGATGTGGTTTCCTCGGATCGTGAGCGCTCCAGCTATTGCCACAGAAGCCAGTGTACGTGTGGCCAGTTCCCTGCCGCCACGTGCGTCGGTGCCGAGAAGACTTGCGGAGCCCTGATCCAGAAGGGCATTAGTGCCATAAGCCGAGCCAACTGCGGTGGTGGCGTAAGTCAAGCCTTTGCCCCAAGGCCCAAGCCTGGTGCCTGCGGCTTGCACCACAAATTTACCAATGAGCAAACCAGTTTGAGCCGAGAGCAAATCGTTAACGATGTAAGAGCCTTGGTTCAGCATGTTGTGCTGAATCCCTTGCACTTGATTCATCGCAAGTTGTTCATCTTTGGTCATGGCCTCAAACAGAGCAGCGGCTGCTCCTTCACGTCCGCGTCCAGTATTTGAAACACCTTCGGCAAACAGGTCCGGAACAAATCCGATAACCTTCCCGACAACCGGAACCTCGCCTGGGGCCTTCAACAGCTCAGCAGAATAGTTCATCATGCCCCAGATGCCCTCAGCAGCTGGCAACGGACCTTTGAGACCAAAATCGATCGCTTTCTTAGCTATTAAGACTTCGCCAACAACGACTGCCGATGTCTCGTCGACCAGCTTGTGCTCGTCGCAAAGCTTGGCAGCTCCGGCAAATCCTGGCGTCTTATTCCAGCCTTTAGGGTCGAGCTTCTCTATCGAACGATAGAGTGCGGCAGCTTGACGCTGATATTCATTAGCGGCAGTAAGCAACTCTGCTTTGTTTGCAGCACCTGCATCGGCCAGCTTATACATGTCCATTGCAACGCTATTTAACGTCGAGGCTTGACTGGCAATGGCCTTAATCGGCTGTTGACGCATGACAAACAAATGGTTTGCATTCGTGTTGAGCTTTTCCTCTTGTGCGTTTAGTTCGGCCAACTTTGTCGGATTTTCTTTGGAAACTTCCTTGTCAACTCCGATCTTCTTCAGAAGGGTACCGACATCCTTAAGATTCGCATCAAGCTGCTTGATGTTGATACCTTTGCGGAACTCCGGATCTTGATTGAACGCCGTCAGGTCAATCCCTTTGCGGCCAGCTTCAGCCACAGCCAGATCGTACGCCTTGGTGTCACCGGTGGCCTTAGCCACAGCTAAATCGTAGAGCGGTTTCGCCTTTTCCATCCGCTGTTGCCGCGTGAGAGTTGTGTCCTCCATGATCGTTTCAGCAACAAGGAGTTCTTTGAAGCCAGGAACTTCCTTTTGATATTTATCCGTATCGACCTTAGGCGCGGCTGACAAGCCTAGTGATACTGCCACTTCCCGCGCCGGCGGGAAACCGACGATGAACTTTTCGTCTGCCATCGCAAGCTTCATGGAAGCCTTTGCCTTGTCCAAGTCGGCTGGATTACCGGTACCTTGAAGAGCGCTGGCATACAGCGTTTGGCAAATGGCTTTGCCATTTTGCAATATGTTGATGCGCTCGCACGCTCCTTGATACTGCTCACGTCCAGCAAAGCCAATGGCTTTACCGCTAGCTTCCAAATAGGCCTTCACATCCACATCGGTTTTGGCCATCTCGGTCAACTTTCGGAAGACAGCTGTTTGTCCGGCCGCAGTGCTAACATCGTTTCCAACGAGCGCCGTCTGCATTTGCGTCTTTATCTTAGTTTCGGCTTGCAGCGCAATTTGCTGTAGACCCTCGGCTGTCGCTTGGCTACGAGCATCCAAAAACCTTTGAACATCTGGATCAGTTTTGGCCAGGTCAGTGAGCTTCTGATTGACGACTTCCTGGATCTTCTCAGGCGGAACATCAGCACCAATGCTTTCCGATATCTTGGTCAATTGCACACTGACCTTGGACGCTGCGATCATCGCATTCTGACGAGCAAGCAAGTACTGTTCTTCTTTTTCTTTAGTCCAACCAACAAGAAGCTCCTCGGCAAGTTCCTTCTTCCTGGTATCTAAAGCTTTGACGTCAATCTTGCCGTTTAACTCGATGGCATCAATGAAGATTTTTGTTGCTTCAGCTGACAGCGGTTGGCCAGTTTTCTTGACTGCATCTGCAGCAATCTTGGCACGGTTCTGGGCATCGAGAGAGTCCTGGTATAGCTTGGCGCGCGCAGCTGCGGCGGCAGCCTCAGGCGGTTGCGCAGCAGCATCAGTTGGAGCCTGCGCAGCATCGGTCAAGCCCAGCTGTTGCGCAATTTGCAAAGCGGCGGGGAAGAATTCTGGCAGCGTTTGATCTTGCATAGCAAGTCGCATGGAGGCCTTGGCCTTCTCAACGTCCCCTGGATTCTTCGTAGTTACCAGCGCTGCAGCATATAGCGTTTCGGAAAAAGCTTTGCCATGCTGCAGAGTTTGGATCTGGTGGTTGGCTATTTCAAACGCTTCGCGTTTTGTGTAGCGGTCCGCTTTGTATACGGCATCCAAGTAGAGCTGAACAGCCGGATCCTTTTTACCTGCTTCGATCAGCTTTTGGTTGAGCACAGCGGGTTTGTCTGCATCCGGAACATCAGCACCGATGCTATCTCTTGCAGCTTTAATTTGAACTTCAACGGCTTTCTCGGCAGCCAATGCACTCTGTTGAACGCCGTGAGCTGTCGCTTTGTTCAGGGCATCCAAATAAGTCTGAATAGCCGGAATTTCTTTGGCCATCGCGGTCAACCGCTGGTTGAGAACGGCCGGTCTGTCTGCAGCGGGAACTTCAGGACCGATGCTATCCAAAGCCGCCTTGATTTGAATAGCGATATTAGACTGAGCGAGCAGTGCCGCCTGATTAGCAGCAACATACTCTGCTTTCTGCTCTGCCGTCTCACCGGTAAGAAGCCTTTTTTCAAGTGCAGCTCTAGTAGTTTCAAGGGCTTTGATATCAATCTTGCTATTGATCGCGATAGCATCGGTAAACTTCTTCGCAAGTTCTGGTGACAGCGGATTTCCATCCGGCTTGACCTGTGCCAAAGCTAACCGAGCGGTTTCCTGGGCATTTAGAGCGCTTTCGAATAGCGCCGGATCTTGCGCAACACCTACAGACTGGTCTTTAACGGGAGCCTCAAGTGGGGTGGTGGCATCGGCGGACTTAACTGCAACTGGTTTTTGGGCCTCTGCCAAGATTGCAGCACGACCATGCTGGTCGATGGCTGCCTTAATCACCGTGGACGTTTCGTCAGCATATTTATCTCTTGCGGCGGCCACCAAGAAGGGCAATGCGCCTGCTTTGTCACCGGCGTTGAGTAAAGCAGCACCGTACAGTCCTTCCGCAATCGCTTTGGCATGTTGAAGATCTTTGAGGCTTGGTTCTGCGGCGGCGTACTGAAGACGGTCCGCAACAAGGGGATTTCTCTGGAAGAATTTCTTAGCTTCCTCGCGAGCATCCAAAAACGTTTTTACGGTTGGATCCGTAGCACCAAGAGCGGCCAAGCCAGCTTCAAGGTCTTTCATTTTTTGTGGTGCCGCTGGATCATCGCCTCTGATCTGATCGATTTTGTCTAAAAAGTCGCCAACGACAGTTTGCTTAGACGGCTCGGTTGGCTTAGTCGGATCAGTTACATTAGGGATTTTGGCGAACTCAGCACGTCGTTTGGCATCAAGTGCTAGAAACTCCGGCTCGAGTTCTTTTTGGAATTTTGTCTCTAGCTCTTTTGTCCAGCCACGCCGACCAAGTTCATCAACCAGGCGATCTAACTCACCTTCAACTTCCTTCGGATTGATGCGACTAGCATCGGCAACAGCCTGTTTGAATACTTCGTTTGCCGAAATCGTACGAGTAGCATCTATTTGGATCTTAACCTGATCCAATGGCACTCCAGGCTTTCCTTTGGCAACATCATATGCTGCAACGGCGCGCCCAATAGAGCTAACCGAGGCAGCGTCCAATGTCGATACCGGGGCAGCAGCAGCACCATCTTTGACAGTGGTGGCATCAACAGGCTTAGCGAAGCGTTCCGGATTGATCGCGGCAAGCTGCAATTGCATCGCTTTGGCGAGTTCTTTATTGCCAGCATCATCCTTATCTTTGTCTGCACCGAGAGCTTTAAGGAGGGATAGACGGACCGTTTCCGATGAATTATAGAGTTCGATGTGTTGCTTATAGGCTCTGACGGTTGGGTAGTAACCCGCATCAAGTTTGTTGATCTCACCTGTAATAACTTGATTTACTTGTTGTCTGGCAGTTTCAAGGATTTTTTCCTCGTTTTGATAATTCTTGAGTTCATTCAGAAATGGTGTTCCCTCAGCGATACTGAGCAACGCTGTCAGACATTTCTGGTCCTGAATCTGGGCAGGCGTCTGTTCTACGCCTGGTTTTTTCTCGATCGAAAGCAAGAACTGATTTACATCTTTCTGGTTTCCGAGCTTGTTTAGAAAAACTCGGTTTTGTTGTTCAGTACTTTCCTTTGGCGGCTGGCCAGGCTGAGGTAGATCCCGTTGTTTAAACTCGGCAAGAATTTTAGGCATCAAGGCGGCCATGGTCGCTCGCCGTTTTTCTATGCTTGTATTTATTTTGTCTATATCGTTGAGCCGAGCAGCAAACCCTTTATCCGCATCGCCCTTCAGCGTTTCTTGGAAATAAGACGCCGCCGGTTTCGCTGACTTTTGGATCCCGTCATTGAACTTATCCAGTTCGCTAACCAGAGAACCGATGCGCCTACCCTTTTCTGTCTTTGCCAACGCTTCAATGTATGCGTTCTCAACAGCCATCTTTTCGACCAGATCGGGGCGATTGATGCTGTCAGCGGCTTTCAGAGCCGCAATGTAGCCATCACGATTTGCTTGGCTCATCGGTGATGTGAGACTGGTTTCTGTGGATTTGAGCAGAGGTAACGGACTGACAAATCCGGGAGCGTCAACGCGAATCTCGCCCGACGGCAATCTAGCGTTGCCCGTGTAGAACGTACCGTCTATGGCCTTTCCATCATTGTTTACTTCGGCGACCGGCCCTTGTTGTGGCAGCTCTTGTTTTGGCAGACCGGCTTCAGCTCTGACTTTGTCATTGACAACCTGGAATTTGACATCGGCAAGCATTTGATTATCAAGATAGGCCGCCCGACTAACAAAGTATTCACCACGTTGAATCTGAGCCAGTTTGTCCTGGTCTGTTAGCCCGACACTGGCGCGCTCCAACGCCAATCCGTAGTTGGCGGTGGCATAACCGGAGCGACGCGTCACGTCGTTAAGAACGTTAAAACCGTTTTGGCGACTCAGCAGAAGAGCGGCTGAATCCGAGTTGCTTGCGCCATAGCGGTCCATCTCGGCCTTGGTGAGCGGACGTCCCTCTGGCTTAATTTGTTTAAGCTCGTCAATTTCCTTAGCTACAGTGCCCTTTTCCTTACGGACATCTTTGAGAAAAGTAGATTCAACGGGCCTGCCGGTAGCCTGATCAATTTGTATAGAACCATCGTTGGCGTTGATCATGTACAAACGCGCGTCAGCTTTATTGATGGCATCTAAATAGGCCACCTCGGCTGCCGTGATGGCGATCTTTTGCTCTTCAGATCCAGGCTTGATATTGGCACCTTTCACGACCGCATCCATGAAAGCAGTCAGGAAAGCTTTGTTGTATTCTTCGGTGCCAGGTTTGGCTGGGCCACCCTTTAAACTCTCTTCGACTTTAGCGATGGTGATGATGTTCTTCTCGTCGGCTGAACCGGGCTTGGCACTGCCACCGCGCAGAACCGCTTCGTTAACGGCACTCATAGTCGAACTGGCATTAATCAGGATCTCGCTGGCGCCTTTGGCCTCCTGCGCACAAACATCGCGAAGGCGATTGCGGTTCAGTTGATCCTGTCCCGCACGAGGGTCTACAGCCTGGTCACTTAACCTTTGACGAGCTTCGGCCTCGTCCTTTCCCGATGCTGGTTGGATTATTGCCTTATCAGTGGTGTCCGACGGCTTTGTGTCTGACATGATTCGATGGTCCTCAGCTATTACAGGATGCCCCGACAGTAAGATTAGCCAGTTATTCGCCTTTTGTATGTGCGGAAATTACGTATGCCGCATCAAGTTCAAAGCTAGAACGGGAAAATTTGTCGAACTTATGTATCTATCGCTGACGCCGGAATACTGGACAGCCAAACATTAAACTTCGGCGTTTGCCGCGAATGATCCACAACCATCTCCAACATGCCCGGAGAGTGGGGCTCTGAATCTATATATAGCTGATGGGCAGTTTGCCCAGCTGGTTGATATCTGGTCCTGGCGGCAGTTAACGCTGAGAAGAGCCTAACATAATTTCTCAGCGGAACTGAACGACAGTGACGCCATCGCCACCTTCGTAGGTTTCACCGGGCCGAAGGCTGGCGTTATAAGGGCTGTCAGCCAAAAATTTGCGCACTGCAGATTTCATTTTTCCGGTTCCGTGCCCGTGAATAATCATCAGCGGCGATAGATGCTCAAGGAAACTTGAATCCACAAAGCTCTCTAAGTTCTGCAGCCCCTCGTCCACGCGCTGCCCCCTTAAATCTAAGGTGTTGCGACTGGTTCGGACGAAGACCTGAAGCTCGCCAGGACTAGACGAAGATACTCGCACAGGTTGGGAACGCGAGGAAGAAGCAGCAACACTGGACTTGAATTTCGTGCGCACCGCCAGATGAGGCGCGGCTGGACCTTGTTGCTGCATTGCCTGAATGTCACTTAGCGGCACTTTAATTTTGAATGAACCGGCGCGGACAGTAACTTGAGCATCAGGCGCCGTTCGATCATCAGGCAAACCCTCGATCACAGCTTTCTGATTCAGTGACCGCACTTTTACCGTTTGACCAATCTCAAGCAACGCCGGTCCTTCCATCACTATTTGCGGCTCAAGCCAGCCAAGATCCTGGCGAATCACTTCCAAATCTTTCTGCAATCGCTGAGCTTTGGCGATTGATGGTGCCTTTTGCAGATCGGCAATCAAGCTCCTCACCAGTTCCCGCGCCTCTTCAAGATCGCGCTGCATTTTGTCTGCAACTCCGGCACGCAGCTTTTCGCGATCTCGCTCGAGCTCTTCTTGCCGCCGCTCGTTCTTTTCCTCGTGTTCGCGTATCTGTTGCTGGCGCGCTTTGATTTCCTGCTCCGCCAGGTCGACGGAGCCAAGGCGGGCTTCAAGCTCCTCGATCATGTTTTGCATGTCACTGGTATCGGAGTTGAGATGCGCTTGGGCAGCGTCCACCAAATCGCGCCGCAGTCCCAATCGCGCTGCAATCGTGATTGCCTTAGAGCTGCCAGGGACGCCAATGCGC